>JAILZQ010000170.1 GCA_023512415.1 Geminicoccaceae bacterium | reverse complement strand
CATCGTCCTCCGTTTAACGTCCGCCTCCGCGACGACAAGAGTTATCCTTACATTGTCATCACAAGGGAGCCCTTTCCGCGGGTCATGTTCACGCGGCGTCTCCGCAAGGATGGCTCGCGATACTTCGGACCTTTCACGAGCGCGCAGGCGGTTCGAGAGACGCTAGCGCTGTTGCACAAGGTGTTTCGTCTGATCCCCTGCGGCAAGAGCTGGAGCGGAGAAGCCGTGCAACGGCCTTGTCTTTACTATCACATGGGCCAGTGTCTCGCGCCTTGCGCGGGCCTAGCAGACCGGGAGGAGTATGAGCGGGAGCTACGGAGCGTGATTCAATTCCTCGAAGGTCGGCAGGATGCGGACCTCGACCGGCAGCATGAGGGTCAAGAAGATCGTCCAGAAAGCCAGCATCCGCCCGGGAAAGCGGAAATAGACGATCGCGAAGGCCGAGAGCAGCGAGATCGTGATCTTGCCGATGGCGATGGCGAGTGCCATGATCAGCGAATTGAGCATCATCCGGCCGACCGGGCCGGTGTGCGAACCCTGGACACCGACGCCGAGCACCGCCGTGTAGTTCTCGAGCGCGCGATCGCCGAACCACATCGGGATCGGGGCGGAGAGCACGTCCTCCATCCGCTGGGTGGAGGTGACGAGCACGATCCAGATCGGCAGCGCCACGATCACCACGCCCAGGACGAGCGTGAGATGGGCGATCGCGTCGAAGACGGGCCGGCGCTCGACCATCAGGCGTACTGCACCCGTCGCTCGATGAAGCGGAACTGGACCACCGTGAGCAGGATCACGACCGCCAACAGGACGACCGACTGGGCCGCCGAGCCGCCGAGGTCGAGGGCGATGAAACCGTCCTTGAAGACCTTGTAGACCAGGATCGTGGTATCCTGGCCGGGGCCGCCCTCGGTCACCGCGTGCACGATGCCGAAGGTGTCGAAGAAGACGTAGACCACGTTGACGACCACGAGGAAGAAGGTGGTGGGCGAGAGCAAGGGGAAGACGATCTTCCAGAAGCGCTGGCCGGGCGAGGCACCGTCGATCGCCGCGGCCTCGACCAGGGCGCGCGGGATGGCCTGCAGGCCGGCGAGGAAGAAGAGGAAATTGTAGGAGATCTGCTTCCAGGTCGCGGCGACGATCACGAGCAGCATGGCCTGGCCGCCGTCGAGCTCGTGGTTCCAGACGATCCCGCCCTGCCGCAACAGCCAGGCGAGGATCCCGACCGTCGGGTGGAACAGGAAGAACCACAGGAGCCCGGCGATCGCCGGGGCCACCGCATAGGGCCAGATCAACAGCGTTTTGTAGACGGCGGATCCCTTGAGCACGTGATCGGCCATCACCGCCAAGAGGAGCGCCAAAGCGATGCCGCTCGCCGCCACCGACACCGAGAAGACGAGGGTCACCCGGACCGCGTTGAGATAGAGCGGATCGGCGAACAGCCGGGCGAAATTCTCGAGGCCCACGAAGCGGGTCGAGAGGCCGAACGGGTCCTGCTGCAACAGGGATTGCCAGAGCGCCTGGCTCGCCGGCCAGATGAAGAAGACGAGCGTAATCGCGAGCTGCGGGGTCAGCAGCAGGACGGCGAGCCAACGCTCGCGGAAGGTGACGCGCTTGTGCATCGCGGCCAGCGGGACCGCGGTGGCCGCGGTCCCGCCCGAAAGTTCAGCTGTTGGCCTTCTCGAACTGGCGCAAGAGCTCGTTGCCGCGCTTGGCCGCGGAGTCGAGCGCCTCCTGGGCGCCCTTCTTGCCCTGGAAGACGGCCTCGAGCTCCTCCTCGATGATGTCGCGGATCTGGACGAAGCTGCCGAACCGCAGGCCCTTGGAATTGGCCGTCGGCGGCTCGTTGGTCATCTGCAGGATGGAGGTCTCGGTCCCCGGGTTCTTCTCGTAGAAACCGGATTTCTTGGTGAGCTCGTAGGCCGCCGGGGTGATCGGCAGGTAGCCGGTCTCCTGGTGCCAGCGCGCCTGCACCTCGGGCGAGGAGAGGTAGGAGAAGAATTTGGCCACGCCCTTGTATTCCTCGGGCTTGTGGCCGCGCAGCACCCAGAGCGAGGCGCCGCCGATGATCGAGTTCTGCGGTGCGCCCTCGATGTGCGGCCAGTAGGGGAGCTTGCCGATACCCCAGGCGAAGTCCTTGGCGTTGGCCTTGACCGCGGCGTAGGCGGCCGAGGAGGCGAAGAAGATCGGGCATTGCTGGTTGAAGAACTTCGGATCGGCGTCACCTCGCCGGCCGCCGTAATCGAAGATCTTGCTCTTCTGCCACTCGCCGAGTGCCGCGATGTGATCGACGAGCTTGGTCTTGTTGATGACGAGTTCGGTGCCGAGCCCGCCGAAGCCGTTCTCGAGCGTGCCGAGCGGCTGGTCGTGCCAGGCCGACCAGTTCTCGACCTGGATCCAGGACGGCCACTGCGTGGTGAAGCCGCAGGGATAGCCCGCGGCCTGGAGCTTCTTGGCCGCCGCCTCGACCTCGGGCCAAGTGGCGGGCGGCTTCGCCGGATCGAGCCCGGCCTTCTCGAACGCGTTCTTGTTGTAGTACATGACGGGGGTGGAGCTGTTGAAGGGGAAGGACAGCATCTCACCCTTGGCGGTCGTGTAGTAGCCGACCACGGCCGGCAGGTAGCTCTTCGGGTCGAACGGCTCACCGGCATCGGCCATGAGCTGATAGACCGGGTAGACGGCACCCTTGGCGGCCATCATGGTCGCCGTGCCGACCTCGAAGACTTGGACGATGTGCGGGTGCTGCTTGGCACGGAAGGCGGCGATCGCGCCGGTCATGGTCTCGGCGTAGCTGCCCTTGTAGACCGCCTTGACCTCGTACTCGTTCTGGCTCGCGTTGAAGTCGGCGGCGAGCTTGGCGGTCTTCTCGCCGAGCGGCCCCGACAAGGCGAACCACCACTGGATCTCGATCTTGGCCGCGGCCGGTCCGGCCGCGAGCAGCACCGCGACCAGCGCCGAGCCGGCCAGCAATCTCCGCCTCGTCGACATGCTGCACTCCCTCGCCTTCGGTTCGCGCCGAACCCGGCGCGAGCGCGAAGGACCATGCCAGGGTGACGGAACCGTGACAATCAGCGGGGCGGTCGGCGCTCCGCCCGGCGCACGGCCAACACGAGCACCAGGAACACCAGGGCCCCGGCACCCCAGAGCAGGGTCGCCCCGGGCATGTGGAACGTCGGAACGAGCGCATAGGCGGCGGCGAGCACCGCCCAGACCAGCGCCGTCCCGCCGAGCAACCAGCCGTCCTCGCTCATCGCCGCGACCTCGGACCTCTCGCCCTCACGACCCGCCGGCTGCGGTCGCGCTCACCGGCAGGGCGGCCATGAGGTGCACCGCGAGCCAGGTGGCCCCGGCCATGGCGAGGATCAGGACCGCGACCGCGACCGGGCCACTCCAGGCCGGCTGTAGCGCCGCGGCCGACCACCCCGCCTCCGCCACCTCGACCACCGCCGGGCGGGCGGCCGCCCCGCCCACACCCAACAGCGCGAGCACCACGAGCAGGGCGTAGGCGAGGAGCGCCGCGCTCATGACGACCGCGCCGAGCGCGATCACCGCCGAGAGGTCGGTCCAGGCGGCCGGTGCGGCCCCGCCATAAGCGACGGCTGCGACCCGCCGCGGCATGCCGGTGAGGCCAGCGGCGAGCCCGGCCAGGCCGAACATCAAAAGGCCCAGGGTGAGGAGCCAGGGCAGCGCCGCGCGCAGGCGAGGAGCCGGCACGCCTCGCCCACGAAGACCCGGCAGGAGGTGGGCGAGCGCCGCGAGCGCGGTCAGGCTCACCGTCCCCACGGTGAGGAAGTGGAAATAGGCGGGTACCGTGAAGGTGTCGCTCAAGAGTGGCGCCAGCCGCTCCTGGATCAGCACGAACGCGAGGGTGCCGCCGAGCGCCAGGTTGACGACCGCCGCGGCCATCGCGTGCAGGGTCGGCTCGTGCCAGGGCAGCGCCCGCAGCCAGCCGAGCGGCCCGCGCGCCCCGCGGGCTCGCAACTCGGTCTCGATCGAGACGACGATGATGAGGAACACCGCCACGGTCGGGACGCCGATCAGCAGCGAGAGGAGCGAGCCCAACAGACGCACGCCCGGCGCGAGGCCGGGCTCGAGGAACATATGGTAGAGCGAGGTCGGCGGGACGAGCAGGAGGTAGCTCGTGAAGACAAGCTTCGAGAAGCGCTCGCCCAAGGCCGAGCGGATGCCGGTGAGCTCGGCGACCAGCACGTACCAGACGAGCACGGTGCCGAGCAGAGGCAGGTAGTGGAGGTTGTGGAACAAGAGGTGCCAACGGGTGGTGTGCTCGGTCGGGAGCGGCGCCATGTCGAGCGTCCAGAGCGCCGCCGGCAGGAAGGTCGCCACGGCCGCGACCACGCTCACGATCAGGAGGCCGGCCCAGGCGGCCGTACCGAACGCGACCGTCGACCACACGCCGCCCTGCGCCCGCTTGGCGCGCGGCACCGAGGCGAGCGCCGCTCCCGCGATCAGGGCGAGTCCGGCGGCCTGCACCAGGTAGCCGGCGTAGGCGAGCCCGGCTGCGCGGCGGTCCTCGGCTGCGAGCGCGGGCGAGGCGTCGTAGAGCAACGCCGGGCCGGCGAGCGGTGCCGCCCAGGCGAGCCCGAGGCCGAGCGCCACGATCCCGAGGCCGGCCGCGGCGAGCCTCCGGTGGGCGATGCCGTCGGCGCCCTCGGCAGTGGCCGCAAGGGCCAGGAGGAGCGCGCCCTGGGCGAGGTAGAGCCAGAAGAAGAACACGCCGACGCCGTGCAGCGTGAGCCACGTGTAGCCGGTACCGAGCGGAGCCTCGAGCCAGCCCGCGCGCAGCATCGCGAAGAGCGCGCCCATCACGAGGCCGGGCCCGAGCGCCACGAGCGCGAGCCCCACCATCGCCTCGAGCAGGCGGCGGTCGCCGACGGGCAGCGCCGCCAATCGGTCGCGCAGCGGGAGCGAAGCCGCCATCGCGCCGTCCTCAGGCGACCAGGAGACGCCCGGCCATGAGCTCGTGGCCCGGGCCGCAGAAGACCGTGCAGTAAACGAGGTAGTCGCCCGGCCGGGTGAAGGTCAGCTCCTGCTCGACCAGGACGCCCGGACGCAGCCGGATGATCCGGCTGGCCGGGCCGAGCTGCAGCGCGGCGCCGTGCGCCACGTCGACCGCCATCATGCGGAAGCGGTAGGGCCGGCCGACCTCGAGGCGCAGGATCTGCGGCTCGAAACCCCATTGGAAGGCCGCCAGATACACCTCGACCGGAACCGGCCGTGTGGGGGTCGAGCCGGCCGGCGCGGCCTCGGCCGGAGCCGCCGCCGAACCGTGCCCGGCGTGCGGGTCGGGGACAGCCGCGGTCGGCAGACCCGACGCCGCGCCGTGCCCGACGTGCGGGTCGGGGGCCGCCGGCGCGTCGCCCGGGGCGGGCCCCGGCCGGACAGTGCCGTCGGCCAGGCGGTAGCGGAGGACGAACTCCCGGGTCAGCGCGCGGAACTCCTCGGGCGACGGCCCGCCGCCCACGCCCCCGTGGCCGCCCGCGGCCCCGTGCCCGCCCTCGGAGCCGTGGCCCCCGTGCCCGTCCGTCCCGGCCCAGGGCCAAGGAGCGAGGTCGAGCGCGGCCCAGATCCCGTAGAGGCCCAAGATGCCGAAGCTCGAGCCGAGCACCAGGGCTCGGCGGGTTCCGACCGGACGAGTGGTCATCCGCGTCCTCCGCGGCGCCGCCGCGCGGGTCGATGTCGCTGCGCGGGCAGCATCCCACCATGGGTCCCATGATGGCCGTTTGCCGGGGCCGTGCCAGGGCCAAAGTGACGCGCCCGCGGGGAACCGGCGCGCCGCCTTCCGGCTCCCTGCCGCCGCTCGTCTTCCCCTCCCCTCGGTCCCGCGGTCGGCGTCGGTCGGGGCATCGGCGATTTTTGCCCGCCTTCGAGGCGGGCGCCCGCAAGTCAGGATCCTCGCCCTCGGTCGCGATCGGCCCCGTGGGCGGGCGCTCGGCCCGCGTTTCGAGCCGCCGAATGGCGCCCTCGTGGGACCTCGGGAGGGAGCTCGCCCTCGGGTAGGAGCCGGCCGCCCGTGGTCGCGGTAGTGGCCGGGCGTCGCGAGGGTCGGGCCGACTTCCGGCACCGCTAAGGGCGTTCCGGGACGACCCGGGATCCGGGCGTCGTTCCCTCGAGCGCCCGTCCCGGCCGGGCCCGCGGCGCCGATCGGGCGGAGGAAGCGACGGGCGGGCCGGTCGCGGTGATCCCGACACGGGTCGAGGCTCATTGTGACCTCGGTCATTGCCCGATCGCGTCCGCGCCCAGGAATCGCAGCACGTGGCGGCGGAAGCTCGCCTCCCGCGCGACCGGGAAGAAATGCCCGCCGTCCGGCAGGATCACGGTCTCGGCACCCGGGATCGCCCGGCCGAGTTCCTCGCTGAAATAGGCCGGGGTCACCATGTCGTCGCGCGCCCCCATCACGAGCGTGGGTGCCCGGATCCGGTGCAACTCGGCGCGCCGGTCGAAGGCCAAGATCGCCTTGATCCGGCGCAACAGGATCTCGGGGTCGCGGATCCGCCGCCGCGCCTCCTCCTCGCTCACCGCGGCGATCTCGGGGTGCAGTCGCACCCAGAAGGGAGCATTCAGGAACAGAGCCGAGACCCGGGCGTAAGCGCCCGGCCCCAGCCCCTCGAGGATCTCCCGGCGGTTCTGGAAGAGGAGCCGGAACCAGCCGTCGGCCGCCGTCCAGGTCGCGCACAGGATCAGCCGGTCGATCCGCTCCGGCCGGTCGATCGCGAGCGTCTGGCCGATCGCTCCACCGGTCGAATGGCCGAGGAGATGGGCCCGGTCGATGCCGAGATGGTCCAGAAGCGCCACGACGTCGCCGGCCATCTGCTCGACCGAATAGTCGATCCGGGCGAGCGAGGAGCGGCCGCAGCCGCGATGGTCGTGGAGGATCAGCCGGAAATGGCGGGCGAGCGGCCGCAGGTGCGGGGCGAAGAAGTCCGAGACGCCCGCCAGACCCGGGACGAGCAGCAAGGGCGGTCCCTCGCCCACGACCTCGTACCAGAGCCGGTCGCCGCCCGGCAGGTCGAGAAGCGGCAAGCCCGTGTCCTCAGCCGGTGGCCGGCAAGGGCGCGAACACCGTCGCGGCCTCGATCGCCGCCACGTCGGCCGGGCGCGGGAAGGGCTCGGGTGCCGGCTCGCCCGGGGTCCGCGGCCGGCCGATCCGAGCGAAGAAATCGTCGAGGCCGTTCGGCCCGCCCGGCAGCATGACCCACATCATCTCGAGCGGCTCCTCGCCCGTGGCGACGAACTTGTGCCGGTGCCCGGCGCCCACGAACACGGTGGTCCCCGGCACGAGCTCGTGGCGGACGCCGTCGATCCAGGCCGCGCCCCTCCCCTTGTAGAAGAACAGGAGCTCGTCTTGGGCGGGGTGGACGTGCTCGCGGATCCAGCAGCCCGGGGCGATCACCTGGATCCCGGTCGCGAGGTTCGTGATCCGCGGGTCGCGCCGGTGCGAGACGCGCACCTCGGCCCCTGTCTCTAATACAAATC
>JAILZQ010000169.1 GCA_023512415.1 Geminicoccaceae bacterium | reverse complement strand
CCTTGGCCGCGGGCAGATCGGTCGTCTCGATCCCCACCCCGTTGATCGCGCAAATCTCGAGCTTCGGCAGGGCGTCGATCAGGCCCTTGGGCAGACCGGTCATCCCGCCCGAAAGCAGGCCACGGATCTCGTGCGCGTGCGGGGCGAGGTCGCGCGCCCAGTCCTGCCAGCTCTTGCCCTGGAAGACCTTGTGGACGACGAAGCCCCGCCGCTCGAGCTCCTCGAAGACGAAGGGCTGCTGGTTGCTGATCGCGCCCAGGTGGATCGCCATGACGCCTCCGCTCGTGCGGGCCTGCCCGCGGCCGCAGGCATAGAGTAAGCTCGCGCGCGCGGCCACGGGCGCCGTTCGCATGCGCGCCCGCTCGGCGGCGCGGAACTTCGGGGGCGCGCTTGTGGGAGCCCGATCTTCTCGAACGACGGATCTCCGCCGAACCCGGGGCCCGAGGCTTCCTCCTGGTCTTGCCCTGCCCCGCCGGGCCGCTCCCCGCGCACGCCGCGCAGCTCGCGGGGGTGGGGGTGGCCGCTCTCGTCACCCTCGTCCCGAGCGCGGAAGCGGCGGCACTCGGCCTCGACCTCCCGGCGCTGGAGCGCGCCTGTGCCGATCGGGGGATCCGCTGGGCGCACGCCCCGCTGGTCGATTTCGGTGTGCCGGATGCGGCCTTCGAGCGGGTCTGGGAGCGGCTCGGTGCGGAGCTGGGCGCCTTGCTCGGCGAGGCCCGCGGGGTGGCGCTGCATTGCCGCGCCGGGCTCGGCCGGTCGGGGACGATCGCCGCCCGGTTGCTGATCGAACTCGTCCTCGACCCGGCCGAGGCCTTGGCGCGGGTCCGCGCGGCTCGTCCCGGTGCGATCGAGACGGCGGCGCAGGAGCACCATCTCCGGATGCCGGTCCGCAGAGGCGGCGGCTGAGCGGCCACCGCCCCGCGACCCTCAATTCGCCGAGAACGGGTTCCTGCGCGGCGGCGGCGTGGCGAAGGGCCGGCTGCGGTGGGCGGCGGCGGCCTGCTCGCCGAAGGCCGCCGCCAGATAGTCGAGGAACATCTCGCGATACTCGCCCTCGAGCGGTGGCATGCCGTGCCGCTCGGTCATCCAGGTGAGCGCCGTGTCCCAGCGCTCGCGGCTCATCGCCTGGTTGGCGACGATCTTCCCGGAATGGCAGGCCGAGCAGAAATGGGCGACGAGCTCGCGGTTCGGTCCCTCCGGGAAATGCTCGAGCGGGTCGCCCGCCTCGCCCTCCGCGCGAGCCGGGGCGAAAAGGGCGAGCGCGAGCGCCGCGGCGAGGCCGAGCCGTCGCATCAGGCGGCTGCCACCAGGAGTGCCACGCGGTGGTAGGCGTTGCCGCCGTAGCCCTGCGGGTTCCAGTTGCCGGCCATGAAGGGCTGGCTCACCCCGTTGGCGTCCACCGCCCGCACCCAGAGCTCGTAATAGCCGTGGGTCGGCAGCTTCACCGTCTGCCGCCAACGCTGCCAAGCGTGCCGGTTGACCGGCCGGTCGAGGTCGGCCTTTTGCCAGGAGGCGCCGAAGTCGATCGAGGTCCAGACCTCCGCGACCTCGAGGTCGCCGGCCCAGGCGTGGCCACGGGCGGCGATCTCGCGAGTGCCCGCGGGCAGGCGCGTGCCGTCGGCCGGGCTCGTGACGATCGAGCGCACCGGCATCGATTCGAGGACGCGGAAGCCCTCGCCCTTGCTGTCGCTGCCGGGGACGATCGGTGCGGTCGGCACCCGATAGGAGGTGCCGGTCATGCCCGGTCCGTCGTGCTCCTTGTCGCGGATCCAGATCCGGGTGAGCCATTTGTGGCTGGCGGAGGCCGCCCAGCCCGGGAAGACGAGCCGCACCGGCCCGCCGTGGATCAGCGGCAGCGGCTCGCCGTTCATCTCGAAGGCGAGGATGCTGTTCTCGTCCATCGCCTTCTCGAGCCGGACGCCGCGCGAGAGCGTGATCTTGGTCGGGTCGCCCGAAAGATGCGGGTCGGCGCCGTAATGGGCGGTGTAGACGGCACTGCTCTTGAGGCCCGCCGCCTGCAAGACGTCCTTGAGCCGCACACCCGCCCAGCGCGGGCAACCGGCGCCACCCGTGGTCCAGGGATTGCCGCGGGCCTGCGGGACGAATTGGGAGCGGCCGTTCCCGCCGCATTCCAACATGAAGACACCCTCGACCCGCGGGAACCGGCTGCGCAGCTCACCCACGGTGAGCTCGAGCGGATTGTTCACCTCGCCGTCGATCTTGATCTTCCAGGCGTTCGGATCGCCCGGCATCTCCGGGACGCCGCCATTGTTGCGGATGAAGAGCCGGTCGGTCGGCGTCACCGGATCGTCCAGGAGGTGCGCCGGGGTCTCGGCGACCAGGGGCTTGTCGCTCAGGAGCACGAGCCCCGGATGCTTGCCCGGGAACACCGCTTTCGCCTCGTTGGCGAGCGCCACGGGCAGATAGCCCTCGGGCATGAACCGGGCGAAGGGGATCGCCACCCCGCCGAGGGCGGCGCTCATGGCCGCCAATGCCGTCCCTTTGAGGATTCCGCGGCGGCCCCAAGCCAGCGCATCCGCCCGCTCCGGATCCGCCGCGTAGAGCTCCCGCACGCCACGCTCGTGCCGCATCTTGGCCTCCCTCGCTTGAACGCCCGCTAATGTAGCAGCCGCCGCAGAGCGGGCAAGCGGCGAGCCGCCTGGCCGGCGCGGTTGTTCCGGCCTAGCCTGCCGCTGCGCCAGCCGCCGGGAGGGAGCCCGTGGCCACGACCAGCTTCGCCGGGATCTACCCGATCCTCTACGCCTTCTTCCGCGAGGACGGCCGGCTCGACCGGGAGGCCATGCGCCGGCAGGTCGAAGCCTGCATCCGGGGTGGCGCGCACGGGATCGCCGCCCTCGGTCTCGCGACCGAGGTGCAAAAGCTCACACCCGAGGAGCGGCACGAGGTCATGGAATGGTGCCTCGCGGACGTGGCCGGCCGGGTGCCGGTCGCGATCACCGTGTTCGGCGAGACCGAGGCGATCCAGCTCGACTTCGTCAAGGCCGCGGCCGACCTCGGGGCCTCCTGGGTGATCCTCCAGCCGCCGCCACGCCGACCGCTTCCGGAGGACGAGCTCGTCCGCTTCTTCGGCGCGGTGGCCGACGCGTCACCCGTGCCGGTGGCGATCCAGAACGCGCCGCAGTTCATCGGCGCAGGGCTCTCCGACGACGGCCTCGTGCGCCTCTGCCGCGAGCATCCCAACGTCCGGCTCTTGAAGGGCGAGTCCTCGGCGCTCGAGATCGCCCGCACGCACGAGCTGCTCGGTCCCGAGGTCGCGATCTTCAACGGCCGGGCCGGCCTCGAGCTCACCGACGTGTTGCGCGCGGGCTGCGCGGGCATGATCCCCGCACCCGAGTGCTTCGACGTGCAGGTCAAGATCTTCGAGGCCTTCCGCGCCGGTCGCGAGGAGGAAGCCGACCGGCTCTACGCCTCGATCCTGCCCTTGATCGTGTTCCTCATGCAGTCGGTGCCGCGCTTCATCTGCTACGGCAAGCGGATCACCACGCGGAGGCTGGGCCTCGGCCCGGTGGTCGACCGCGAGCCCTGCGAGCGACCGACGCCCTTGGGCCTCGCCTGCATGGAGCGCTGGAGCCGCGACCTGCCGCCCTTCGCGCTCTGAGCAGCGACTCCGCGGGTCGGCTCAGGCCGGCGCCGGGCGGAGCCGGGCGACCGGCTGCTCGACGATCGGCAGATGCAGGAGCCCCGCCACGATCCCCATGAAGACCATGGTCGCCCAGACCGCGTCGTAGGAGCCGAAGCGGTCGAACCAGAAGCCGCCGAGCCACACCCCCAGGAGCGCACCCAGCTGGTGGCTGAAGAAGACGATGCCGAAGAGGGTGGCCATCCAGCGCGGGCCGAACATGAGGGCGACGAGCCCCGAGGTCGGCGGCACGGTCGAGAGCCACAAGAGGCCCATCGCGGCGGAGAAGAGGAGCGTGCTCGTGGCGGTCGGCGGGAAGGCCACGTAGGCCAGGATCACTACCGACCGGGCGAAATAGATGAGCGCCAGGAGCCCTTTCTTGCTCCGGCGGCCGGCGATCACGCCCGAGGCGTAGGACCCGATCATGTTGAAGAGGCCGACCAGGCCGATCGCCGCCGCGGCGACCCAGGGGGCCACGCCCGCGTCCGCGATGTAGGGCGGCAGATGCGTCTG
The DNA here is from genome assembly GCA_023512415.1 of Geminicoccaceae bacterium. Classification (GTDB taxonomy): domain Bacteria; phylum Pseudomonadota; class Alphaproteobacteria; order Geminicoccales; family Geminicoccaceae; genus JANXAZ01. Next base: position 3,433 of record JAILZQ010000169.1, on the reverse strand, counting down.
GATGAAGGCCACGTGGTAGCCGCAGGTGAAGAAGCCGGCCACCAGGAGGAGGTAGCTCCGGTGGCCGATCGCCTCGCGCAGGGCCGCACCGAGCGAGAGGTGGGCGGAACCCGCGATCGTCCCCGCCTCGCCGCGGAAGGCCAGAGCCATGGGCAGGACCGAGAGCAAGATGCCGCCCAGGACCACGAGCGCCGCCTGCCACCCCAGTGCGGTGATCAGCGCGTGGTTCAAGAAGGCGTAGAGGAACTGGCCGAGCGAGCTCGAGGCCACGACCAGTCCCATCGCCCAGGAGCGCCGCTCCTCGGGCACGAGCCGGCTGGCCGCGGCCATGACGATTCCGAACGAGGCACCCGAGCCGCCGATGCCCACGAGGAGCCCGGCCGAGAGGTGGAGGGCCAAGGGGGTCGCGGCGAGTGCGGTCGCGACCATGCCGAGGGCGTAGAGGAGCGCCCCGCCGACGAGCACGCGGGTCGTTCCGAAACGGTCGGCCAGCGCACCGGCGAGCGGCTGGCCGACCCCCCAGACGATGTTCTGGATGCCGATCGCGAGCGCGAAGACCTCGCGGCCGAAGCCACGGCTCGAGGTGATCGGCTCCAGATAGAGGCCGAAGCCCGAGCGCGAGCCGAAGGTGATCACCGCCACGAGGCAGCTCACCAGGACGATCAGGACGACGGGGTTCGACCGGGAGGTCGCGGCCAAGAGGGGTCTCCTCGCGCGGTGCGGGTGAAGGATGAGCGTGCGGGACAGGGTGGGGAAGCGGCGCAGCCGTGGGGCAGCCGCGCAACGGGTCGCACCGCGATCCGTGCCCGCCGCCGTGACGGGCGCTTGACGCTGTGCGCCGCGCTGCGTCAGGGTCGGTGGTGGCGACGGTTCCCCGCGAGGGGAGGAAAGAGGGAACACGGTGCGGCCTTCGGGCCAAGGCCGTGGCTGCCCCCGCAACTGTAAGCGCCGAGCCCAGGCCCGACGATGCCACTGGGAGACCGGGAAGGCAGGGCCGAAGGCGAGGACGCGCGAGCCAGGAGACCTGCCGGCGCCTTCGTCACCCTGCTCGCGATCGGGGTGTGTCGCGGGCGCGGATCTCCGCTGCGGTGACGGCTCGATATGGCCCTTGCCGGGGCGGAGGTGCCTTCGGGGTGGACGACCCGGACGATCCGTGGCGAGGGGCCGAGGGCCCCGCACCCTTCATGCTCCCCTTCCCGGTCGGGGCTTCGACCCGCGCGCGAGCGCGTGCGGGTGTTGCGACCGTGCGCGAAGGGGGAAGCAAGTCGATGAGGGGGAACGTCTTCGAGGAACGGCGCCGAGCCCCGTGGCTCGGCGCGGCGGCCGCGGCGCTCTCGGCCGCGATCGGCACGGCTGCGGCGCAGGAGGCCACCGGCCGGCTTCCGGAGTTCGTGGTCACCGCGACCCGCTACCCGGTCTCGCCGGAGACCGTGGGCAGTGCGGTGACCGTGATCACGGCCGAGGATCTGGCGACGCGGCAGACCGACTTCGTCCTCGACATCTTGCGCGAGGTGGCGGGCCTCGCGGTGAGCGCACCGGGCCCGCGCGGGGCCTTGAGCGCGGTGCGGATCCGCGGCGCGGAAAGCAACCACACCCTCGTCGTGATCGACGGGGTCAAGATGAACGATCCGGCCTCGACCGGGGTCTTCCGCTTCGAGGATCTGCGCGCCGCCGACATCGAGCGGATCGAGATCCTGCGCGGCCCGCAGGCCACGCTCTACGGCTCGAACACGATCGGCGGCGTGGTCGCCATCACCACCCGCCGGGGAAGGGGAGCGCCCGAGCTGCGCGTGTCGGCCACCGGCGGCTCGTTCGGCACGGGCGAGGGTGCGGTGTCGATCGGCGGCGGCGACGCGCGCTGGGACGCCTATTTGGGAGTGAGCGGGGTGCGCAGCGCGGGCACCAATGTGGCCCCGCGCGGCGGCGAGGACGACGGCTACTGGCAGGGCCTGTTGAGCGCCAATCTCGGCCTGCGCCCGACCGAGAACCTCGAGATCCGCGGGACCTTGCGCTGGCTGCGGGCCGAGAACGAGTACGACGATTTCGGTCCGGACACGCGCGAAGGCTTCACGATCCCGACCGATGCCGATCTCGCCGATCGGCGCTCCTCGCTCTCCGGCCGGCTGCAGGGCAAGCTCTCGCTCCTCGAGGGGCAGTGGGAGCACACGCTCGGCCTCTCCGCCCTCTCGACGAAGAGCGACCAGCTCGCGGGCGGGACGTCGACCTTCCGCTTCGACGCCGAGCGCACGATCCTCGACTATCAGAGCACGTTCCAGGTCGACACGCCCGCTTTCCTGGGCGCGAGCCACGGGCTCACCTTCCTGGCCGAATGGCAGCGCGACGACGGGGTGAGCTCCTTCGCGGCGTTCGAGGCCACCGACAATCTGGGCCTCGTGGGCGACTACCGGGTGACGCTCTTCGACCGGCTCACCCTCTCGGCCGGGCTCCGGTACGACGCCAACGAGGAGTTCGACGATTTCCTCTCGCCGCGCCTCACGGCCGCGTTCTCGATCCCCGAGAGCGGAACGAAGCTCCGGGCCTCCTGGGGTCGCGGCATCCAGAACCCGAGCCTGACCGAGCTCTACGGCTTCTTCGCCAACTTCCGCGGCAATCCGGAGCTCGAGCCCGAGCAGTCGACCGGCTGGGACGTGGGCGTCGAGCAGTCGCTGCTCGGGGGACGGGTCGCCGTGTCGCTCGGCTATTTCGCGAACGAGATCGACGAGTTCATCGGCTCCGCCTTCGACCCGGGCACCGGCACCTTCCGGCCGGTGAACCTGCCCGGCGAGACCGAAACCCGGGGGATCGAGACCGCGCTCGCGGCCCGGATCCTCGAGGATCTCGAGCTGCGCGCGGCCTATACCTACATGGACACCGACGGCACCGACGGCCGCCAGCTCGTGCGCCGCTCGCCGCACGTCGCGAGCCTCGGTCTCACCTGGCGGTTCGCCCCGGACGCCGACGGCAAACCGCGCGGCACGCTCGACCTCGCCGCCCGCTACAACGGTTCGCAGAAGGATTCGGTCTTCACGCCCCTCTTCGCCCAGGCGCGGCGCACGCTCGACGATTTCTGGCTCGTCCAGGCCAGTGCCGCGTTCGAGGTCCTGCCGGGTGTCAGCCTCTTCGGCCGGGTCGAGAACCTGCTCGACGAGACCTACGAGGAGGCCTGGGGCTTCCGCGGCTCGGGGCTCGGGGTGTTCGTGGGCCTCCAGAGCCGCTTCGGGCTCTGAGATCGTGCGCGGGGCCGGGGCGCGACCACCACCCTCGGCAGGGCCGCCGGTCGGCCGGGTGCTGCTCGCGATCGCGGGCTCGCTCCTGGCGCACGGGGCGGTCCTCGCGGCCGTCCTGCTCGCCCCGACGGCGAGCCCGCCCGTGCCCGCGCCCGCTTTCTGGGTCGAGCTCGTGAGCGAACCCGGCAGGGCGGGCGGGGGCGAGA
>JAILZQ010000168.1 GCA_023512415.1 Geminicoccaceae bacterium | reverse complement strand
TGCGGCTTGCCGGCGTTGCCCGGCCGCGCCCCGCTGGGCGGGCCGATCCTCTCCCACGACTTCGTCGAGGCGGCGCTGATGCGCCGGGGAGGCTGGCAGGTCTGGATCGCCGACGATCTCGGCGGATCTTACGAGGAGCCGCCGCCGACCATCGAGGACTTCGCCGTCCGGGATCGGCGCTGGTGCCAGGGCAATCTGCAGCACGCCCGGGTGGCGATCGCCCGCCATCTGCACTGGGTGAGCCGGCTGCACCTGGCGATCGGCATCATGTCCTACCTCACCTCGCCGCTTTGGGCGCTCTTCCTTATCCTGTCGGGCCTGCAGGCCTGGGAGCTCACCCAGCGCGAGCCGATCTACTTCGCCGAGGGCTGGCCGTTCCCCATCCTGCCCGTCTCGGTCACCGACGAGGCGCTCCTCCTGCTCGCCGTCACCTTGGGCCTGTTGTTCGTGCCCAAGCTCTTGGGCCTGCTCCTCGCCCTGGTCGACGGGCCGCGCCGGCGCGAGCTCGGCGGTGGGCCGCGGCTCCTCCTCTCCGCGGCGATCGAGACGCTGTTCTCCGCCCTCCTCGCCCCCGTGATGATGGTGCTCCACACTTGGTTCGTGGTGTCGATACTCTTGGGCACCTCGATCGAGTGGAAACCGCAACGGCGCAGCGTGGGGCAGAGCGCCTTCGGCCTCGCCCTGCGCGCGTTCCTCTGGCCCACGCTGATCGGGGTCGTCGCCGCGGTCGCGGTCTGGCACGCAGCACCACTGCTCTTCTGGTGGCTCTCGCCGGTGACCGCCGGGCTCGTTCTCTCGGTGCCCCTGGCGCTGCTCGGCGCCAGCGAGCGGCTCGGCGAGGCCGCCGCCCGACGGCGGCTGCTGATCGTTCGCGAAGACACCACACCACCCGCCGTGATGAGGGAGCTCGACTCCCGCCCGCTCCGGACGTCGGCCGAGCCACCGCTCGCCCGCTTCGTCCGCACGATCATGGAGCCGGCGACCAACGCCCTGCACCTGCGGCTCGTCCGTGCGTTCCGGACACGACCCCCGCTGCCGCCGGCCGAGCGACGGCTCCTCGAGCGCAAGGCCGTCTATCTCGGCCCCGAGGTCCTGGACGTCGCGGAACGACGGGCGATCCTCGAGGATCCGGAACTCCTCGAACGCCTCCATCTCGAGGCCTGGGCGCGCTGGCCGGACGAGCAGCCCGCGGTGCTCGGCTTCCTGCGCGCCGCCCGACCCGCGACGCCGCCACCACCCCCGAGCGAGCCGGGCCAGCGGATCGACGCCGCGGCCTGAGCGGTGGGCCGGGCTCAGCCGGTCGCAGCCACCACCGTCGGGTCCGGGGGTTCCACGAAGAGTTGGGCGCGGACCAGCGCCGCGAAGGCGCCACCCTTCGCCACGAGCTCGTCGTAGGTTCCCTGCTCGACCAGTCGGCCCTGGTCGAGGACGAGCACGAGGTCGACGTCGCGGATGGTCGACAGTCGGTGCGCGATGACGAACACCGTGCGTCCCTTCATGACCGCACGCAACGCCTCCTGCAGCCGCGCCTCGGTCCGCGCGTCGAGCGCGGAGGTGGCCTCGTCCATCAGCAGGATCGGCGGGTCCTTGAGGATCGCCCGGGCGATCGCCAAGCGCTGCCGCTCGCCGCCGGAAAGCCGCGCGCCGCGCTCACCCAACAGCGTGGCGTAGCCTTCGGGCAGGGCGGCGATGAATTCGTGCGCCTGGGCGAGCCGGGCCGCCCGCTCGAGCTCTTCGTCGGTGGCATCCGGCTTGCCGATCCGCAGATTGTCGGCGATCGACCGCTGGAAGAGCGTGCTGTGCTGGAACACGACGCCGATGTTGCGCCGCAGGGATTCGAGCGTGACGTCGCGGATGTCCCGCCCGTCGATCAGGATCCGCCCGGCATCCGGATCGTAAAGGCGGAGAAGAAGCGCCAAGGCGGTGCTCTTGCCCGAGCCGGAATGGCCGACGATCGCCACCCGGGTGCCGGCCGGCACGTCGAGCGTGAGGTCGTGCAGTGCCGGCTTGCCCGGCCGATAGCCGAAGCGCACGCCCTCGAAGCGCACCGCGCCGCGCGCCACCCCGAGATCGACCGCCCCGGGCCGGTCGCGCACCGCCGCCACGGTGTCGAGCACGCCGAAGAACTCGTCGAGCGCGGGCTTCTGGAAGAACAGCGCGCGGGCGAAGCCGAGGACCGACTCGAGCTTGCCGATCAAGAGCGTGGCGAAACCCATGAAGGTCACGACCTCGCCCACGGTGGTGAGGTTGGCGCGCACGAGGACGGCACCCAAGGCGAACATGGCGAGGGTGGCCACGGTCGAGCCGGCGCGGGTCAGCACGGTCAACAGTGCCCACCAGCCCAGCACCGGGAATTGGGCACCGAGGAGTCGGCGCGTGATGTCCTGCAGCGCGCGCACCTCGGCGCCGAGGCGCACGAAGCTCTGGATCAAGACGACGTTGCCGAGCGCGTCACCGGCCCGTTGCGCGAGGTCGGAATGATGGCTCTCGACCTCCCATTGCATCGTGTGGGTCTTGTGGACGACGATCCCGGTGACGACCGCGAACAGCAGGACGAGGGCGATCAGCAGCAGCGCCAGGCGCCAGTTGAGGACCAGGGTCAAGGGCAAGAGGACGACGAGCGAGACCAGGCTCGCCAAGTGCTCGCGAAAGAAACCGAGCCAGACCGCGAAGAGATGATCGGCACCGGTCAGCATGATCTTCAAGAGCCGGGCCGAGTGGGTGGCGTCGTGGAAAGCGGGCGGCAGTTGGAGCACGTGCTCGAAGAAGGCGGCGAAGGCGCCGAGCCGGCGCCGATGCGCGAGCCGATCGGCCTGCCAGGCGACCAGGATCGAAAGCCCGATTCCGCCGAGCCCCACGATCGCCCAGAGCAACAGGATGCCGGCCGTCCCACCGAGCGGCCCGTCGCCCGTCGGCACGGCCCCGGTCAGGAGATCGACCACCCGGCCGAACAACATGGGCTCGACGAAGGCGATCGCCGCCACCAAGAGGTTGGCGAGCGAGACCGCGACCACCACCGGACGGTCGGGCTTCAACAGGCCGATCACACGCAGATAGAGCGCGAGGAAGCTCGACGCGGCGGCGTGCGGCTGGCTCAAGGCCGGCGCGGCTCCGGGAAGGGGTCTGCGCCGGCGAGACCTACCGCCGGCGGGCCGGCTCGCCTAGGGTGCGCGGGATCCCGGTGGGAGATCCAGCCATGGACAACGAAACCCTCGATCTGCGCTCACTCGCTCCGCGCGCCGAGCTCGCCCGTCGCGGCTTCGCCCAGGGCTTCGCGATGACCGGTCTCACCGCCGGCTTCGCGCTCGCCGTGCAGCCGATCGCCGCCCAGACCATGATCACGACCGACACGGCCGGCCTCGAGGCCGGCGAGGTGCGGATCCCGGTGGCCGACGGCACGATCCCTGCCTACCGTGCGATGCCCGCTTCGGGCGGACCGTTCCCGATCGTCCTCGTGGTCTCCGAGATCTTCGGTGTCCACGAGCACATCAAGGATGTTTGCCGGCGCTTCGCCAAGGCCGGCTACTTGGCGATCGCCCCGGAGCTCTTCGCCCGCCAGGGCGATCCCTCGCGCTACACCGACATCCCGACCCTGATCCGCGAGGTGGTGAGCAAGGCCCCGGATGCCCAGGTGATGGCCGATCTCGACGCCACCGCCGCTTGGGCCGCGGCCTCGAGCAAGGGCGATCCGGCGCGGCTCGGGATCACCGGCTTCTGTTGGGGCGGCCGCATCACTTGGCTCTATGCGGCCCACCAACCGAACCTGAAGGCCGGTGTGGCCTGGTACGGGCGGCTCGTGGGCGAGCCCACGCCCAATCAGCCGAAGCATCCGATCGACGTCGTCGAAGCGTTGAAGGCCCCGGTGCTCGGGCTCTACGGCGGGAAGAACCAGGGCATCCCGGTCGATACGGTCGAAAAGATGCAGGAGGCGGCGAAGAAGGCCGGCAGGACGGTCGAGTTCGTCGTCTACCCGGACGCGCCGCACGCTTTCCACGCCGATTATCGGCCGTCTTATCGAGAAGGCCCGGCCAAAGACGGCTGGCAGCGCTGCCTCGCCTGGTTCGCCAAGTACTTGGCGAGCTGAACGCGATGCGACACCAGCGGTCGGTCAGCGCCCGGCCGGCTCGGCCGCGCCCGAGCCCCGGGCCCGCGGTCGAGGTCCACCCCGGCGCGGCGGCGAGCCGCGCCCCCGGCCGCCGACGGATCGGTCGACCGCGCTCGGCCCCGGGAAGCCGCGCTCGATCCACCCTGCGGCGGTCCGCGTGACCCGGCCGCGCCTCCTTCCCGGCATCGGCGCGCTCGCTGAGCGCTTCGCGGGTTTCCTGCTCGACCAATGGGGCGTGCTGCACGACGGCGAGCGGCCGCTGCCCGGTGCCCGTGAGGCGGTCGATGCCTTGCTCGCCCAGGGTGCACGGATCGTGCTCCTGTCGAACTCCGGCCGGCGCGCGGCCACCAACCGGGCGCGGCTCGCCGCCTTGGGGTTCGGCCCGGAGCGGCTGGCCGGCATCGTGACCTCGGGGGAGGCGGCCTGGCGCTTCTTGAAGGACCGACCGGGCCCACCCTGGAGCGAGCTCGGCCGACGTTGCCTCCTGCTCACGATCGGCGGCGATCTCGGCCCCGTCGAGGGGCTCGACCTCGAGCTCGTGGAAGCCCCCGAGGACGCCGATTTCCTGCTCGTCTCCGGGCTCGACGGGAAACCGGCCGAGGCGTGGCGGCCGCTCGCCGAAGCGGCCCGCGCGCGCGATCTGCCGATGATCTGCTCGAACCCCGACAAGCTCGCCCCGAGCCCCACGGGCTTCCTCGACTCACCGGGCCGGTTGGCGGCGATCTACGAGTCGCTGGGCGGCCGCGTCGTCTACGTGGGCAAGCCGCACGCGCCCATCTACACGGCCTGCCTCGAGGCCCTCGCCGGTATCCCGCGCGATGCGATCCTCGCCGTGGGCGACAGTCTCGAGCACGACGTCGCGGGCGCCCGCGCCCAGGGTCTCGCGACCTGCCTCGTGGCCTCGGGCATCCACGTGGACGAGCTGCCGGTCGAGGGCGAGGCCGACCAGCTGATCGACGCGGTCGAGCGCCTCGCCGCCCGCATGGACGCCCCGCCGCCCGACTTCGTCGTCCGTCACTTCCGCTGGTGAGGCTCAGAGGCCTTCGAGCACCCGCCGCACCGCCTCGGCCACCATAGCCGAGACCCGGGCGTTGCTCTCGACCGTGATGCCGGCGATGTGCGGGGTGAGGATCAGGTTCGGGCAGTCCACGAAGATCCGCGCCGCCTCGGCCGAGAGTGGCTCCTCCTCGAACACGTCGAGCGCCGCCCCGCCGAGCCGGCCCGCGCGCAAGGCCGCGGCAAGCGCCCCTGCCTCGACCACCGGGCCGCGGGCGGTGTTGACGAGAATCGCACCGGGCCGCATCGCCGCGATCCGCCGAGCGTCGAGCAGGCCTCGGGTCTCGGATGTCAAGGGCACGTGCAGGCTCACCACATCGCAAGCCGCGAGCAGGCCTTCGAGCGTCGCGTGCCGCTCGATCCCGCTCCAGGCCGGATGGTCCTCGGGCAGGAGCAGGTCGAAGGCCGCGATCGCCATGCCGAGCGCCCGGGCGCGCGCCGCATCCCCCGAGGCGGCCGCCAGGAGGCCGTTGCCGAGGGCTCGGTAGCCGCGCAGCGTGCGGACCTCCTGGCGGTAGCGGCGCAGCCGGCGCGGCGCCGTCACGAACCAGCGGTAGAGCTCGAACAGAACGACCAAGATCGCGGCGAACAGGAGCACGCCCAGGACGAGGACGCCCAGGCTCGAGCGGACTTCGTAGCCCTGGCCGAGGATCGCCACCTCGGCCGGAAAGTCGGCGAGCCAGGTGGCGGCCACCGCGACCACGCTCGCGACGATCACGAAGACCAGGACACGGAGCATGGCGGGGCCTCAGCCGGCAGCGGTCAGGAGGGTGCGCAGATGACCGCGCAGCTTGGCGAGGCCGGCCTCGGCGTCGAGCCGCTTGCGGGCCTCGGCGAGCCAGCCGGGCAAAGCCGGGTTGTCGGCCGGCGGGATACCCTCGAGGGCGGCCACCGCGGCCGCCAGATCGTCGCGCGCCAGCGCGGCGCGCGCCGCTTCCACCGCCGCCGCGTGCGGCCCGCCGATCCGCTTGACCGTCACGACGCTCGAAAGCTGGCCCAAAAGCCGCTCCCCGAGCCCCGCCTCGCCCTTGGGCTCGGCCGGCGCGGGTTGCACGAAAGCACCCACCACCGTCTCGAAGCGTTGGCGCAGGCTCGGCAGGTTGGCGACCCCCGCCGCGGCCGGCCGCAACAAGGCCACCGCCTCGGCGATCACCGGGTCGACCCCGGCTGCCTCCTCGAGGGTGCGCAAGGGTTCACCGAGCGGGCCGCCCCGGCCGAGCAGCTCGCCGAGCTCGCCGAGCGCGAGCGCCACCGCCTGCGGCCGCCGATCGACCGGCTTGGTCAGCGCCGCGAGCCCGTCGCGCAGCTCGCCGATCGCCCGGTCGCGCTCGGCGAGCCCCTCGCCCAGCGCCTTGCCGAGGCTCGCGAGCTCGCCGCGGGTCGCGCCGAGCTCGGAAGCGAGGGCACTGCGGACCGTCTCGATTTCGCGCCCGAGCTCCTCGCGCGTCTGGCCGAGCCGGGCAGCGAGCGCCTCGTCGGCGCGGACGAGCGCGATCTGCCCCTCGCGCAGCTTCTCGAGCCCGGCATCGAGGGTGCCGAGCCGGCTGTCGAGCGCGGCTTGCGCGCCACGGAGCGGCGCGAGCTCGCCCCGGAACGCGCCGAGCTCGCCCTTGAGGCCGCCGAGCTCGGCCTTGACCGCACCGAGCTCGGCCTTTCCGGCGGCGAGCTCGCCTTTGAGCGCGCCCACCTCGTCGGTCAGGCGCGCGAGGTCGGGATGGGTCCGGCGCAGATTGTCGAGCGCGAGTGCCAAGGCGTCGACCTGGACGTCGGCGGCGCGGACCTGCTCGCGCAGCTCGCCCAGCGCGGCGTCGGTGGTCGAGCGGTCGCGGGCGATCTTGGCGTCGATCTGGGCGAGCCGCTGCTCGAGCGCCTTCAAGGCCCCGCCCAGCGCGGCGAGCTCGCCCGGCTGTTGGAGGGCGAGCTTCACCCGCTCCTCGAGCTGGGCGATCGCCACCTCGAGCCCCCGGGCGCGCTCGCCGGCGCGTGTTTCCACCGCCTGGACGGCGGCATCGAGCTTGCGCGACAGGCTTTCGAGGGCGGCGGGGAAGGTGGTCACGGTCTCGCTCTTGAGGTCGACCGCACGCAGCCGCTCGGCGAGTTCGGCGCGCGCCTGGTCGAGCGCGGCGAGGCGCTGGCCGAGGCCGCCCAGCTCGCCGGACTGGCGGCCGAGCTCCTGCTCGAGCCGAGCGAGCCGGCTCAGCTCCTGCTGCGCCCGGGCGAGCTCCTGACGGGTCCGGGCGAGCTCGCCCGCGAGCGCCTCGAGCCGGTCGAGTCGGGCGGTGGTGGCGGCCTGCTCGTCGAGCCGGCGGGCCAGCGCGTCGAGCCGGCCGACGGCTTCGGCGAGCTCGGCGGCGCGTCGCTCGAGGGGAGCGAGCCGGCCTTCGAGCGGCTCCAGTCGGGCGAGCCGCTGCGGGAGGTCGGCGACGGTGGCG
>JAILZQ010000167.1 GCA_023512415.1 Geminicoccaceae bacterium | reverse complement strand
CGCTGACCCTGCCGGCCGGCCTGCCCGGCTTTCCCGACGCCCGCGCGTTCCGCCTGCGCCGCCTGCCGGGTGCCGCCGGTTTCGCGCTGCTCGAGGCCGAGGAGCCTTACGGGCCGCGCTTCGTCGTGCTCGAGGTGGGCGAGCCCGAGGCGGTGTTCGGCTCGGCGGCGACCGCCGAAGCGGCGCAGGCCCTCGGGATCGCCCGCGCCGACCTGCTCTTGCTCGCGATCGTCACGCTGTCGGACGGGCCGGGCGGCCGGCGGGCGTTCGTCAATCTGCGGGCACCGGTTGCGGTCGACCGGGTCGGCCGCACCGCCCGCCAGCTCGTGCTCGCCGACCCCCGCTTGCCGCTCCGCCACCCGCTCGAGCCGCGCGCCGCCGCCTGAGCCTCGGCCGCCCTCGCCCGGGCTCCGCCGGGCACCGCCCGTGCCCCACCCGCACCGGCACGAGCCGACGACGGGCGCGCCCGGGCGGCCGTTGCCGCGGAGCGGCTCGCGGAGGCGAGACGGCGCCGCTGGGGCCTGCTAGGGAGCGGCCCATGCCCACCGCTACACCGGGCCGCGCCGCCCGGCCGCGCCTCTGGCTCCTGCTCGGCGACAAGGCCGGCGACAACGCCCAGGTCCTCGAGCTCGCCCGGGCGTCGGGCGAGCCCTACGCCGTCAAGCGCTTGATCCCGCGCCCGCAATGGGTGCTCGGCAAGCCGCGCTTCCGGCCGACGCTCGAGCATCTCGACCCGGCCCGCTCCGACCCGCTCGAGCCGCCCTGGCCCGAGCTCGTCCTCACGATCGGCCGGCGGCCGTCGATGGCCGCGCTCTGGCTCGCCGAGCGGAGCGGGGGCCGGACCCGGCTCGTGATCGTCGGCCGGCCGAAGCGCTGGCCGGAGCGCTTCGCCTTGATCGTCGCCCCGGCGCAGTACGCGGTGCCGGAGGCCGCCAACGTGGTGCGCCTCGAGCTTCCCCTGCTGCGCCCCGATCCTGCCCGCTTGGCCGCCGCCGCGGCCCTCTGGCGGGAGCGCTTCGCCGATCTGCCGCGGCCCGTTACCGCCGTGCTCGTGGGCGGCGAGACCAAGCCCTTCCGCTTCGATGCCGCGGTCGCCCGGGCGCTCGCCGCGCGGCTTTCGGATCTGCGCGCGCGGGAGGGTGGGACGCTCTGGGTGACGACCAGCCGGCGGACCGGGGAATCGGTGACCGAGGCGCTCGCCGCCGCCCTGCCCGCGGGCACCGCGTTGCACCGTTGGCGGGCGGACGAGCCCCCCGAGGCCAACCCCTACCTCGCGCTTCTGGCCCTCGCCGATCGCTTCGTCGTGACCGGCGACAGCGCCTCCATGCTGGTCGAAGTGGCACGGCTCGGCAAACCGCTCGCGATCGCGGCCTTGCCGGTGCGCGGCGATCCGGCGACCCGTGCGCGCCTCGCCCTTTCCCGCGCGCTCGCCCCGCAGGGGCCGCTCGGCGGGCTCGGCGAGCGGCTGCGCGCCCGGGGGCTCTTGGGTTTCCCGCGTGACCTCGAGCGGCTGCACCGCTGGTTGATCGCCGAGGGTCGCGCGGTCCGACTGGGCGAGCCCTTCCCACCGCCCGGACCGCCGCCCGCGGACGAGCTCGATCGGGCGGTCGCCCGGCTGCGCGCGCTCCTCGACGGGACGGCCGCCGCGCCCGCTGCCGCCGGCTAATCGGCGGCTGCCGCCGTCGCGTCAGGGCCGGGTGGCGGCGCGGCTCTCGCGCTGGCGTGGGATCGGCAGATATTCGACCCCGCCACCTTGGCGGCGGACCGGCTGCGGGTAGAGCGTCATGAGCTCCAGGACCTCGCTCGGCATCTCGGTCGAGACCGGCAGCCCGAGCGCTTTGGCTTCTTCGGCCGAGATCGGGTAATCGTGGGTCCAGGTTCCGGTCGCGAGCTTGGCCGCGACTTCGCGGGCGCGCGCCTCCCCCATTCGGTCCCGCAACAAGGCCGTGGCCGCGGCCTCGACCTGGGCGATCGCCTTGCGGCCGACATCCGCCAAGACCAGCGTCTGGTCGTCGACTTCGGCCAAGGGCTTGGACTCGGCCACCTTGACGATCGAGGCGGCCGGCATACCGCCGAGCTGCGGGTCGATCGGCCCGAGCACCGAATGGCGGCACATCACGATCTCGTCGGCCGCCAGCGCGATCAAGGTCCCGCCCGACATGGCGTAGTGCGGGACGAACACCGTGACCTTGCCCTCGTGCGCCTCGATCGCCCGGGCGATCTGGAGTGCTGCGAGCACGAGCCCGCCCGGGGTGTGCAGGACGATGTCGAGCGGCAGCTTCGGGTCGGTGAGCTGGATCGCCCGCAGCACCTCTTCGGAATCGTTCACGTCGATGTAGCGCAGCAAGGGAAAGCCCAAGAGGCTCATGGTCTCCTGGCGGTGGACGAGGAGGATCACCCGCGAGCCGCGCTTCTCCTCGATCTGGGCGATCTTGCGGGTGCGCATCGCCTCGAGCCAGCGCCGTTGCAGCACGGGCTGCAGGGCCGAGACCATGAAGAACAGCCAGAACAAATCCATCAGCCCCACGGCCCGATCCCTCCGCTGCGTCGCCCGTCGGGTGAAAAGCCGAACACGCCTTCGTCGGCATAGTACGGCCGATAGCGCCGGCGCGGCCGCCGCATGGCCGGCGCCAACAGCCAGCCGGCCACGAAGCCGCCGATGTGCGCCCACCAAGCGACCCCGCCCGCGTCCCCGGCCTCGCCGAGGGCGAGCAGCCCCGGGACGATCTGGGTCGCGAACCAGAAGGCCGCGAAGACGATCGCCGGCACCTCGACGAAGAAGGGCAAAAAGAGGATCGGCACCACGAGCACGAGCCGGGCGTGCGGGAACATCCGCGCATAGGCGCCGATCACCCCGGCGATCGCCCCCGACGCCCCGACCGCCGGCACCGTCGAGCCGGCATTGACGAGCGCGTGGGCGAGCCCGGCTGCGAGCCCGCAGGCGAGATAGAAGCCGAGATACCGGCCGACACCCAGCCGGTCCTCGACCGCCGGGCCGAAGACGAACAGCGTCCACATGTTGGTGAGCAGGTGGAAGAACCCGCCATGCAGCCACATGTGGGTGAAGAACACGCGCCAGTCGGCGAGGTCCGGCGGATCGCGCAGCGCGAGGGGGCCGAAAAAGCGCGCCGGGACGAGCCCGTGGGCGAACAGGAAGCGCTCGAAAGCCCGCGGCGGCAGGCCGGCTTCGAGGAGGTAGACGAGCACACAGACGCCGATCACCGTCCAGGTGACGAGCGGGGGGTAGCGGGTCGCCACACCGTCCCGGACGGGCAGCAAAACGGGTCTCCTCGGTCGGCCGACCGGGCGTCCCTAGCAGCCGCGCCGCCGCCCGAAAAGCGCGGCTACTCGGCGGCGGCCGGCTGTCCGGCCCAGGCGGCGGGCGCAGCCGGCGCCGGCCGCCCGCCCGGGGCCGGGCGGATCCCGAGCACGAGGCTCGCGAGCGCCGGCAGGAACAGGAGGGTCACGAGCGTGCCGACCGCCGTGCCGCCGATCAGCACGACCGCGAGCGGCCCCCAGAAGGTGTCGAAGGCGAGCGGCACGAAAGCCAGGGCGGCGGCGAGCGCGGTGAGCAGCACGGGCCGGGTCCGTCGCACGGTGGCCTCGACGAGCGCGGTCTCGGGGGCCATGCCGTGGGCCCGGTTGTCTTCGAGCTGCTGGACCAGGATCAGCGTGTTGCGGATCAGGATCCCCGACAAGCCGATCAGCCCCAAGAGCGCCACGAAGCCGAAGGGCAGGCCCGTGGCGAGGAGACCGGCGGTGGCGCCGATCACCCCGAGCGGGGCGGTCGCCATGACCAGCAAGAGCCCCTTGAACCGGCGCAGCTGCATCATGACCGCGGTGAGCAGCAAGAGCAGCATGATCGGCTGGACCCGCTGGATCGAGGCGTCACCGCGGGCCGACTGCTCGAGGGTGCCGGCCATCTCGAGTCGGTAGCCCGCGGGCAAGCGTGCCCGCAGGCCTTCGAGCTCGGCCCAGACCGCCCGCTCGACGTCCGGCGCCTGGGCGCCCACCGGATCCGCCTGGATCCGGATGAAGGGCGCGCGGTCGAGCCGCTTGATCACCGGCTCGCCGAACCGTGGCACGAGCTCGCCGAGCTGGGAGAGGGGGACCGTCCGGCCGCCGGGTAGCGGGACGAGGAGATCCTCGAGCGCGCGCCGCTCGCTCGGATCGGCGCGCAGCACGATCGGCACGCTGCGCGTGCCCACCCGGGCCTGCGAGACGACGCGTCCGCCGAGCGCGAGCTCGAGGCGCCGGGCTATGTCGAGCGGGCCCAGGCCGAGCGCGCGCAAGCGCTCCTCGTCGGCCTCGAAAGCGAGCTCGAGGCCGCGCTCTCCCCAATCGAGGTGCGGGTCGGCGAGGTCCGGGCGGCGGGCCATGACCGCGCGGACCTCTCCGGCGAGCGCGCGCAGGACCTGCGGGTCGGGTCCCACCACGCGGAACGCCACGGGCCAGGGCACGGGCGGCCCGTAGAGCAGTTTGGTCGGCCGGATCCGCGCTTCGGGGAAAGCCCCCTCGGCGATCTTCTGCCGAACGTGGCCGATGACCGCGTCGCGTTCCGCAGCACTGCCGGTGATCGCCACGATCTTGGCGAAGGCCGGATCGGGTAGCTCGGGGTCGAGGGCCAGGAAGAAGCGCGGCGCGCCGGCGCCCACGAAGGTCGCGAAGCTGCGCACCTCGGGCCGCTCGGCCACGAGGGCTTCGACCCGCCGGGCGACCGCTTCGGTCGCGGCGATCGAGGAGCCGGGCGGGAGCTGGATGCCGATCAGGACCTCGGGCCGGTCGGAAGTCGGGAAGAACTGCTTCGGCACGAGGATCGCGAGGCCGGCGATGCCGAGGCCGAGCGTCGCGAGCGTCGCCACCACCACCGCTACCCGGTTCGCCAGGCAGCCTCGCACGAGCGCGCGCCAGAGCCGGTAGAGCCGGGTGTCGTAGGGATCGTGCGGCGCCGCTCCCGCTTCGCTCGGGGCGCGCAAGAGGAGCGTGCCGAGCACCGGGCTGAAGACGACCGCCACCACCCAGGAGACGAGCAGCGCGATCGCCACGACCCAGAAGATGTTGCCGGCATATTCGCCGACCCCGGAGCGGGCGAAGCCGATCGGCACGAAGCCGATGGCGGTCGCGAGCGTGCCCCAGAACATGGGCGCTGCGGTGACCGTCCAGGCATGGGCCGCGGCACGCGCCCGATCGAAGCCCTCCTCGAGCTTCACGAGCATCATCTCGATCGCGATGATCGCATCGTCGACCAAGAGCCCGAGGGCGATGATCAAGGCCCCCAAGGTGATCCGATCGAGGTTCATCCCGAGGGCGAGCATGATCACGAAGGTCGCGCCGAGCGTGATCGGCACCGCGATCCCGACGATCAGGCCGGAGCGCAATCCGATCGCGGCGAAGCTCACGAGCATGACGACCGCAACCGCGATCGCGAACTTCGTCTCGAAGAGCGAGACCGCGCGGTCGATCGCCTCCGCCTGGTCGGAGACCCGCTCGAGGGCGAAGCCGGCCGGGAGATCGCGCTCGGCCTCGGCGAGGAAGGCGCGGATCCGCTGGCCGAGGGCGAGGCCGTTCTCGCCTCGGGCCATGACCACCCCCAAGAGCACGGCATCCGCGCCGCGCACCCGCACGAGCCAGCTCGGCGGGTCCTCGACGCCGCGGCGGATCGTTGCGAGCTCGCCCAAGGGCACGACCCGCCCGCCGACCGGCACGGGCACGCGCGCGAGGCTCTCCGGGTCGAGCCGGGCGCCGCTCGCTTCGAGGACGAGCCGCGGACCCGCCGTCTCGACGAGGCCCGCACCGGCGAGCTCGTTGGCCGCGGCGATCGCGCCGGCGATCGTTTCGGGATCGAGGCCCGCGGCGGCGAGGCGGGCGGTGTCGAGCTCGACGAACAGCCGCGGCGGCCGCTCGCCCAAGACTTTGGCCTTGGCCACACCGGGGATCCGGGCGAGCCCGTCGCGCAGCCGTTCGGCCTCCTCGACCAGGAGCCGGTGCGGCAGGCCAGGGGCGGAGAGCCCCAGGAGCGTGAAATAGACGTCCGAGAACTCGTCGTTGACGAACGGCCCGCGCACGCCCGCCGGCAGCTCGCGAGCGAGATCCTCCATCCGCTTGCGGAGGATCTGGAAGCGCGCCTCGATCTCGCGCGACGGCACGAAGTCTTGCAGTTCGACGGTGACGTCGACCCGGCCCGGCCGGGCGATCGTCTGCAGCCGGTAGAGATCGGCCGTGTCCTGCA
Organism: Geminicoccaceae bacterium; assembly: GCA_023512415.1. Lineage (GTDB taxonomy): Bacteria > Pseudomonadota > Alphaproteobacteria > Geminicoccales > Geminicoccaceae > JANXAZ01. The sequence goes on along the minus strand of JAILZQ010000167.1, from coordinate 1,409 downwards.
GCCGCTTTTCGATCGGCTCGGCCACCTGGCGGACCATCGTCTCGGCCGAGGCGCCCGGCCAGAGGGCGGAGACCACGGCGACCCGGACGGTGAAGGCCGGGTCCTCGGCGCGGCCGAGGCGGAGGAAGGCCAGGGCCCCCGCGAGCGCGAGGACGATCAAGAAGAAGAGCGTGAGCTGGCGTTCGCGGACCGCGAGGGCCGAGAGGTTGAACCGGCCGCTCACGGCACCACCCGCACCGCCACGCCTTCCTGCAGCCGGTGGGTGCCGACCGCCACGACGAGGGTACCCGGGGCGAGCTCGCCCTCGACGAGCGCCGCCTCGTCGACGACCCGCACCACCCGGACCGGCCGGGCCTCGACCCGCCCCTCCTCGATCCGCCAGAGGAAGGGGCCTCGGCCGTGGTCGGCGAGGGCACTCGCCGGAACGCGCAAGAGGCCCGGTGCCGGCTCGCGCAAGCGGAGGACGAGCGAGCCACCGACCGGGGCGTCTTCGGCCACGCCCTCGAGCCGGAAGCGGGCGCGGAAGGTACGGCTCGCGGGCTCGGCCTCGGCCGCGAGCTCGCGCAGCCGGGCCGGCACCGGCCCGTCCGTCCCGGTGAGCACGGCCTCGCCGCTTTCGGGCAGCGTAGCGCGGCGGGTTTCCGGGACGAACACCTCGGCTTCGCGCGGCCCGTCGAGGGCGAGCCGCGCCACCACCCGGCCGGCCGTGACGAACTCGTGCCGCTCGGCCAGCACCTCGCTCACCACGCCCTCGGCCGGGGCGACCAGCTCCGCATAGCCGAGCGCGTTGCGTGCTTGCTCGCGCTGCGCTCGGGCGAGCCGCAGCCGCTCGCGCGCGGCCCGTGCCGCGCTCTCCGTCCGATCGGCCTCCTCCGCGGCGATCGCCCGCTTGCGGAACAGCTCGCGCCGCCGGTCGGCCTCGCGCTCGGCCAGTTCGGCTTCGGCGCGTGCCGCCGCGACCGCCGCATCGGCCGCCTCGAGGGCCCGCTCGAGGTCGCGCGGATCGAGGCGGAACAGGACGTCGCCCGCGCGCACCCGCTGGCCGGCCTCGACCCGGCGCTCGACGATCTCGCCTTCGATCCGGAACGACAGCTCGACCTCGCGCGCGGCGCGGACCATCCCGGGCAGGCGGAACGGGACGCCTTCGGCCGGGGCGACCGCGACCGCTCGGACCGGCACGGGCGGAGCGGGTGCGGGGGCCTGGGTCCCCTGGGCGTCGCAGCCCGCGAGCGCGGCCAGGAGGAGGGCCGGGCGGAGGGCTCGGAGCAGCGGGTTGGCGGAGCGGCGCATGCGTTCCATATGGGTGAACGTGAGCGTTTCGGAAATCCCCCCGGCCGGCGCGGCCCCACGTCGCGGTCGGCCACTCGACCCCGGTCGCCGGGCGGCGATCCTGGCGGCCGCCCGCGCGC
>JAILZQ010000166.1 GCA_023512415.1 Geminicoccaceae bacterium | reverse complement strand
TCGCCGCCGTTCGGCCCTGCCCGGACCTCATCGCGGCCGGACCGGGGTGAGCCAGCCCATCCGCTCCGGCCGCTCACCGCGCACGGCGGCGAAATAGTCCCGTTGCAGCGCGCGGGTTATCGGCCCGGGCTCGCCGTCGCCGACCGGCAGCCGATCGACCGAGACGATCGGCACGACCTCCCAGCCCGAGCCGCAGGCGAGCACTTCCTCGGCCGCCCAGAGCTCGCTCCGGTCGACCGGCCGCTCCACCACCTCGATCCCGGCCTCGCGGGCGAGCTCGATCAGCGTGGCCCGGGTGATGCTCTCGAGGATGTCGCTCGTCACCGACGGGGTCACGAGCCGGCCCTGGCGGACCAGCATGACGCACGCCCCCGAGGCCTCCGAGAGCTTGCCCTCGGCGGTGAGGAGGAGGGCGCCGTCGTAGCCGTCGCGCTTGGCCTCGAGCTCGGCTGCCCGGTTGTTGAGATAGTTGCCGGTCGCCTTGACCCGCGCCGGCAGCGCCGCATCGGCGATCCGCGCCCAGGAGCTCACCTTCACGTGCATCCCGGCTTCGACGAAGCGCGAGGAGCCGCGCGGCACGGCTCCGGCCAGCCAGCCGACCGGGCCCCTGGCCGAGAGCTCGTCGTCATCGTCGAGATGGACGATCACCCGGACGTGGCAGGTCTCTCGGAGATCGTTGGCGCGCAGCATGTCGATCACGCCGCGGCCGATCTCCTCGATCGGCGGGGCCCCCTCGAGCCGCAGCACCCGGATTCCGAAGGCGAGCCGATCGAGATGGTCTTTCAGCCGGAAGATCCAGAGCTGGCGCTGGTCCTCGTTCCAATAGGCGCGCAGCCCTTCGAACACCCCGCAGCCGTACTTGACCACACCACTGAAACCGTGCAGCCGGCATTCCTCGTAGCGGACGATCCGGCCGTTCCGGACCATCAAGGGGGCGGTCGGCATCCGTCCTCCGCTCCGCTCAGCGGCCGCCCTCGGCCGCGGCGAAAAGTTCACGGGCGATGATCTCGCGCTGGATCTGGTTGGTACCCTCGTAGATCTGGCAGATCTTGGCATCGCGGTAGAGCCGTTCGACCTCGAAGCCCGCGATGTAGCCCGAGCCGCCGAAGATCTGCACGGCATCGCGGGTGGCCGCGACCGCCACGTCGGAAGCGAAGCACTTGGCCATCGAGCAGGCGAGCGTGGCCCGCTCGCCGCGGTCGAGCCGCATCGCCGCGTCGTGGACCAACAGGCGGGCCGCCTGGATGTCCTTGGCCATGTCGGCGAGCATCCAGCGGAGCCCCTGGTTCTCGCCGATCGGCCGGCCGAACTGGCGGCGTGTGCGGGCGTGGGCGAGGGCCGCGTCGAGCCCGGCCCGGGCGATCCCGACCGAGAGGGCCGCGATCCCGACCCGCCCCTTGTCGAGCACGCTCATCATCAGATGAAAGCCGCGCCCTTCCGGGCCCAGAAGCGCGTCCTCGCCCAACTCCACGCCCTCGAAGCGGAGCTCGCCCAAGGGACTCGCCCGCTGGCCCATCTTGGGCTCGGGGCGGCCGCGGACGACGCCCGGCCGGTCGGCCTCGACGAGGAAGATACTCATCCCGCGCTTGCCGGCGGCCGGGTCGGTGCGGGCGAGGACCACCGCGACATCGCAGATCGGCGCGTTGTGGATCCAGAGCTTGGCGCCGTCGAGCCGCCAGCCGCGGCCGGTGCGCACCGCGGTGGTGGTGATCCCGGCAACGTCCGAGCCGGCCTCGGCCTCGGTGATCGCGTAGGCCGGGCGCAGCTCCGCGGCGAGGAGCGGGCGCAAGAACCGGGCGCGCTGCGCCTCGGTTCCCTGCTCGACCAGGAGGGTCGCCACGAGTTCGACGAGCCCCACCTGGTCGGCCACCGAAGCGTAGCCGCGGGCGAGCTCCTCCATCACGACCGCGTAGCCGAGCGCATCGAGCCCGGCCCCGCCCGCCTCGGCCGGCACGGTGAGGCCGAACAAACCGAGCCCGGCCATCTCGCGGTAGAGCTCGGCCGGGAACCGTGCGGTTCGGTCGAGCTCGCCCGCGATCGGCCGGATCCGCTCCTCGGCGAAGCGCCGGACCATGGCCTCGACCGCGCGGTGCCGCTCGTCGAGCATCACCCGCCTCCCTCGGGAGGAGGGCTTGCACCCGCAACGCGCCCCCGGCAAGCGCCCGATCGGCGGCCCCGGGGCGCCGCAGCGGCATGGCGAGGAGTCGCGCGATCGCCGCGCCCCGTCGGATTTCGCCCTAGCGAGGCGGCTCGCCGCCCGGGACCGAGCCGCCGCGTTCGGCGAGCCAGGTCCGGTAGCTCTTGCGGACGAGCTCGAAGCGGTCGCGGGTGCGGCAGTAGAGATTGCCGAACAGCCGGCCGATCGGCCGCCAGCGCTCGAGGTCGAGCCGCAGCGTGGCCGGGTCGATCAGCGCGTCGCGGACCCAAATCGCCAGGATCTCGCCGATCACGAGCTCGCGCCCGCCACCCGGCAGGAGGGTGACGAGCTTCTTGCACTCGAGGGCGGCCGGTGCCTCGGCGAGCCGGGCGGGCCGCACGGTCGTGCTTGGCTGGAGCGAGAGCCCGGCCATTTCGACCTCGGAGATCTCGGGCGGGAAGTCGACCGCGCAGAGGTTCATCCGCTCGGCCAGGTCCTCGTCCACGAGGTTGACGACGAACTCGCCGGTGGCCTCGATGTTGCGGCCGGTGTCCTTCGATACCGGACCCTCGCGCCGCTCGATGCCGAGCACGACGAGCGCCGGGTCCTGGCTGAACAGGTTGAAGAAGCTGTAGGGGGCGGCGTTGACCACGCCCTCGGGACCGAGGCTCGTCACGAGCGCGATCGGCCTGGGGACCACGAGGGCGGTCAAGAGCTTGTAGCGCTGGGCGCGGTCGAGTTCGGCGAGGCGGAGCTGCAAGGGGATCCCTCCCGGGCGGCGGGTGCGGCGGGCCCCTCCTGCCCGAGCCGGCGCCGGCCGTCGAGCGGCCGCGGCGCTCAGCCGTGGGCGGCAGCCAACCGCCGCTCGAGCCGGGCGAGGAGGAGCTCGACCTCGGCGCGGGTCTCGGCCGTGAGGCGCGGTGAGGGCGGGCGGACGAACGGGTCGGCGAGCGCCCCGCGGCGGTGGAGGATCCATTTGCGCACGACGAGGCCGATCCCCGGCTGCTGCTCGTAGCGCAAAAGCGGCAGATAGAGGTCGAACAGGTCGAGCGCCGCCTCGGCCCGCCCCTCGGCCACGAGCCGGCAGACGTCGACCAGCATCTCGGGGAAGGCGAAGCCGGTCATCGCCCCGTCCGCCCCGCGCAGCAACTCGAGCGGCAGAAAGACCCCGCCGTTGCCGACGAGGATGCCGAGCCGGCGGGCACCGGCCGCCTCCTGCGCCCGCAGTGCCGTGATCTTGTCGAGCCCCGGCCAGTCCTCGTGCTTCAAGGTGACCATAGCCGGGCAGACTTCGGCGATCCGCCGGATCAACGCAGCACTCAGCGGCGGCCCGCCGGCCAGCGGGAAGTCCTGCAGCACCCAGGGGATCTCGCCGAGGCCGCGATCGAGCTCGGCGCACCAGGCGAGCACCGCCTCGTCGCCGCGCAGATTGCCGGGCGGGGCCACCATCACCCCCGCCGCACCGGCCTCGGCGACGGCGCGAGCGAGGGCGGTGATCGCCGCGAAGCCCGGGGCGGTGGCCCCCACCACGACCGGCACCCTTCCGGCGACGCGAGCCAGGACCCGGCGGGCGAAGACGAGCTGCTCCTCGCTCGTGAGCTTGGCCGCCTCGCCCATCTGGCCCAGGATCGTGAGCCCGCTCACGCCTTTCTCGAGGTACCACTCGACGAGCCGGTCGGTCGCCGGAAGATCGAGCGCGCCCGAGGCGTCGAACGGTGTCGCGGCGATCACGAGGACGCCGGTCTCCCGGCCGGTGAGGGCGACCACGCGACGTCCCCGCGCGCCCGCTCAGCCCTGCTCCGGGCGCGGCCGGGCCGGGTCGAGCGGCAAGGGCACGACCTTGCCGCGGGCCGCGACGTCGCGCGCCGCGCCCATGGCCGGCGCCGCGGCGACGTAGCGCCGGGCCTCGCGCCGCCGCGCGAACACCACCGCCCCCTGCCAGATCCGCTTCTCGGCCTCGACGATCACCACGCCCGACAGCTCCTTGGCCAGGCGGAGCCCGAGCCGCTCGACCGGGATCGCCGCGCGCAAGAGCAGGTTCGAGCGGGTCGGCCAGAGATAGAGGGCGCGCTCCTCGCCGACCGGCTGCAGGAGCCGCCGCTCCAGGAGCTTGGCGAGCCGGGCCCCGGAATAGGGCTGGCCGTGCCCGAAGGGTGTGCGCTCGGAGAGACACCAGGCGCCGTGCCGGTTGGGCACGACCACGACGAGCCGGCCGCCGTCCGCGAGCACCCGCCAGATCTCGCGCAACAGGCCCTCGACGCGCTCGCTGTGCTCGAGGGCGTGGACCAAGAGCACCCGGTCGACGCTGCCGTCGGCCAAAGGCAGATCCTCCTCGCGGACGAGCGCGGTCCGCGAGGAACCGTCGGCGGGCCAAGCGCGCGCGCCTTGCGAGGCCGGCATGAAGGCCACGCAGCGCTCCGCCTCCTCGAACAGAGCGAGGTAGGGTGCCGCATAGCCTAGGCCTACCAGACGCTGGCCGCGCACGTCGGGCCACAAGGCGCGCAGCCGCGCGGCGATCAGCCGCCGGGCGAGCTGTCCCTCGCGTCCTTGGTAGAAGGCCACGAGCTCGTCGACTTCGGGTCGCATGCCGCCTCCACGAGCTTCCCGGCTGGAGCATAGCGCGACCCGGCCCTAGATGCACCCCGTGCAACCGCAGCCCGGGAGCCCCGCCCCTTGAGCCTCGCCGTCGAGATCGTGCCCCTTCTGTCCGACAATTACGGCTATCTCCTGACCGATTCGCAGACCGGGGCGGCCGCCTTCGTCGACCCGGCCGAGGCCGGGCCGGTCCTCGACCGGCTGCGCGCCAAGGGTGTCGGCCTCGACTGGATCTTGCTGACCCACCATCACGGCGACCACGTGGCCGGAACGGCCGAGCTCGTCGCCGCGACCGGTGCCCGGGTCGCGGGTGCCGGAGCCGACGCGCACCGCCTGCCGCCGCTCGACCGGGCGCTCGCCGAGGACGATCGGTTCGAGCTCGGCCGCTCGACCGCCCGGGTGCTCGCGACCCCGGGGCACACCACGGGCCACCTCTCCTTCCTGTTCGAGGCGAGCGGCGATCTGTTCTGCGCCGACACGCTCTTCGTCCTGGGCTGCGGCCGGCTGATCGAGGGCGACGCCCCGACCATGTGGGCCTCCTTGCAGAAGCTCGCGGGGCTGCCGGAGGCGACCCGGGTCTGGTGCGGCCACGAATACACACAGGCCAACGCCCGCTTCGCCCTTTCGGTCGACCCCGACAACGCCGCGCTTCGCGCCCGCGCCGCCGAGGTCGACCGGCTGCGGGCGGAGGGCCGGCCGACCGTGCCCTCGACGATCGGCGCCGAGCGGGCGACCAACCCCTTCCTGCGCGCGGCCGATCCCTCGATCCGCCGCCGCCTCGGCCTCGAGCGGGCGAGCGACGCCGAGGTCTTCGCGGCCTTGCGTCGCGCCAAGGACGTGTTCCGCGGCTGAGCCGGAGCCGGGGAGCAGCGCAGCCCCGCCCTGCGGGCGGCGTCGTTGACGTTACCATGCGCTCGGCGGGCCACGCTCGCCCGGCCCGCGCGGTCCCTTGCGCGGGCCGAGGAGCTCGCCGAGATGCGCAAGCTCGCAGCCGAAGTCTGGGCCGAGTACGCCCAGGGCAGCCCGATGGCGCAGAAGGCCTTCGCCGCCCACGAGGCCTTCCTCGAGAAGCTCGGCCTGTTGCGCTGACGTGCGCCGGGCCGGTTGGGCCGGAGGGCTCGCTGCCAGGGGGGACTTCGGCCGTGTTCTTGACTTTAATCCTACTTCGGGCCTAGGATCGTGGGCGCGACTTGGAGGATCCCCGCCCATGGCCGATCCCCCGCCCCTCCCCCGCCGCGGCGGCCCCAAGACGCCGGAAGGCAAGGCCCGCGCGGCCTTGAACGCGCTCCGCCACGGCCTGCGCGCCCGCCATTTCCGCCTCCTCCCGCACGAGGACCCGGCCGAGTTCGAGGCCCTCGCGCGGTCCGCCCGCGAGACCTACCGGCCGCGCTGCCCGGTCGAACGGGAGCTCGTCGAGGCGATCGCCGTCGCGCTCTGGCGCGCGATCCGGGTCGACCGGATCGAGGCCGAGGCCCTGGCCGACATCGCACCGGCCGACGATTCCCGCAGCTGCGGCAGCGACCTCACGGAGGAGCGCCACCGCGCGAGCCTCGCCCTCCTGCTGCGCTACCGGGCCCAGGCCGAAGCCGGCGTCCGCCGCGCCCAGGACGCCCTGGCCCGCCACCGCCGGCTGTCGGCCGGGGCCGCCGCCCTCGCGGCCGAGCTCGGCGCCGAGGTCCGGGCGGCACCGCCGCTCCCGTGCACGAACGAACGCGCCGCGACACCGCCGCCGGCAGCAGCGGGGACGGTCGGCGCCTGCGCCGAAGCGCGCGACCCGGCCTGCACGAACGAACCGGCGGCCGAGCCCCTGCCGGCCGACCCGCTGCCGGCGACCGGGGCGGCGCCGGGTCAGGCCGGCCGCGTGGCCGACCAGCTCGGCTCGCTCGGCAAGGACACCTTCATGGCGCTCCTCGTCGCGCAGCTCAAGTACCAGAACCCGCTCGAGCCGACGGACAGCATGGACTTCGTCAACCAGCTGGCGATGTTCAGCATGATCGAGCAGCTCCAGGCGATCCGCGAGGACCTCGATCAGATCCGTCAGGCGCAGTCGGGCACGACGCCGGCGCAGGGCGCGACGTCCGGTCCGGGCGGTCAGCCGCCGGCCTCGGAAGGCGCGACGGCGCCGTGATGGGGGTGAGGCGCGGATGACGGACCGCGTGGCCTGGCAACCGGGTGGGGTGCCGCCCGAACCGGCCGGGGCCGGCGGCGTCGGACGCGCGGCACGACCGCTCCCGCACCCGGGCGTCTCCGGCCCGGCGGACGCGGGCGGGTTCGCGGCAGCGCTCGAGCAGGCGCTGTCCGCGGGGCGGACGGTCTCGCCGGAGGCGCAGGCGGACGGACGGCTGAAGTTGTCGGCCCACGCCGCGCACCGCCTGCAGGCGGCCGGCATCGCGTTCGAGGGACGGGAGCGGCAGGCCGTGGAGACGGCCGTGGCGCGCGCGGCGGCGCGCGGGGGGCGGGAGTGCCTGGCGCTGACGGCGCGGGCGGCGTACATCGTCCACATCCCGAGCGGCACGGTCGTCACGGCGATCGCAGGGGATCGGCTGAAAGAAGGCGTGTTCACGGGCATCGACAGCGCGGTGATCGCGACGGGCGAGCTGGACCGCTGAGCGGCGGGGGCTCCGCGCCGCGGACCGACCGAAGCGGCGCACGCGATCACCCGAGGGCGCCCCGGAATCGGGGAGCCGGACAAACGAACGGGAGGCGGTCAACGATGATGCGGGCGTTGTTCTCCGGAGTCTCCGGTTTGCAGAACCACCAGATCCGCATGGACGTGGTGGCGAACAACATCGCGAACGTCAACACGGTCGGCTTCAAGGCGAGCCGCGCGCTGTTCACCGAGGCGATGAACCAGGTCCTGCGCGGCGCGAGCGCGCCGCAGAACAACCGCGGCGGGACGAACCCCTCGCAGGTGGGCCTGGGC
>JAILZQ010000165.1 GCA_023512415.1 Geminicoccaceae bacterium | reverse complement strand
GCCGAGGATCAAGTTGCGGCGGCGACGGAAGAAAGCGAGCACACCCCGCAGGTCCGTCCCTTCCTCGGCCGGCTCTTGGGGGGCCGGATAATATGGAGCGCTCTTCCCAGCCGATCCGTTCGGATCGTGTGTCACCATGCACCGACTCCTCGCATCCGTTCACCGATACGGCTAGAAAACTTCTCCGCCGCAACGAAGATGACAAACCACCGCCCAGCTGTAAAGCTGAGTGGCACCACGAAACTGCTGCAACGATCGACGCGGTCCGCGCGTCACTCTGCCCGTCCCGTTGGCCCTTCGATCAGCGGCGCCCACTCTCTTCTGCCTCCTCCAATGCCTCCACGGCACGCGCGAGCAACCGAGACACTTCGGCTCGCGCTGCGAAACGCTGCTGCACCCGATCGAGCACACCCTGGTCCCGCAAAAGTTGCGCCGTCGGCAGCGGAAACGCCTGGAGTGCCGTCACGAGATCACGGTCGAACACCTCTTGCAGAACGCCATCCAGCGGTCGCCGCGACCCGACCAGGGCGGCGAGCCGATGTGGCGCATATTCCGGAGCGTAAGGCACGACCCGAATTCCGGCCCGCAACCACTCCAAAGCTCTCTCTCCGTCTCCCTGCCAGAGCGCCGCGTGGGGGATCATCGACCACGCCACCGGATCGGCCGGGGCGAGCATCAAAGCTTCCGCGAAGCGCGCCTCGGCCTCCCGGGCGAGATCAGCAGATTCGGCTCTCTCGGCCGCAGCCAAGAGCACCATCGCGAGATCGCGTTGCCCCCTTGGCCGCCCCGTGTGATGCAAAGCCGCCTCTCGACTCTCGACCAGACGCCGCAACCCCTCGCCAACCGGCATGGAGCCGGCGTAGACCAAATCGGCCGCCGCGTTACCTGGTGCCTCGACCAGAATGGCCGTCCCCACACCACCCCCGATCGCTGCCGATGCGAATCCGGCCGCGACGACCACGACAGCCCACGCGCGCGTCCTGGAGGGCGCCAAGATACCCCCGTCAGCAGCTCAGTTCAGGTTCGTCAGAAAGAGCATCGGAAAAAACACGCGCCGCTCGATACCGAAGCGCAACTTTCTCGCGAACTTGAAGAGATTCTGAGCGAACTGCGCCGCCGACGACGAGAACGTCGCAGGCGGCGACCTCAGCGCCCCTCGACATCCGACGCCCATTGCCGTGACCGCCGCCACAGCGACGGCGACAGCAAACGTTCGATGCATGAAATACCTCCCCATATTCCACCGAGAGGTTTACAGGGTCGGTGAACCGGCTGCAAGAGCGTCGGCGACGAAGTCGAGTGCACGGAGCGTCGTAGGCGATGGCGCGCGAAAGTACAACATTGGACCGGAAACTCGAGCACGGCGCGCACGCCGCCGGCGCCCCGACCCCACAAGGAGCCGTCGAGGACCAAGCGTGGGCGTTCACCGCGGCCCTGAGCGTGGGCCTGGTTGGGATTCTCGCCGTCGCTCCCTGGCCACTCGGCTCCAATCGCCCTTGGGCATCCACGCTTTTGTTCTTCGCGACCGCCCTTTTTTTGGTGGCTGCCGGCACCGCCCTCTTGTTCGGCCGTCTGCGTGTCCCGCCGGTGCCGCTCGCCGCCGCTTCGGCCCTCGTTCTCGCCGCTTCCGTCGTGGCTTGGGTCCTCGTGCAAAGTGGGCCGGCTCCCGCCCCGCACCTCGCCCATCCGATCTGGTCGCTGGTTCCCGAGACGCTGCCCGCGGTCCCGGCGATCGCCGTCGATCCGCCCGCCGCCCGCGAGCGGCTGTTGCGTCTGTTGATGCCGATCGGCCTCGTGATCCTCGGCTTCCTTCTCGGCGCCGATCGCGAGCGCGCGGACCGGCTCGTGTCGGTTGTCCTGGTGTTGAGCGCCGTGCAAGCGGGTTTCGGGCTGCTGCGCGCCGCCGCGGGATGGGAGGGTATCTTCGGAGCCGGCCCGGGTCCCGATCGCGTCACGGGTAGCTTCGTCAACGCCAACCATTTCGCCGCGTACGTCAACATCGGCGCGATCCTGGGCCTCGTCTTGTTGCTCGAACGGGTTCGGCGGTCCGCCGATTCGCAGCACCTCGGCCCCGCGCTGGCTCGTCTGCTGAGCGTGGCAATTCAAGAGCGACCGCTCTTGTCCGCGGCCTTTTTCGTTTGCCTCCTCGCGGTGGCGGCGAGCGCCTCGCGCGGCGGCTCGCTCGCCCTCGTCGTCAGCCTTCTCGTGCTTCTCGCGATCGGATTGAGGGGCGCACGCCGACCCCTTCTGTGGGCCGGTGTCGTGCTGCTCGGGAGCGCCACCACCTGGGCGATCACAACGGGTGGTGAAATCCTGTGGGAGCGCCTGGCGACGTTCGACCCGAGAAGCGAGTTCAGCCCGGATTTCCAGGGCCGGATCCTGGCCTTCGCCTTCACGCTCGAGCAGATCGCCGCTCGTCCCTGGCTCGGCCATGGCTACGGCGGGTTCCTTTCCCTCTTCAACCACGCCCGCGACGAACGGTTCGCTCCGGGGCTTTTGTGGGACTACGTCCACAACACCTATCTCGAACTCGCTGTCGAATTGGGTATTCCCGCCACCGTCGTTTTGGTGCTCGCGGTGGTCCTGTGTCATCTGCCGGTGATCGCAGCCCTGCGCTACGGCACCCGGAGCCCTCTGCCTCTCGCGGCAATCGGCGTCACGCTCGTCCAGGCACTCCACGCGCTCGTCGATTTCGGCTGGCAAATCCCCGCGATCACCGCGACTTGGGCGGTCCTGTTGGGCGCGGCTACCGGCCGCTCGGCTTCGAGCCTGGCACGGGTCCGGCAAGGAGTGGCGCACGAGGAAAGAACGGGCGCCGGCTCCGTGGCTCTTTGAACGCGGTTCCCGGAACCCCGGCTCGGCGCTCGCCTGCCGGATGGCAGAGCCGTGGACGAAAAGCGACCCTGCGTTCGGTGCGTTCGTGCTTCGGCCAGCCGGGAGAGAGCACCGCCGCGCAGGCTCGGCGGACGGCAGCCCCCCGACCCGACCGTTCTTCTCGGGTAGTGTTCCTCACAATTCGGAAGGAACACGAATGGATCCGCGAGCTCGTCCAAAGGAGCGACGGTCGCGGCGATCCGAGCGTGACGCCCGGTTGAGCCCAGTTCGGTAATTGTTTTTTGCGGTCTGTCTCTCGATAGAAGAGAACCACGACCGGACGAGCGAGGAGAAAGAGACGCCGACGGGGTCCGCTTTACCGGCGGATCTTCGTCTCTTTCGTTCAACTTCTCGTGCGGCGAAAGCCCCGCCGCCGCTCCTCTGTGCTGCCTGAGAGCGCCTCGGAAGGCCGGCGATGGCCGCGCAGCCGGTCGACGTCGCCGCGGTTCGGGTGCCGGCCACCCGCTCGCTCGGCGCGCGGCGGCTGCGCACCCTCAAAGCCGGCGAACTGTTCGGCCTGTTCGGTCCGGAAGGCGACGTGGCCGACGGTCCGGGCTCGCCCGAAGGCTTGTTCTTCGGCGACACCCGGATCCTTTCCCGCCTGGCCACGACCCTCGAGGGCCAGGCGCCGCTCTTGTTGGGCTCGCGCATCAGCGAGGACGGCCAGCTCCTCCTGGTCGATCTCGCCAATCCCGACTTCCTCGACGCCCGAGGTGGCCTCGTCCTGCCGGCCGACACTTTCCACGTCTTGCGCCTGCGCTTTTTGCGGCCCTCGGCCATGGTCGAGCGGCTGCAGCTGCACAATTACGATCGGCGAGAGAGGCGGCTGCGCCTCGGCCTCGTCTTCGCGATCGACTTCGCCGACATCTTCGAAGTGCGTGGCCATCGCGCCGCCGGACGCGGCACGGTCACGGTCCGGAGCGAGCGCGACGGCCTCGTCTACCGCTACGAGGCGCGCGACGGGAAGCTGCTCGAGGTCACCTTGACCGCCACGCCGCCGCCCACCGAGCTCGCCCCGGGCCGAGCGGGCTGGTCGGTCGAGCTCGCCTCGGGCGGCCGGTGCACGGTCGACCTCGAGCTCCGGGTCGGTCACGCGGAGGGCGAGCCCGCGAGCTTCGTGCGCGCCCTTGCCGCGCTTCGGCGGGAGCGCCGCCGCCGGGCCCTGCCGATGGCGCGGATCGAGACCTCGAGCGCGCTCGTCGACGAGATCTTCGCCAGGGCACTCGCCGATCTGCGCATGCTCGTGACCGACACCCCGCACGGCCCCTACCCTTACGCGGGGGTCCCCTGGTTCTCGACGGTGTTCGGCCGCGACGGATCGATCACCGCGCTCGAGACGCTCTGGCTCGCGCCCCGGCTCGGCGAAGGGGTCCTCGAGGTGCTGGCGGCGACCCAGGCCCGTGCGGTCGACCCCGCGCGCGATGCCGAGCCCGGCAAGATCCTGCACGAAGCCCGCTCGGGCGAGCTCGCGCGGCTCGGGGAAGTGCCCTTCGCTCGGTACTACGGTAGCGTCGATGCCACGCCGCTGTTCGTCCTGCTCGCCGGCCGCTGGCACCGGCGGACCGGCGACGATGCCACGATCGCCCGCCTCTGGCCCGCCCTGCTCGCTGCCCTCGAATGGATCGAGCGGTTCGGCGACGGGGACGGGGACGGCTTCGTCGAATATGCCCGCCGCTCCGAGCGCGGGCTCGTCCACCAGGGCTGGAAGGATTCCGAGGATGCGATCTTCCACGCCGACGGTCGGCCGGCCGAGGGACCGATCGCCCTCGTCGAAGTGCAGGCTTACGTGCACGCCGCCTGGACGGAGGCGGCGCGGCTCGCGGAGCGGCTCGGCGAGCGCGAACGGGCCGCGGCTTGGCGTGCCCGCGCCCGGGCCCTCGCGGAACGGTTCGAGGCCCGGTTCTGGTCGGACGAGCTCGGCTGCTACGCGCTCGCGCTCGACGGCGCGAAGCGGCCCTGCCTCGTGCGGACCTCCAATGCCGGCCACGCGCTCTTGGCCGACCTCGCCTCGGCCGAGCGCGCCGGCCGTCTCGCCGAACTCTTGATGTCGCCCCGCTTCTTCACGGGCTGGGGCATCCGCACGGTGGCCGAAGGCGAAGCCCGCTACGTGCCGATCTCCTACCACAACGGGTCGGTTTGGCCGCACGACACGGCGCTCGTGGCCACCGGCCTTTCCCGCTACGGCTACACCGAGGCGGCGGTCCGGCTGTTCGAGGCGCTGCTCGATGCCGCAGCGCACAGCGAGCTGCGCCGGCTGCCCGAGCTCTTCTGCGGCTTTCGCCGCCGGCCCGGCGCCGGGCCCACGCCCTATCCGAGCGCCTGCTCGCCGCAGGCCTGGGCCGCCGCGGCCTTGCCGGCGGCGCTCGCGGCCGCCCTCGGTCTCGAGATCGAGGCCGATCCGCCGCGCGTGCAGCTGCGCCATCCGCGGCTGCCGGCCGGGCTCGAATGGGTCCGGCTGCGGGATCTCGAGGTGGCGGGCGCGCGCCTCGACATCCTGCTGCGCCGCCACGATCGCGACGTCGCGGTCAACGTCCTCGATCGGACCGCCCCGGTCGAGGTGCAAGTGATCCTCTGAGACGGGGCGAGCGAGGGCCGCGGACGCGGCCGGCTACGCGACCCGGAACGTCCCGAGCCAGCGGCTCACCGTTGTCGAGTCCGAGGGCTCGGGGACAGCTCGCCCGATCCGGGGAGGTCGCTCGGCGGCCACAACCGCCCCGAGGGCGCGCCACCGCCAGCTCCGGGCGGTGATTCGAGAACCCAGGGATTTCAGGGACTTGGTGGCTGGGGGACTAGGGATCGAACCTAGGACCTCCTGATCCAGAGTCAGGCGTGCTACCAGCTGCACCATCCCCCACCGCGCGCCGCAGATAGGGAGCCCCCTCCCCGCTTGTCAACCCGGGCCGGGCCGGCCGTCGGCCTCGGCGGCCAAGAGCGCGTCGAGCCGGGCGAGGCAGGCCGCGCGGTCGGGGCGGAACCGCTCCGCTTCCCACCAGCCGCGGACCGCCTCGAGCAGCCGACCGAAGCGCGGGCCCTGCGGCACGCCGCGGGCCAACAGATCGGCACCGGCGAGCGGGAAGGCGGGCGGCTCGAACCGGGAAAGCTCGGCGAGGAGGGCGGCGAGCGCCTCGGCCGGGAGGCCGCGCTCGGCCGCGGCGAGGCACAAGAGGTCGCGGGCGAGCGGAAAGCCCAGCCGGTAGACGAGACGCTCACCGGCCGGCCGCCCGGCCGTGGGGTCGGGGAGTTCGAGCGTGGCGAGGGCCAGGAGCCGGTCGCGCTCGGCATTGGAGAGCCGCAGCCGGGCGGCCAGCGCCAGGAGGCCCACGCGGTCGAGCCGGCCGCGCAGGAGGGCGGCGAGGCGCAGGAGCCAATCGGCCTCGGGGGCGATCGCGAGGAGCCGGGCGAGGCGCTCGAGGTCGAGCGGGGCCGGCACGAGGCGAGCCCGAATTCCGGTCGCCTCGATCAGCCGCAGCGCTTCGAGGGCGCCGGGGGCCGGCAAGAGGCGGGCGAGCTCGCCGCGGATCCGCTCACCCGACAGCCGGTCGAGCCCCGCGGCTTCGGCGGCACAAGCCTCGAGGGCGGCCGGATCGGCCGGCGGCCGGCCGAAACGGGCCCAGAAGCGGAAGAAGCGGAGGATCCGCAAATAGTCCTCGCGGATCCGCTGCCGCGGCTCGCCCACGAAGCGCACCCGGCCGTCGGCGAGGTCGGCGCGGCCGCCGAAATAGTCGAACAGCCGGCCCTCCCGGTCGCAGCTCATCGCGTTGATGGTGAAGTCGCGGCGGGCCGCGTCTTCCTCGAAGTCGTCGGAGAACTCGACTTCGGCGTGGCGGCCGAAGCAGGCGACGTCGCGGCGAAGCGTGGTGACCTCGAAATGGCGACCGGCGGCGATCACCGTCACCGTGCCGTGCTTCAAGCCGGTCGGCACGAGGTGGAAGCCCAGGGCGGGCAGCCGCTCGAGGAGCCGCTCGGGCCGTTCGGGGGTGGCGAGGTCGAGGTCCTGCGGGTCGAGGGTCGGATCCAAGAGCGTGTCGCGCACGCACCCCCCCACGAAGCGCGCCTCTTTGCCCTCGGCCTCGAGCGCGGCGAGCAGCGCCCGGCTCTCCGGTGCCTGCAGCCAGCGGGCCCGGGCGAGCGGCCGCTCGGGGTCGAGCGCGTCGGTCACGGGCTGCGGAATCCACCCGGGACCAGCCGGCCGCCCTCGAGGTGCGGCGGAACGTAGACGGCACCGGGCGGCGCCCCGGGCTCCAGGAGCACGAACAGGACGAAGCTCGCGCAGACCATGACGAGGCCCGCTACGGTCAACACGAACCAGGGCGTGTCCTCGAGGAGGTGGCGGCCGCGGGTGACCAACAAACGCCAAACGAAATAGAGCGCGAAGGGCAGGAGGAACGCCAGGATCTCGTAGAGGGCGATCCGTGCCACCCTTCACTCCCCGAGCAGACGCGCGAGGTTGACGAGGATGCCGGCGGTCGCCCCCCAGATGTAGCGGTTCTCGTACGGCAGCACCCAGAACTCGCGCCGCCGCCCCTCGCGCTCGTAGGCGTCGCGCCGGTGGTTGGCCGGGTCGAGGGCGAAGGCCAAAGGCAGCTCGAACAGCTCGGCGACCTCGAACGGGTCGGGCCGGAAGGCGGCCGGTGGCTCGATCCAGCCGACCACCGGATGGATCAAGAAGCCGGTTCGGGTGCGGTAGCGGGCGATCTCGCCCAGGACCTCGACCCGCCGCCGATCGAGGCCGAGTTCCTCCTCGGCCTCGCGCAGGGCGGCGGCCACCGGGTCCGAATCCTCGGGCTCGATCCGCCCGCCCGGGAAGGCGAT
>JAILZQ010000164.1 GCA_023512415.1 Geminicoccaceae bacterium | reverse complement strand
GCATCGTCATCTGGAAGCCGCCGTCGCCGCAGACGGCCCAGACCTCCTTGTCGGGCCGGCCGAGGGCGGCGCCCATCGCCGCCGGGACCGAGAAGCCCATGGTCCCGAGACCGCCCGAGGAGAGGTGGGTGTTCGGCTCCCGGAAGCCCGTGTAGCGGGCGAGCCACATCTGGTGCTGACCGACGTCGGCGACGTAGATCGCCTCGTGGTTCGTCAGCTCGCCGATCCGTGAGACGACGTAGTCGGCGGACAGGTAGCCGTCCCGCCAGGCCCCGGAGCCGTGCCAGCTCGCCCCTTCCGATTCGCGGCGCCATTCGGCGAGCTCGGCGAAATACTCGGCCCGGGCCGCCGGGTCGACGGGCTCGACGAGCGGGATGAGGGCCCGCAGGACCCGCTTCACGTCGCCCACGATCGGGACCTCGACGGCGACGTTCTTGCCGATCTCCGAGGGGTCGATGTCGACGTGGACGATCCGGGCGTGGGGGGCGTACGTCCGGACGTTGCCGGTCACCCGGTCGTCGAAGCGCATCCCGAGGGCGATGAGGAGGTCGGCCGACTGGATCGCCCGGTTCACGTGCTTCCAGCCGTGCATCCCCATGTAGCCGTAGCTCAACGGGTGCCGCTCGTCGATGGCGCCGATGCCGAGGAGCGTGTGGGCGACCGGGATCTGGGCCCGCTCGGCGAACTCGACGAGCTCGTCCCAGGTCGCGTTCATGTGGGCGCCCATGTCGAGGAAGACGGTGCCGGGGCCGTCGAGCGAGGGGACGACCTGGACCAGCGCCGGGCGGCGCGCGCCGGCGAGGTGGCCCCAGAAGAGGAGGGACCCGGCCATGAGCGCGCCGGTGTTGCCGGCCGAGACGGCGGCCGCGGCCCGTCCCTCCTTCACCGCGTCGATCGCAAGGCGCATGCTGCTCGTGCGGCCTTGACGCAGCGCGAGCGAGGGTTTGGCGTCGCCGGCCACGAAGTCGGGCGTGTGCACGAGCTCGACCGCGCCGCGCAGCTCGGCGTGTCGGTCGAGCAGCGGACGCAGTCGGCTCTCGTCACCGAACAAGACGAAGCGCAGCTCGGGATCGCGCCGCAAGGCGAGAGCGGCGCCATCGACGACCATCGCCGGTGCCGCGTCCCCGCCCATCCCGTCGAGCGCGATCGGCAAGCTCACGGCCGGTCTCCCCGGCCGTTGGCGCCGGGCCGTGCCGGCTGCCGCCCCTGCTCGCCCGCTGCCGCCTGCTCGATGACGAGCGCGGCACCCGGGGCACGCGGGTACGGATCGAGTGCGACCGCCAGCTCTTCCGCGACGAGCTCCCCGAGATCGAGCCGATCACCCTCGAGCGGCTCGACCTCCTCGCGCAGCGGATCGATCACGATCTCCTCGACGGTCGGTGCGGGGCCGGGCACGAACAGCCGCAGCAGGCTCGCCTCGACCCGACTGGTCACCGGCTCCAGGGTCACGACGCAGAGCTGGGTGACCTCGGCCTCCAGCCGCCCCTCGACCGTGACGAGCGGCTCGGCCGCGCGCCGCCGAACGGTGCCCTCGGCGACCAAGCGGTCGATCCGTTCCACACCCAGCCGGGCGGCCAGGGCCGCCCGCTCCCCCGGCTCGGCGGTGATCGCGAAGCGCCGCCCGCCGGTCGGGATCCGCGCGATCTCGATCTCGCGGCTGAACTCGCGCTCGCCGACCAACTTTCCCTCGTCCGCTCGTCGTCTGCCCTCGCCAGGCGGTGCTCGACTCCCACGACCCGCCGAAGCGAGCGACGGCGGTCGACGCTAGGGCGCCGGGGCCGAGGGGTCAACGACTTTCCCGGCCACGGAGCTCCGGTTCCTCGAGCCGGCCGGCGAGAAGCGCCGCGGCCGGAACGCGCTCGAGCCTCACGGCCGCTGCCTCGACCTCGGCGGCGAGTTCGTCGAGCCGCGCCGAGGTGGGCGGTCCTTCGGGGAAGAAGGCGCGCGCGAGAAGGGACACGAGCCCGGCTCGATCGCGACGGGCGAGCGCCTCGTCGAGGAGCGCGGCACGGGCCAGCACGCTGGCTGTCATCCGCTTGACCCAGCGGCCGACCGAGAGGTCGCCGATCCCCATCTCGCGGAGGTTGCGGTCGAGGTCGCTCACCATGACCTCGAGCAGCGCTCGACCGAGCCGCTCGCCTTCCTCGCCGAGGCCACGCAATCGGCGCAACACGAGCGCGGTCTCGAGACCGATCATCTCGAACCGTCCGTCGGGGGTGTCGGGCACGCCCATCGCCGCGTAGGGCTCGGGGCGCCGGGCCCGGGCGACCACCGCGAGGTAGAGCGTGCGTGCGGTCGCCGCGCGGGCCCGCTCGGCCCGGAGCCGGGCGAGCCAGCCGACCAGCCCCGCGCCCTGTTCGTTTGCGGCCATCGCTGCTAGACCTCCCGTCGTGCGTGTGGATCGGCCACGGAGGTGTACGATGTTCCGGCTCGTCCGGCTCGCCGGCGTTCCGGCGATCGCCTTCGCCGTGCTCGTCGCCTGCTCACCCACCGTCTCCAACCACGGTCACCGGCTCGATACCGCCCGGCTCGAGCTCATTCGGCCGGGTGTGACGAGCCGAGAGGAAGTCCGCCGATTGCTCGGCTCGCCCTCGAGCACCGCGACCCTCGAGGACAGCACTTGGTATTATGTGGCGCAGCGGACCGAGCGCACCAACTTCTACAACGCGCGGTTGGTCGATCAGGAGGTGGTGGCGATCCGCTTCGATTCCCGCGGTATCGTCGAGCGGGTCGATCGCAACGGGCTCGAGAGCGCTCAGACGGTGGTTCCCGTCGCCGAGAAGACCCCGACGCGGGGCAACGAGCTCACTATCTTGGAACAGGTCGTCTCGAACATCGGGCGCTTCAACCCGGGCACCGACCCGCTCTCTCGCCGGCAGAGCCAGCCGCCGTTCTGAGAGCGGCTCGGATCGACGGGGCCGGCTCGAGGACCGGCCCCACCCGTCGCGCTCAGTGGGCGGCGAGGGCCGCCAGGATCAAGAGGGCCACGATGTTGGTGATCTTGATCATGGGGTTGATCGCCGGGCCAGCGGTGTCCTTGTAGGGATCGCCCACCGTGTCGCCGGTGACCGCGGCTTTGTGGGCATCCGAGCCCTTGCCGCCGTAATGCCCTTCCTCGATGTACTTTTTGGCGTTGTCCCAGGCGCCACCGCCCGAGGTCATCGAGATGGCGACGAAGATCCCGGTCACGATGGTGCCGAGCAGGAGGGCGCCGAGCGTGGTGAAGGCTGCCGCCTGGCCGGCGATCGCCGCCACCACGGCGTAGACCAGGATCGGCGCCAAGACCGGCAGGAGCGAGGGCACGATCATTTCGCGGATCCCGGCCCGGGTCAGCATGTCGACGGCCCGGCCGTAGTCGGGCTTGGCGGTGCCCTCCATGATGCCCTTGTTCTCGCGGAACTGCCGGCGGACCTCCTCGACGATCGAGCCGGCCGCTCGGCCGACCGCCTGCATGCCGAGCGAACCGAAGAGGTAGGGTAGGAGACCGCCCACGAACAAGCCTACGACCACGAAGGGGTTCGACAGGCTGAAGTCGACCTCCAGGGTAGGGAAGTAATATTTCAGGTCTTGCACGTAGGCGGCGAACAGGACGATCGCGGCGAGCCCGGCCGAGCCGATGGCGTAGCCCTTGGTCACCGCCTTCGTGGTGTTGCCGACCGCATCGAGCGCGTCGGTGTGGACCCGCACCGACTTGTCGAGGCCGGCCATCTCGGCGATCCCGCCGGCATTGTCGGTGACCGGCCCGTAGGCGTCGAGGCTGACCACGAGGCCGGTGAGCGCCAGCATGGTGGTCGCCGCCACCGCGACCCCATAGAGGCCGGCGTTCAGGTAGGCGATCAAGATCCCGGCGCAGATCACCAGCACCGGCAGCGCCGTGGCCTCCATGGACACGGCCAGGCCTTGGATGATGTTGGTTCCATGGCCGGTCGTCGAGGATTTGGCGATCGAGAGCACCGGGCGGTGCATGCCGGTGTAGTAATCGGTGATCCACATCAACAAGCCGGTGACCGCGAGGCCCACGAGGGTTGAATAGTAGACGTGCCGGCCGCCGAAGCTCGCGACCACCGTCTCACCGACTTTGGCCTCGAAGCCCGTGCCGCCGAACCCGATCACGAGCGCTGTGACCGGGACGAGGGCCACGGCGGAGATGCCCGCCGCCCCCCAGAAGCCCTTGTAGAGGGCGCCCATGATGTTGTTGGACGGGCCGAGCTTGACGAAGAAGGTGCCGGCCACCGACGCCAAAAGGCAGGTGGCGCCGACCACGAGCGGGTAGAGCATGAGCAGCGAGGCCTGGGTGCCGGCGAAGAAGATGGCGCCGAGCAGCATGGTGGCCACCACGGTCACCACGTAGGTCTCGAAGAGATCGGCGGCCATGCCGGCGCAGTCGCCGACATTGTCGCCCACGTTGTCGGCGATGACCGCCGGATTGCGGGGATCGTCCTCGGGGATCCCGGCTTCGACCTTGCCGACGAGATCGGCCCCGACGTCCGCGCCCTTGGTGAAGATTCCACCGCCGAGGCGGGCGAAGATCGAGATGAGCGAGGCTCCGAAGGAGAGGCCGATCAACGCCTCGAGGACGCGCCGGGTGGAAGCACTGTCGGCGGTGCCGAACACGGCGAGCAGGAAAGCGTAATAGACCGCCACGCCCAAGAGGCCGAGGGCCACGACCAGGAGGCCGGTGATCGCGCCGGCCTTGAAGGCCACGTCGAGCCCGGCGGCGAGCCCGCCCTGGGTCGCAGCCTGGGCCGTCCGCACGTTGGCCTGCACCGACACGTTCATGCCGATGTAGCCTGCGCAGCCCGAAAGGACGGCACCGAGCGCGAAGCCCAGGGCCGGTGCCCAGCCGAGGAAAAGCCACAGCAGGACGAGGATGACCGCGCCGACCGCGGCGATCGTCGTGTACTGGCGGTTGAGATAGGCGCGGGCACCTTCCTGGATCGCCGCAGCGATCTCCTGCATGCGCTGGGTGCCGGAGGGCAGCGACAACACCTGGCTGCGGGTCAAGATGCCGTAGGCGACGCCGGCAGCGCCGCTCAACATGACGAGCAGGAGGAGGAAAGTCTGCATGCACGATGATCCCGGCTTCGGCGGTCCGGTGGGCGCCCGGGTGCGGGCGCTTCGGCACGCGGCTTCGATGGTCGAACGAGGGAAACACCCGCCCGGCGCCTGCCGAACGGGCGCCCCCGTTTAACGATCGGTCGCGAGCCTGTCCATGCGGCCGCGGCGCCCCGCCGCGCGCCTCAGCATCCGGCCAGCACGCGGGCGTAGAGATCCGGGTCGACGTTGCCGCCGGACAGCACCACCGCCACGGTCCGACCCCGGCAATCGAGTCGGCCCGCGAGCACAGCGGCGAGGGCGACCGCGCCGCCCGGCTCGACCACCACCTTGAGCTCGCTGAACGCCAGGGCCATCGCTCGGCACACCTCGGCATCGCTCGCCACGAGGCCGCCGGCGAGGAGCCGGCGGTTGATCAGGAAGGTGAGCTCGCCCGGCTCGGTGGCGAGCAGGGCGTCGCAGATCGAGCGCACCCCCGGGGCGTTGGCGACCCGCTCGCCGCGGGCCAGCGAGCGGGCGGTATCGTCGTGGCCTGCGGGCTCGGCGGCATAGACACGGATCTGCGGCAGCAGCGCGCGCAGAGCTGTGGCGCAGCCGGCGATCAGCCCGCCACCGCCGCAGCACACCACCGCGAGGTCCGGCAGGAGGCCGAGTTCGGCCGCCTGCTCGACGATCTCGAGGCCGACGGTGCCCTGCCCGGCGATCACGTCGAGGTCGTCGTAGGGCCGAACGATCGCCGCTCCGGTCCGCTCGGCGATCGCGGCGCCGATCGCCTCGCGGGATTCCCGGGCGCGGTCGTAGAACACGATCTCGGCGCCGAGAGCCTGCGTCCGTTCTTGCTTGATGCGCGGGGCGTCGGCCGGCATGACGATCGTCGCTCGCTTGCCGAGCAGGGCGGCGGCGAGTGCCACGCCCTGTGCATGGTTGCCGGACGACCAAGCGACCACCGCCGGTGCCGTGCTCCGTGCGATGGCGTTGTAGGCGCCGCGGAACTTGAACGAGCCGGTGCGCTGCAACGGCTCGACTTTGACGAGGAGGCGTGCGCCGACCAGCGCGTCGAGGAGGGTGTCGTGAAGGAGCGGGGTCCGCACCGCGACGCCGCGCAGCCGCGCGGTGGCCTCGCTCACCTCACGGAGCCCGATCGGCAGCGGCTCGTCGCTCACCGCAGCGACACCGGCGAGAGTTCGCCGAGCGCGCCGACCTGGTCCGCGGGACATCCGGGCAGCGGCTCCTCGCGCAGACCCGAGCGATCGACACGGATCGAGCGGCACCCGTTCCGCGCCGCGGCGTGGGCGTCCCAAGAATTCGCGGAGACGAAGGCGATCCGCGCCGCCGGCAGCTCGAGCGCGGTGGTGGCCAGCCGGTAGACCACGGCCGCCGGCTCGAAAATCTCTGCGGGCTCGACCGACAGGACGAGGTCGAGCCGGTCACGCAGCCCGGTAGAGCCGAGCGCGGTCTGCAGGGTCGCGGCGGTGCCGTGGTGGGGCAGGGCGACCCCGAGGCCCCCCGCCCGCAGCGCATCCAGCGTGGCTGCCGCATCCGCGAAGGCGGGAAGGTGGCGCCAGCCCTCGAGAAGGACCTCGGCGAGGCCGGGTTCGGCCACGCGCACGGCCGGCGTCGCCCGGTGGAGCGCGTCGGCGGTCGGTGCGTCGAAGCCGCGATCGACACCCGTCAGGCTGCCCGGCCAGCTGAGCTCGAGTTGCTTGCGCCGCCAGAGCTCGCCGAGCCGTTCGGCGTCGGCACCGAGTGCCGCCCGGGCGGGCTCGACGGAGGCCGTCACGTCGAGCAACGTGCCGAACACGTCGAACACCACGGCTGCGGTCGGATCGGAACCGCTTCGCTTCACGAGCCGCTGCCTCCGCGGCGCGTGCCGTCCTCGAGGGCGGCGGCCGAGAGCGGGGTCGCCAGCGGCAGAAGCGGCGGCGCACGCTCGGCCAGCAACCGTCGATACACCTCGGCTCCCTCGAGCACCCGCTGAACGTAGTTGCGGGTCTCACGGAAGGGGATGCGCTCGATCCAGTCCACGAGCGCGTGGCGGCCGCGGCCGCGCGGGTCGCCGTATTGGGCGAGCCACGTCTCGACCCGGCCCGGCCCGGCATTGTAGGCCGCGAGCGCCAGCGCCGGCTCGCCGAACCGCTCGAGCTGGCGGCTCAGATAGTGGGCGCCGAGGCGCAAATTGTAAGCCGGCTCGGCGAGCAACGCCTCGGCACGGTAGCCGATCGCCAGTTCGCGTGCGACCGCTTTGGCGGTGGCCGGCATGAGCTGCATGAGGCCGCGGGCGCCGGCCGGACTCACCGCCCAGGGATCGAACTGGCTCTCCTGGCGGGCCACCGCCAGCAAAAGGGCCGGTTCGGGCTCGCCCTCCGCCCGCAGGAAGCCGTCGAGGCGCGGCACCGGGAAGGCCAAGAGCGGGTCGACGCGGCCTTCGCGGACCGGTGCGCGGCCGAGCGCCGTGGCGAGATCGAGGCGGCCGCACCGGATCGCGAGCTCCAGCGCGAGGGTGAGCCGGGCCGGATCGGTCTCGCCGCGTTCCGCGAGCCGGCGGATCGGGGGGTCGGCCTCGGCCGCCACCTCGGCCCGGCAGAAGGCTTCCGCCAAGCGGACCAGCTCGTCGGCGGCGAACGCGCGACGCACGGCCGGGTCGACCGCGGAGGGACCG
>JAILZQ010000163.1 GCA_023512415.1 Geminicoccaceae bacterium | reverse complement strand
CCCGGACCCTGGCCGGCGCTCGGGGGAGTCTGCGCGAAGGGGCGGCCGAGCGTCTGTCGGCGCTGCTCGACGCCGCGCCGCCCTGGTCGGAGGATCCCTCGGGCGTGGTGATCGCCGAAGGCGCCAAGCTCGACCGCGGCCCCGCGGCCCTCCTCGCGCGGGCTTGGTGCGAGCGGAGCGATGCCCGGATCGTGCTCACCGGCCACGTGCCGCGCGGGTGCCCGGCGCGCGCCCTCCTGGAGCGCGGCGCGGCGGTCCATCGCCGCTGGCCGGTCCATCCCGACCGGGCGACCCTCGACGCGCTCGTGGCCGCGGTCCGGCCCCGGCGGATCGTCCCGCTGTTCGATCCGGCACCCGACCGCGCTGCCTGGGAGGCCGCCTTCCCGGGCCCTTCGATCCTCCTCGAGCCCGGGCTCGAGTTCGCCGCGTCGGCGTCCGACGGTCACGGGATCGTCACGACCGGGGTCTAATGCCCCGGCGCGACCGCAGCGGAAGGAGGGAACCCATGCGCGCGCGATGGACGGGGATCGTGGCGCTCGCGCTCGCCGGGTGGCTGGGCACGGCGCAGGCGGCCGAAAAGCTCGTGCTCTACACTTCGCAGCCGACCGACCAGATGAAGGCGGTGCTCGACCTCTTCAAGAAAGTCGAGCCGGGTATCGAGGTCGAGATGTTCCGCTCCGGCACGACCGAAGTCATGAACAAGCTCGCCGCCGAATTCGCGGCCGGCGCCCCCCAAGCGGATGTGTTGTTGATCGCCGACGAGGTGGCGATGAGCCAGCTCGCCCGCGAGGGCCGGCTCATGGCTTACCCCGAAGCACCCGTCGCGCGCTTCCCGAAGCACTTCTACGACAAAGAGATGCGCTGGTTCGGGACGAAAGTGATCACGACCGGCATCGTCTACAACACCCAGCTCGTGAAGGAGCCGCCCAAGAGCTGGAACGACCTCCTGCGGCCCGACGCCAAGGGTCGGGTGATCATGCCCTCGCCGCTCTATTCCGGGGCGGCGGTGATCCACGTCGGCACGCTCACCGAGCTGCCCGAATTCGGCTGGCGCTATTTCGAGAAGCTGGCCGAGGCCGGCACGCTCTCGGCGCGCGGCAACGGTGCCGTGCTCGATGCGGTCGCCAAGGGCGAGCGGGCCTACGGCATGCTCATCGACTACATGGCCTTGAATGCCAAGGCCAAAGGCTCGCCGGTCGAGTTCGTCTTCCCGGTCGAGGGGGTGACCGCCATCACCCAGCCGGTCGCGATCCTCGCGACCGCCAAGAACGTCGGGGCCGCCAAGAAGTTCGTCGACTTCCAGCTGTCCGAGGCGGCGCAGCGCCAGGCGGTCGAGCAGAGTTACATCCCGGCCATGGAGGGCATCGCCCCGCCGTCGGCCTTCCCGCCGATCGAAACGATCAAGGTGATCTCGGTCGACCCGCAGATCCTCGCGCGCAAGGACGAGGAGACCAAGAAGCGGTTCGCCGACCTGTTCGGTGGCTGAAGCGGTCCGTCCGCACCTCCAGCCGAGCCCGGGCGAGGCGCACGGTCGCCTCGCCCGCCTCCTCGGGGGCGATCGGGACCGCGCGCTCCTGCTCCTCCTCGTCGCCCTCCATGTCGGGCTCTTCTGCCTCCTGCCGCTCCTGCGCCTCGGCCTCGAGCTGGTCCTCGCGGGCGAGCGGGGCCTCTTGGCCGAGGTGTTGGCCGCACGGAGCACCCGGCGGGCGCTCTGGAACACGCTCGAGGCCGCGACCCTCTCGGCACTCCTGGCGGTTCTGCTCGGCGCCGCGTACGCGCTCCTGACCGGCCTTTTCGATCTGCGCGGGCGGCGGCTCGCCGCCCTCCTGTTCCTCTTGCCGATCCTCGTTCCCGCCCAGATCGCAGCCGTCGCCTGGCTGCAACTCGCGAGCCCTTCGAGCCCGATCCTCGGGCTCTTGGGCCTCGCCCCCGAGCCCGGTGCGAAGAACCCGCTCTATTCACGCGAGGGCGTGATCTTCTTGCTCGCCCTCGAGCATGCGACGATGCCGTTCCTCACGGTACGGGCCGGGCTCGCGGCCGTCCCGGCCGAGTATGTCGAGGCGGCGCGCAACGTCGGGGCGGGCCGCGCCCGCGTGCTCCTCGGCATCCTCTTGCCGCTCCTGCGCCCGGCGCTTTGGGCCGGGGGCGCGCTCGCCTTCGTGGCCGCCCTCGGCAATTTCGGGATTCCCGCGCTGCTCGGCATCCCCGGCCGCTACACGCTCTTGACGAGCCTGATCTATCAGCGCCTCTCGGGCTTCGGCCCGCGGGTCCTGCCCGAGGTCGCGGTGCTCGCCGGTACCCTGGCGCTGCTCGCGGTGATGGGGCTCCTCGTCCAGGCCCTGGCCGGGCGCGGCAGCGTGGCGGGTTCCGGTCGGAGCCTGTTCGACAGCCCTCCCTCGGCGCTCGGCCGTCATCGCCTGCTCGTCGAGCCGCTCGCCTGGGGCCTCCTCCTGCTCGTGACGGTGATGCCGCTTCTCGCCCTCGTCGCGAGTGCGCTCGTCCCGGCCGTGGGTGTGCCTTTGACCCTCGAGACGGCGACCTTCCGCCATTTCGAGCTCCTGTTCGCGGCCCACGGGGCGGTGCCCCGCGCCTTCGCCAACAGCCTCCTCCTCGCCGCACTCGCGGCGCTGCTCTGTGCCGCGGCGAGCCTGCCGCTCGCCTGGCTCGTCCACGCCGCGCGCTCGCGGCTCGCCCGGCTGCTCGACCTCGCGGCCGACGCGCCCTGGGCCTTGCCCGGCATCGTGCTCGCGATCGCGGTGATCCTGGTGTTCTTGAAGCCGCTGCCGCTTTCGGGCGTCTCGCTCTACGGCACGCTCGCGATCCTGGTCGTGGCCTATGCCGGCCGGTTCCTGGCGCTGGCGCTGCGGCCGATCGCGGCAGGGCTGCAGCAGATCGAACCGGCGATGGAAGAAGCGGCGGCCAATCTCGGCGCCCGGCCGATCCGCCGGCTCATGGGGATCCACCTGCCGCTCCTGCTGCCCTCGCTCGCCGCGGGTGCCCTCCTCGTGTTCATGACCGCGCTCAACGAGCTCACCGTCTCGGCGCTGTTGTGGTCGACGGGCAACGAGACGCTCGGCGTGGTCGTCTTCATGCTGTACGACGAGGGCAACACGGGCGGTGCCGCGGCGGTCGGCACGGTCGCGGTCGCGGTGGTGCTGGCCCTCGCGGTCGCGGCCTCGGTGCTCGCCCGGCTCGCAGGCCTGCCCCGCGGGGTGCTCCCCTGGCAGAGCTGACCGACGGCCGCGTCGCGGCCCGTGCGACCCGGCGAGGGGCTCCGTTCCGGGCCGTCCCGCCCTATATGCTGGCTCGGGGCGCGTGCGGCGGCGCACCGGCCCCGGGTGCCGGGCGTGCCGCGCCGGCTGCGGGTGGCCCGGATGCTCCGGCGTTTCGCGGGGCGTTTCGACGAGGACCGATCGAGCGGGGGTCGATGAGCGAGCTTTCCCGGATCCGCAACTTCGCGATCGTGGCGCACATCGACCACGGCAAATCGACCCTCGCCGACCGGCTGATCGAGCGATGCGGCGGGCTCGATCCGCGCGAGATGACCTCGCAGGTGCTCGATTCGATGGACATCGAGCGCGAGCGGGGGATCACGATCAAGGCGCAGACGGTCCGCTTGCGCTACACGGCGAAGGACGGGCAAGAGTACGTCTTCAATCTGATCGACACGCCCGGCCACGTCGACTTCGCCTACGAGGTGAGCCGCAGCCTGCGCGCCTGCGAAGGTGCCCTCCTGCTGGTCGACGCCACGCAAGGGGTCGAGGCGCAGACGCTCGCCAACGCCTACCAGGCGATCGAGGCCGACCTCGAGATCGTCCCGGTGCTCAACAAGATCGACCTGCCGGCGGCCGAACCGGAACGCGTCAAGCAGCAGATCGAGGACATCATCGGCCTCGACGCGAAGGACGCCCTCATGATCTCGGCCAAGACGGGGCAGGGGGTGGACGCGCTGCTCGAGGCGATCGTGCACCGGCTGCCGCCGCCCGTGGGTGATCGCGGGGCGCCGCTCCAGGCCCTCGTGGTCGATTCCTGGTACGACCCCTATCTCGGCGTCGTGACGCTCGTGCGGGTCAAGAACGGCGAATTGAAGCGCGGTCTCAAGATCCGCTTCATGGGAACGGGTGCGGTGCACACGATCGACCGGATCGGCGTCTTCACCCCCAAGCCCTTGCAGGTCGATTCGCTGGGCCCGGGTGAGGTCGGCTACATCACGGCCGGCATCAAGGAGATCGCCGATGCCCGGGTGGGCGACACGATCACCGACGAGCGCCGCCCCGCGGCGGCGCCGCTCCCCGGCTTCCGGCCGAGCCAGCCGGTCGTCTTCTGCGGTATGTACCCGACCGATGCCGCGGAGTACGAAACGCTCAGGGACAGCCTGGCGAAGCTCCGGCTCAACGATTCCTCCTTCGTCTTCGAGCCCGAGAGCAGCGGCGCGCTCGGCCTCGGCTTCCGCTGCGGCTTCTTGGGCCTTCTCCACCTCGAGATCATCCAGGAGCGGCTCGAGCGGGAGTTCGGCCTCGACCTCGTGATCACCGCACCCTCGGTCGTCTACCGGGTCCACACGACCGACGGGAAGGTGATGGAGCTGCACAATCCCTCGGACTATCCCGACCCGACCCGGATCGAGAGGGTCGAGGAGCCCTGGATCAAGGCCACGATCCTCGTCCCCGACGAGTTCCTCGGCAAGGTCCTGGAGCTCTGCCAGGAGAAGCGGGGGATCCAGCAGGAGCTCACCTATGTGGGCAACCGGGCGATGGTGGTCTACCGGCTGCCGCTCAACGAGGTCGTCTTCGACTTCTACGACAAGCTCAAATCCTGCACGCGCGGCTATGCGAGCTTCGACTACCAGCTCGACGGCTACGGCGAATCGGACCTGGTCAAGGTCGACATCCTGGTGAACGGCGAGCGGGTCGATTCGCTCTCGATGATCGTGCACCGGAGCATGGCCGAAAGCCGCGGCCGGTCGGTGTGCGAGAAGCTCAAGGAGCTCATTCCGCGGCAGATGTTCCAGGTCGCGATCCAGGCGGCGATCGGTGGCCGGATCATCGCCCGCGAGACGGTCAAGGCGTTCCGCAAGGACGTGCTCGCCAAATGCTACGGCGGCGACGTCACCCGCAAACGCAAGCTCCTCGAGAAGCAGAAGGAAGGGAAGAAGCGCATGCGCCAGGTGGGGCAGGTCGAGATCCCCCAGGAGGCGTTCTTGGCCGCCCTCAAGATGGGCTGAGCCGGGAGGTGGCTCCGCTCGTCTCGGTCCTGATCCCCGTCTATCGGGCGCGGGCCACGCTCGCCCGCTGCATCGCTTCGCTGCGGGCCCAGACCCTGGCCGATTGGGAGGCGGTGATCGCGGTCGACGACGCCGATCGGGACTATCCCGCGCTGCTCGAAGCGGCCGGGCTCGCCGATCGCCGCATCCGCTTCGTCGGCACGGGTGGCGTGCGGACCGGGGTGGCGCGGGCCCGCAACCGCGCCCTCGAGGCGGCCCGCGGCCGGCTCGTGGCACCGCTCGACGCCGACGACGTCTTCGCGCCCGAGCGGCTCGCCACGCTCGCGCCCTTGGCGCTCGCGCGCGGCGCGGCGAGCGACGACGTGCACATCGTCGAGGAAGCGGACGGGACGCTCCTGCGCAGCTGGCTGCCGCCCGGTGAGGGGCCGGTCGAGCTCGACGCCGATCTTTTGCTCGACGATCCGGTGCCGGTCCTGCCGGTGGTCGATCGCGGCCTCGGGCTGCGCTGGCTCGAGGTGCCGATCTGCGACGACGTGGTCTTCAACCTCCTCCTGCTCGACCGGCTCGGCTCCTACCCGATCGTGCGGCGCGCGATGCGGGTCTACCGGCAGCGGCCGGATTCGGAGTGCAACGCCCCCGATGCCGTGTTCCGCGCCGAGGCCGGTTATCGTCGGGTGCTCGCGATGCTCGATTCGGGTGAGCTCGCGCTGCGGCCCGAGCTCGCGCAGAAGGTGCGGGCGAGCTTCCGCCGGCGGATCACGATCAACGCCGCCTTCGGCCGCGCCCGGGCCAAGGGCTGGGTCGGCTCCTACCAAGCCTTCGTGGCCCGGCTCAACCGATGCGGCCGAGGATCGGAAAGGTCTCGAGCAACCAGAACGACAGCTCGTTGAGGCGGCCGGTCACGAAGAGCAGACCCGTGCCGACCAGGAGTGCGCCGGTCGCCCGCTCCACGGTCGGGATCCAGCGGCGCATCCGGCGCAGGCCCGCCACCGCCCGCTCGAGCAAGAGGGCCGCCAAGACGAAGGGCAGGCCGAGCCCGGCGGCATACGCGGCCAACAAGAGCGCGCCGCGCAGCATCGTCTCCTCGGTCCCGGCAACGAACAGGATCCCGGCGAGCACCGGGCCGACGCAGGGCGTCCAGCCGAAGGCGAAGGCGAGCCCGATCAGATACGAACCCAGAAGGCCCGCGGGCTTCTCGGGCTGGAAGCGGATGTCGCGGTTCAAGAAGGCGATCTTGAACACACCCAAAAAATGCAGGCCGAGGACGATGATGACGACACCGGCCACTTGCGCGAGCACGAGACTCCATTCGGCGAGCAGTCGGCCGACCGCGCTCGCCGTGGCCCCGAGTGTCACGAACACCGTGCCGAAGCCGAGCACGAACAGGATCGCGGCGAGCACGGTGCGGCGGCGCAAGGCCGCGCCCTCTTCGCCCGCGACCCCGCTCTGCAGCTGCTCCATCGAGAGGCCGCCCAAAAAGCAAAGGTAAGGCGGCACGAGGGGCAGCACGCAGGGGCTCAAGAAGGAGAGGACGCCCGCGCCGAACGCCGCGAGGAAGCCGACCTCGAGCACCACCGCCGCCTCAGCCGCCCTTGACGATCACCCGCCCGGCGGTCGGCAGGTCGATCACCTTGCGCGCTTCGATGTAGCGGGCGACGAGCTCCCACACGGGCGGCCCCTCGACCCCCTCGTTGACCGAGGCCCAGCCGGCGACGACGTATTTGCGGCTCGGGTCGATCGGCTCGCCGGTCTTGAGGAACGTCATGTCCGAGATCCGCCGCCCGATCGGCTGGTCGACGTCGATCGTGAAGGCCATGCCACCGACCCGCACCATGTCGCCCCCGCCCTGGTAATAGGGGTCGATGTTGAAGATGTTGTCGGCGACGTCCTCCAGCACCTCTTTCAGTTGGGCACCCGTCATCTCGATCCGGTAGACCTGCGGGTAAGTCATCGCCGTCTGCGCCCAGACGTCCTCCATGCGGATCGGCTGATCCGGGAGGAGCGAGGGACCCCAGCGGAAGCCGGGGGACAGTGCGATCTCGGCATCGCGCTGCTCGAGCAGGGCCGCGCAGATGAGATCGTCCCAGCTGCCCTGGAAATTGCCGCGTCGATAGAGGAGGCTCTTGGTGTGGCCGACGACGCGGTCGAGGTCGGGCAGGAAGGGCGCGCGCAGCTCTGCGACGAGCTTCGCCATCGCCGGATCGGGCCGGATCGCCTCGGAAAAGACCGGGATCAGCTTGAAAGCGTAGTCCTTCACCTCGCCGTCGCGCACCTCGAGGTCGAGCCGGGCGAGGAACTTGCCGTTGGAGCCCGTGCCCACGACGAGCGTCTTGCCGACGACGAGCGCTTCGGGCAGCGCGTCGTGGGTGTGCCCGGTGAGGACCACGTCGATGCCCGGGACGCGCGAGACGAGCTTGCGGTCGACGTCGAAGCCGTTGTGGCTCAAGAGGACGACGAGTTCGGCGCCCTCCGCCCGGGCGTTCTCGACGTGTTGTGCCACCCGCTCCTCGCGGATACCGAACGAC
>JAILZQ010000162.1 GCA_023512415.1 Geminicoccaceae bacterium | reverse complement strand
GGGGGTGGCCTTCGGGTTGGGGTGTATGTTTCTGTGCCGGTATGGCGGGAAAAAGGCCATTCTCTTCAAGTATGGTGCCTTGGGGCTGGCGTTGGGTTCTGGTGGGGGGTGCCGTCCTCGACCCGGGACGAGCCCGACGTCTCGCTCCTCGACCATTCGCTCGCGGTGGCAGCCTTCGCGGCCTGTCTTTTCCGCCACCACGAGGCCCGGGGCGAGCTCCTGGACGCCGCGGCCATTCGCGATCGGACGCGCCCCAAGTTCCGGCTCCTGCGGGGCGATCTCTCGGGCATCCAGAGTACGCTCTTCCGCCTCGCGAGCGAGCAGGTGAAGGGGGTGAACCGGATCCTGCGCGCGCGCTCCTTCCTCATGGGCCAGCTCGTCGAAGCGGCGGGGCTGTTGATCCGCCGCCGGCTCGGTCTCCCGCCCTACGTCGTGCTCATGCGCGCGGGCGGCCAGCTCACGCTGCTGCTCCCGGAGGTCGAGGGGATCGAGGCGAAGGTGGCGGAGCTCCAGGGTGAGATCGACCGCTGGATGGCGACCCGCTACGCGGGCGAGCTCGCGCTCGTCCTCGGGCTCGGCGAGCCGCTCCGGCCGGAGGATTTCCTGCGCGGGCGGATCGCCACGACGCTCGATCGGCTGCGCGCCGCGACCGAACGAGCCAAGCAGCAGCCGCTGCGTGCGTTCCTTTCGGGCAACGGGCCGATCTTGAAAGAGGATTACGAGGAAGGGGCCGATGGCTATTGCCCGGCCTGTGGGGTGCGGCCGCGCAAGCCCGCCTTCACGAGCGGCGGGGTGATGCGCTGCGAGGCCTGCCACCACGAGTACGAGCTCGGCGTGCGCTTGCCCAAGCTGCGCCAGCTCCTCTGGCTCGACGGCCCCGGCGACGAGCACACCCTCTCGCTGTTCGGCGCTGTTCGGTTGCGTGCCGTGGCGGGCGGGGAGAACCCGTTCGAGCCCGGCGGCAACGTGGTCTCGGC
The DNA here is from genome assembly GCA_023512415.1 of Geminicoccaceae bacterium. GTDB lineage: Bacteria > Pseudomonadota > Alphaproteobacteria > Geminicoccales > Geminicoccaceae > JANXAZ01. The sequence goes on along the minus strand of JAILZQ010000162.1, from coordinate 6,787 downwards.
TTGGAAGCCCTGGGGCGAGGAAGATCTCCCCTGGCCGATCGCGAGCCGCCCGATCGCCAACCACGTGCCGACCTTTTTCGACCGTGAGTGGGACGATCCGCGCTACCGGGACATTCCCGAGACCGTGCGCGACATCGAGGATCTCCGCGCTGGCGGCATCAAGAGCATGGCCTATCTCGCCGCCGCCTCGAAGGACCCGCAGACCCTCACGGGCCGGCCGATGCTCGCCGTGCTCAAGGCCGACGTCGACAATCTGGGCCAGATCTTCGGGCTCGGGCTTCGATCGAAGACCCCGGACGGCAAGCAGCAAGACAACCATTCGATCGGCCGGCTCGTTGCCCTCTCGCGCGCGCTCGACTGGTTCTTCACCGGACACCTGCCGCATCTGCTCGCGACACGCTTTCCCGACACCTACACGGTCTACGCGGGCGGCGACGATCTCCTCCTGATCGGCCCGTGGCTTTCGACCGTGAAGCTGGCGGGCGAGCTGCGCGAGGCTTTCCGCGAGTATTGCGGGGACAATCCGAGCCTGACGCTCTCCGCAGGCATCGCGCTCGTTTCCGATCGCGAGCCCTTGAACCGTTCGGCCGACGCGGCCGAGGAGGCGCTCGAACGGGCCAAGGCCCGGCAGGGCAAGGACGCGCTCGGGATCCTGGGCGAGGTGCTCGACTGGCGCGAGCCGAACCGCGGCCTGCCCTGGCTCCTCGACAAGCAAGACTGGCTCTGCACGCGGTTGCGCGAGGACGAGGCGAAGACCTCCTTCGCCTACAAGCTCCTCTCCTTCCTCGAGCTCAAGGAGCGGGCGGAGACGAAGGCCGACAGCTGGGCTGCGATCTGGCGGGCCCGCTACGCCTATTTCCTGGCGCGCACCTGGCCGCCGAGCCCGGCCGAGCGCGAGGCGCGCCGAAAGCCCGCGATCTGGCTGGAGTTCCACGCGCTCATGGGGTTGGACGTGGAGGGCGCGCCCCCGCCCTCGAAGCTCGCGATCGCGATCGCGCTCTGGCGCAACCGGTGAGGAGGAGAGGATGAACGGGAAGGGACCCTATCACCAGCGGCCGGGCCCCTCGGGCGGCGGACCGCGCCCGACCAGTGGCGGGTTCGGCGCGCCCGGCGGCGGCGCGCGCGGTCCCGCGGGAGCGGGTGGTGGCGCAGGCGGTGCTGGCGGCGATGCGGAGGTGGCGGCCCTGCTCAAGCCGCCGGCCGAGCGGGAACAGTATTTCGGCCCCAACGGCCGGACCGTCCGGCCCGATCTGCTGGATGCGCGGGCCCGGGAGATGGCCGAGAAATTCAAGGAGCTGCCGAATACCCAGCTCCGCCGGTTCTACGATCCGGTGGTGGCGCTCCGCCTAAAGGCCGAAGCCGGCAAGCTCGACGCCGAGCAGGTCAAGGCCGAGCTCGCGATGATGAAGGCCCGCGCGGCCTACGCCCACAAACGTCCGGGCCAGAAGGTGCCGGCCGAGCTCGTCAGGTTCTTCACCCGACACGCCGCCTCGGTCGACAGCCCGGAGAAGCTCGTGGCCTTCGCCCGCCACTTCGAGGCGATCGTGGCCTACCACCGCGTCTACAACCCGAACTGAGGTACGCCCATGGCCTCCGTGCATCGGCTCCAGGGAGTGGCTCGGATCACCGGGCGCATGATCGCCCGCACGGGCCTGCACATCGGTGCCGGCAAGGACACCGTCGACATCGGCGGAATCGACCTGCCGGTGATTCGCCACCCGCACACCCGCGAGCCCTACGTCCCCGGCTCGTCCTTGAAGGGCAAGCTCCGGTTCATGCTGGAATGGGCCTTCGGCCATGTCCGCACCGACGGGCGCGCCTGGGGCTTCGACGCCCGAGGAGGCGGTCAGGCCTTGGACCCCGAGGATCCGATCCTGCGCATCTTCGGTAGCTCGATCCCCCGCAAGGACTGGGAGAGCGCCAACAAGAAGGACCCGGGACCCACCCGCCTCGTGGTCCGCGACGCCTTCCTCGACCCCGACTGGGTCAAGACCGTGGAGGAGCGGGGCCTCGCTTTGACCGAGGAGAAGATGGAGGTCTCGATCGACCGGATCGCCGGCAAAGCCCTCGACGGCGGGCTGCGACGCACCGAGCGCGTGGTGGCCGGCGCCACCTTCGAGATCGAACTCGCCTTCCGCCTCTACGACACGGAGGACGGCGGAAAGCGCGACCGCGAATGCCTCAACTGGCTCGTCGCCGGCCTCGGTCTCCTGGAGCAGGACGCGCTCGGCGGCTCGGGCTCGCGCGGCTACGGCCGGGTGAGCTTCGAGGACCTCCTCGTGAGGCTCCCCGACGGCAGCGAGCAGAAGATCGAAACGCGCCACCGGCTCAACCGCTTCCCGACAGACGTGGCACCCGCGATCGTGCGCTTCGCCGCCTGAGGTGCCGGCCATGGATCCTTGGCGATTCCGCCTGGAGCTCGCAGGTCCCTACGGCACGCCATGGGCCTCGGGCACGCTCTTCGGCCAGCTCTCTTGGGCCATGGTCCGCCTGGACGGCTCGGACGAGCGGCTCGCGGGCAAGCTCGCGGCCCTCCGGAACCGGCAGGAGGTGTTCCTCCTCTCGGACGTCCTGCCGAAGGACCTGCTGCCGCGGCCGCTCCTACCACCCCCGCCCTTCGATCCCGACAAGGCCGCGAAGCGCAAGGAGCGCAAGAAGCTCGGCTTCGTGAAGCGCGCGCATTTCCTGCGCCACCGCGCCGCCCTCTCCGAGCAAAGCCTCGAAGCGGAGCTCGAAGCCGGCCCGGGCGACCGGGAGCACCGCCTCGCCCACAACACGATCGACCGGCAGCGCGGCACGGTGATCGAACCGGGCGGGCTCTGGTTCCTCGACGAATGGTGGCCGAGCGAGGGCGCGCGCGAGCGCGACCTCTACGTCCGCACGAGCTGGCCGATCGGCGCGGTGGAGGAGCTCTTGGCCGCCGTCGGGAGCTGGGGCTTCGGTCGGGACTCCGGCTTCGGCCGGGGCCGCTTCCGCGTCCTCGGCAAGGAGCCCGAGCGCGAACTCTTCGATCACACCGGCAACCGGTACCTGTCGCTGTCGCACGGCTGTTGGACGGAGGAGCTCGAAGCCCCGCGCTACAAGCTCGCGACGCATTTCGGCAAGCTCGCGATCGAGGCGGCGATGGCCTGCGGTCGGCCCTGGAAGCGGCCGATCCTCCTCATGAAGCCCGGCGCGACCTTCGCCGCCCGTGGCGACGGCCCGTTCGGCGCCTGGCTCGAAGGCATCGTGCATACGGAAGTGCCGAGGATCCTCGGCTACGTGCCGGGCCAGCACGCCTTCCATTTGCCCGTGCCCTACACGGAGGCGGCCCATGCAGGGTGACGTCACTTGGCGGCTCACGGCCGTGCCCTTGACCCCGATCCACGTGGGCGACGGGTCGGTGCTGGCGGCCGAGGAATGGCGGCTGACACCGGATGGGGCCTGGCTCGAGCGGTTCGAGCCGGCGGCGGTGCTGCGCGCGGCCGACCCGCGCCGCCGCCGCGAGTACCTCGAGAACCTGGAGCGCGGCCAGCTCCAGGCGGCCCAGCGGATCCTGCGCGAGTCCGTCCCGCCCGGCCTCGTCCTCGAGCGGATCGCCGTGGGCGCGGCGGCGAGCGCCCAGCTGCGCCCCGTGGTCGAGAACCCGCTGCGCCGCGGCGACGTGCGACCCATGGTGCGGACGGGCGGCCGGCCTTACCTTCCGGGCTCGTCGCTCAAGGGTGCGCTGCGCACGGCGCTCCTGTCGAGCCTCGTCCCGGCGAAGACGGCGGCGATCGAAGCGATCAAGGGGCGGCATCGAACCCCCAAGGGCACCATCGCCTCGCGCGCGAGCAACGAGGTCCAGGCCCTCCTCCTGGAGCACCAGAATCCCGATCAGGACCCGTTCCGCTTCGTCGAGGTGGCCGACATCGCGCTCCCCGAGAGGTCGACGCGCGTGGACCAGGTGATCAACTGGCGGCCCGCGCGACTGATCCGCAACGGCCAGCAGCCGGCCGAGAAGATGCAGATGATCTTCGAGGTCACGAACTGCGCCGCGCTCGGGAACCCGCTGCCGCTCCCTTGCGAGATCCGGATCGAGGCCGGCGCCCTCCGCGAAGCCCGAAGCCGCGACCGCGAGCAGCGCAAGACGCCCGGCTTCAAGCTCGACGCGCAAGAGCTCGCCCGCGCCGTCGTCGCGTTCCACTGGAAGCTCTGGGATCACGAGCTCGGCCGCTTCTTCGCGGGCGAGACCTCGATCGAAAAGACCTTGAAGAGCCTCGTGCGGGTGAAAGCACCGGACGGCACCCTGCTCGGCCCCGAGGCTTTGCGCGGCCGCTCGGACGTCCTGTTGCTGCGGCTCGGCCGCTTCGGCCAGTTCGAATCGAAAAGCCTCGAGGGCGTGCGCGAGGGCTGGAACGCGCAGGCGAAGCCCCCGCATCCCATGAAGGAGGGCAACACCCGTAACCTCGTGAGGCCCGGGGGAACGGCCCCGCTCCTGCCCTTGGGCTGGCTGCTCTTGTTGCCCGAGGGGTTCGAGCTCCAGCGCGCGCCGGCCGCCGCGACGGCCGCTTCGGCCGGTCCGCGAGCCGCTGCCCCGGGCCCGGCGCGGCGGGCTTTCTACGCGGGCGAAGAAGTGCGGGTGCGCAAGCGCGAACGCGGCGAGGTGCTGATCGAATTTCCGGGCGGCGATACCGAGTGGGTCGACGAGTCCGAGCTCGAATGGCGGTGAGGCGGCGATGGCGAAGACGATCCTCCTCTGCACGGTGGGCGGCTCGCCGAGACCGATCGAGACGGCGATCCGCGCACTCCGCCCCGACCGCATCGTCTTCCTGGTCTCGCAGGAGGGCGGCCCGGACGGGCGAGGCTCGCGGCCGGAGGCCGAGCGGATCGCGCGCGAGCTCGGCCTCGAGGCGGACCGCTTCCTGATCGAGCCGATCCCGGCCGACGATCCGGACGCCGCGGGCGTGCGCTGCGGCGAGATCCTGCGCCGCGAACGGGCGCGGTCCAAGGCCGCGCGGATCGTCTGCGATTACACCGGCGGCACCAAGACCATGTCGGCGGCCTTGATGTTGGCCGCGATCGGCGAGCCGGATGCCCGCGTCGAGCTGCAGTTCATGCGCGGCGAGCGGCGCGACCTCCACAAGGTGGCGGACGGCACCGAGCGCCCGGTGCGCCTGGCCGTCGATGCGCTCTTGGCGGAGCGCGCCCTCGAGCGGGTCGAGCTGCTCTGGCGCAACTACGGCTACGCCGAGGCGGAGGCCGTGCTGCGGCCGCACCACGATGCGCTGCAGGTGGTCGAATCCGCATCCGAAGCGCTGCGCCAGCGGGTCGCCCGGGCCTGCCACGCCTCGGCCATGCTCGCCGCTTGGGACCGTTTCGAGTACCGCCGCGCGCTCGCGCTCTTCAACGACCACGGCCTGGCGCGGGGTTGGAAGGAGGTGGCCCGGCTGCGCGAGTCGCTGCAGCGGCTCGCCAGCCCCGACCGGCGTCTGCCGCTTTCGCTGCTCGATCTCTGGCGGAACGCCCGCCGCCGGGCGGCGCGCGGGCAGTACGACGACGCGGTCGCGCGCGCCTATCGCCTGCTCGAGGCGACGGTCCAGCATCTGCTCGCCCGGGAGCGCGGGATCGACACGAGCGCGGTCGACCTCGAGCGGATCCCCGAGGAATTGCGCGCGAAGTGGGCGGCGGCGCGGAGGTCTGCAACGACCCGGGCAACCGGCCGCTCGCGGGATGGCGAGGTCGGCAGGTCGGTGTTCAGACCATAATCGCAAAAAGTGCACCTATTCCAATAGCACCCCCGTGTGGGGGCGTAGAGGACGACGGGTTCGGGCACCCAGTACTGCGCCCAGTCCCAGACGTCGTACCGCGGCGCGGGCAGGGCCGCCACATCCTCTATCACGACCGGGTGTAAGCCGCCCCCCGGAGGCGAGGCCCGCGGCAGCAGGATTCCTGGCCTGCCGGGGCGCGGTTTTCGCCCCGCCGCCAGGGCGGACAGGAGTTCAACCAACACGCTCTCGCCTTCCCCGACCACCACCGCGTCGGCGTCCGGGAACAGCGTCCAGACATCCTCTCGATCCCGGAGGGATTTCACGACGTCCGTGATCTCAGTCCCGCCAAGGCAGATAAACGTCTCCGGCAGGAGCGCGCGAATGTGCCGTACCAGGTGGATCGCGAACGGCAGCTGGCTCAGGTAATTGACGGAGAACCCAACAAGGTCCCACCGGCGGGTGCGGACGCGCCGCGCAAACGGGCCGTCGAAATAGGAACGAAAAGGGCGCGCCAGCCGTTGGAGGTACGCCGCGTTTGTTAGGTCGCGGACACTCGAGAGGTTCCCGACTCCCTCGGTGTTTAGCGACAATCCGGTAAACTGACCGGGGAAGCCGCGTACCGACAGGAGGTCAAGCCAGCGCATGATCACAAGCACAGCCTGGCGGTAGGTCGGGTAGTGGTAAAAGAGCTCCGGGTCTCTGAAGATGTGAATCGCGCGCTGCGGGGCGTCCGGCGCGAAACCGACGGCTTTCAGGGCGTAGCGGTATGCCAGTTGTTCGGCGCGGGTCAGGGCATGTTTCGTTTCTAATCGCCCCCTGAGGGCTGTACACTCACGCAGGAGTTGGGCAACCGCGGCCGGGCGGGCCAGGAAGTTTAGCGCCTCGAGGTTGGCATCAAGGGCGAGAAAATCGCTATAGCCTGCCGCCGCCGCGGCACCGATGAGATAGGACAGAGAGTGGGGGGGAGAGGTCGGGTCTGTGAGAGGGGGGCTGATGAGGAGGTAGCAGGGATTCATCGCCGCGCCGGGTACAGGGGGAACGGCTCAGCCCTATACGAG
>JAILZQ010000161.1 GCA_023512415.1 Geminicoccaceae bacterium | reverse complement strand
GCCGCGGCCCGCGTGTCGGCGGCGGCCGGCGGCGGGCCGGCCCCGCGGATCGCGCGCAAGAGCCCGGCCGGCACGATCAGCGCCGCCGCCAGGACGGTGGGGGGAAGCGGGTTGATCTGCCGTTCGCGGGCGATCTCGGCGAGGCGGCGTTGCAGGCGGGCGCGCAGCTCGTCGGCGCGGCGGCGGGCTTCCTGGGCGTTGAGCCGGGCCGCGGGGCGCCCCGCCCGCTCCTCCTCGGCGAGCACGATGGCCCGATGGTCCCAATGGGCGATCTCCTTAGCGAGCCGGTCCTTGACCGCCGCCTCGGTCTTGGCGAGGAGCTCCAGCCGCCGCTCCTTGACCTCGCGCAGATGCTCGGGGACCAGCCGGGCGACCGCGTGGCGGCGGGCCCGCTCCTCGAGGTCGCCGGCGAGCCGGGCACAGGTGGGGTGGTCGAGGATCTCGGCCGGGCTCGGCTCGTCCGCGGCGAGCGGGCGATAGTCGAGATAGGGTGCGGGCCCGGCGTCCCGCGCCCGACCCTCGGCGTCGAGCTCGACGAAGAGGAGCCGCTCGGAGATGGTCCGCCGCTCGCCGCGGCGGCCTTCGGTGGCGTCCTCGATCGCGTGTTCGAGGAACACGAGAACGCGCGGCTCCGCGCCCGTGTCGGCCTCGTCGACCAGCACGGTCCCTTCCTTCAAGAGCGGCCGGTGCCGTTCGAGGATGAGGTCCACGACCGAATCGAGGAGCGGGTGACCCGGGCAGAGGAAGGCCGCCTGCGGCTTGCCGGGCAGGCTCACGAGCTGCTTTTCGAAGGTCACCCGCTCGTAGCGCTCGAGCACCGGGGCGCCGCGGCCGATCGCCCGATCGCGGCGGCGGACCACCGCCGGCACGTGGGCGATCTCGAAGCGCCGCGGCTCGCGCTCGCGCAGGCTGCCGCCGAGCCGCTCGAAGGCGGCGCGGAAGAAGGCCTCGACGAAATGCGGCTGCAGCCTTCGGGCTTCGGCGCGCTCCATCGCCTCGCGGATCTCCCGGATGCGGGAGACGTCCATCGTCTCGTGGGCGATGCCGTGCTCGTCGAGCAGCTCACGCAGCTTCCGCCGGTCGACGGCACCTTCGATCGCCCGGTCGAGCCGGGCGCGGACCTCCGGCCGCTCGCCGTAGCGGATCGCCTCGACGAGGAGCTCGCGCAAGGGCCGGCCTTCGAATTCGAGCTTGCCCAGGACGTCGAACACGCGCCCGCCGAGCGCGCGGCGGGCCTCCTCGAGCTTGTCGAGCAGCCGGCGGTAGACGTCGCCCTCGCGGGTCTCGTGGGCCACGAGGTTCCAGAGGTGGCAGACCTCGCGCTGGCCGATCCGGTGGATGCGGCCGAACCGCTGTTCGAGCCGGTTGGGGTTCCAGGGCAGGTCGTAATTGACCATGAGGTGGGCGCGCTGGAGATTGATTCCCTCCCCGGCCGCATCGGTCGCCACCAGCACCCGCACGCGCGGATCGAACTTGAAGGCCTCCTCGGCCTTGCGCCGATCCTCGCGGCCCATCGCACCGTGGATCGCCACCACCGCGTCCGGCCGGCCGAACAGGGTGCGGATGCGGTCGACCAGATAGTCGAGCGTGTCGCGGTGCTCGGTGAAGACGACGACCTTCTGCTCCGGCGAGGATCGCGGCTCGGACGGGCGGTCGTCCGAGCCTTCGAAGGCGGCCGCCTCCTCGGCGAGCTGCGGGGCGAGCGCCGCCGGGGTGAAGATCGTGCGCAAGAGCTCGGCGAGCTCGCGCCATTTGCGGTCCTCGCCGGAGCGGCGGAGTGCTGCGGCCAGGGCCTCGAGCCGCTTCAAGGTCGCGATCTCGGCCCGCAGCTCCTCGATGGTGCGGGCCGCGGTCGCCTCGTCGAGCACCCGCTCTTCGGTCTCGGCCCGCTCGGCCTCAGGGGCGTCTTCGAGCTCCTCGAGCTCCTCCGGCGCGAAGCCGGCCACGGGCAGTGACGGCTCCCTGGCGAGGCCCCCGCCGCGGGCGAGGAGCTCGGCTTCGCGCAGCCGACTCTCGAGACGCTCGCGGCGCCGTTGCAGCGAGCGCCAGATCGCCTCGGGCGAGGAGGCGAGCCGGCGCTGCAGGATGGTGAGCGCGAAGCCGACGGTGCCGCGCCGGCGCTCGTCGTTGAGGTTCTCGGCGCGGTCGAACTCCTCGCGGACATAGGCCGTGACCTGCTCGTAGAGCTGCGCCTCCGCCGGCGAGAGCTCGTAGGGCACGGTGCGGGCGACCCGCTCCGGGAACAAGGGCCGGCCGTCGAAAGTGAGGAGACTTTCTTTGACCGCTCGGCGCATCAGGTCGGAGGTGTCGGTGGCGTGCACGCCGTCGCGGAAGCGGCCCTCGAACCGATCGCCGTCGAGCAACGCCATGAAGAGCTGGAAGTCCTCCTCCTTGCCGTTGTGCGGCGTGGCGGTCATGAGCAGGAAATGGCGGGTGCGCCCGGAGAGGAGCTGCCCCAACCGATAGCGCTTGGTGTACTTGATCTCGCCACCGAAGAAGGTGGCGGACAGCTTGTGCGCCTCGTCGAAGACGACGAGATCCCAGAAGGTTTCGGGAGATTCGAGCTGGCGTTGCAGGCGCTCGTCGCGGGCGAGCTTGTCGAGCCGGGCGATCACGAGATCGGTTTCGGCGAGCCAATTGCCGGTGCGCGAGGCTTCGAGCTTGTCGTTGGTGAGGATCTCGAAGGGCAGCGCGAACCGGCTGTCGAGCTCGTCCTGCCACTGCTCGACGAGGTTGCCCGGGCAGACGATCAGGCAGCGCTGGAGATCGCCGCGGGCGACCAGCTCCTTGATCAACAGGCCGGCCATGATCGTCTTCCCGGCACCGGGATCGTCGGCGAGCAGGAAGCGGAGCGGTTGGCGCGGCAGCATGTGCTCGTAAACCGCGGTGATCTGGTGCGGCAACGGCTCGACCAGCGAAGTGTGCACCGCGAGGAGCGGATCGAAGAGATGGGCGAGGCGGATGCGCCGGGCCTCGGCGACCAAGCGGAAGGCCGCGCCGTCACCGGTGAAGCCGAAGCTCGGGCCCGGCTCGGCGAGCTCGAGGTCGGGCTCGTCGTCACGGAACAGCAGGCGGTTGGCGACCCGCCCGGTGGCGTCCTTGAACGTCACCTCGAGCGCATCGGTGCCGAGCCATTGCACGGCCACGATCGTGGCCGGTCCGTCGTGCACGAGCCCGCGCAGGACGGCACCGCTTCGGAGCTCTTCGAGCCGGCTCATCGCGCCTTCTGCTCCCGATACCTCGACACCCGATTGGCCACCATCCTCGCGTCTGACGTCAAGGGTCGTGACGCATCGAGCGCCCCCGGGCGCGTGGCGCCCATCGCAAGCCTGTGCCGCCCGTGCCCGGGGAGACTTCGAAAACGCCCGGGCCGTGGCGAGACGGCTCCTGCGCGCCGGGTTGCAAGCTGGCCGCGCGCGGTTCTGGTTTTGCCGACCGCTTCGCTCGGACTTTCGAAGCTCCTCGCAACGCAGGAGCGAAATCGACGAACGACTTGCGCTCGCCGCTGGACGCCGCCGGCACCGACGCCGGTCGCGCCCTGGCCTGCCCGTCCTGCCGGAAACCTCGCACGGTTGGTATCCGTTTGCCGTCCGTTGATCGGCCGCTGACCTCCAGGCGCCGCCAAACGTCCTCGGATCCGCGCATACCCGGCACGGATCCGACCAACACTGCGGCAAGAATTGACATTACAGGTTCATAGTCATATCATGAGGCCCGCGATCACAGCCTCGGAGCCCGCCCATGTCGACCGTCGCGCCCGCCGGAGCGACCCCGCCGCGCCGCTCGCCGGCGCAGAGCGAAGCCGCACGGAGGAACGGCGCCCGCTCGCGCGGCCCGGTCACCGCCGAGGGCAAGGCGCGCGCCTCGCGGAACGCGCTCCGCCACGGGCTCTGCTCGACCCGCAGCCTCGCCCCCGGCGAGGATGCGGCGGCCTTCGCAGCGCTCCGGGCCGATCTGCTCGACGAAGCCGCCCCGCGCAGCCGGCTCGAGGCGCTGCTGCTCGAACGGCTCGCCCTCACCTTCTGGAAGCTCGCCCGCTGCGACCGGCTCGAGGCCACGCTCGCCACGATCGAGCCGCACTGCCCCGCGGGCCGGCTGTTCCCCGACCCGGGCCTACCCCGGATCCTCTCCCGCATCCCCGAGCTTTCGCTCCTCGTCCGCTACCAGGGCCAGCTCGGCCGCGACCTGCAGCGCCTTGTGAAGCTCGTCGGCGACCCGCTGCTCGACCGCCTGGCCCGGACCGCGCACGACGCCCCGGCCGAGGAGGGGGCACCCGCGCCAGCCGAGGCGGCCGAACCCGCGGCCGCGGCGAACCCGCCCGCCGCCCTGCGAAACGAACCCGAGCCCGCCCGGCCGAGCGGCGCCACGGCGGGCCCCGGCCTCGAGGCCGAGCTGCGCTGTGCCGCCCGCGACGACCCGGCGCTCGCCGCGGCGCTGCTCGAGGGGCTGCTCGCCAAGGGGGATCTCGCCGGCTTCACGGCCCTCGCGCGCGAGCTCCGCGAGATCGGGCCGGCCGCCGCCGACCCACCGACCGGCAGCGCCCCGCGCGAGCCCGCCCTCGGGCCGCGCGCGGCAGCCGCGCCCGCGCCCGCCGCTTCGCGAAACGAACCCGAGCCCGCTCCCCCTCGGCCGGCGAACCCGACCGCCGCGCCACCGAGCCCGCTGCCGACCGGACCGCGCGACGGCGGCACGGCCCCACCAGAGCCGCCGATGCGAAACGAACCCGAGCCGAGCCTCGCGGCGATCGGACCGTCACCCCGCGGCGAGCCCGGCCGAGCGAGCGACGGCTGGCCCCCCGCGCCCGCGGCCTTCCCGCCGCGTACCGACACGGCACGTGCCGCAGCCGGCCCGGCGACCCCGGCCAGCCGCCTCGCCCGGGCCGAACCGCCCCCGACCCCCGACCGCCTCGCCGACCTCCGCGGCCAGCTCCCCTGGGCGCGCTGAGCGCCGTGGGGCGCGCGGTGCGGCCGAGCCGAGCACGCCGCCCCGGAAGCGGGAAGGCGAGGGCGGTACGGGGCGGCGCTCCCGCTCGTTCGATCGGCGGCGAAGGGGCTTTCGCTCGACCCGACAGAGGCCCGGCTGCGCCTCGGCTGGCCGGTGGCGCGGGCGCCGCGGCTCAAGAGGTGCGGTCGAGCACGCGCTCCGCCGGTTCCCGCTCCGCCGCACCACGGCCGGCCGCGGCGCCGGAGCCCGGGGAAGGCTCCTTCCCGCGGGTCCCGTGGATCCAGCCGAAGACGGCGACCGCGGCCATGGCGCCGGCGAGCTGGGCCACCCAGAAGCCGGGCAGATCGATCGGTCGGATCCCGGCGAAGGTGTCGGAAAGCGCGCGGGCGAGTGTCACCGCGGGGTTGGCGAAACTCGTCGAGCTCGTGAACCAGTAGGCCGCGGTGATGTAGAGCCCGACCGCCGGAGCGATCGCGGCTCGGGCGAAGCGCAGGCAGCCGAGGATCGTCGCGAGGAGACCGAACGTGGCGACGAACTCGCCGATCCACTGGCCGACCCCGGTCCGCACCGTGCTGCCGAGCTGGATCATCGGGAGGTCGAACATGAGATGCGCGGTCGAAGCCCCGGCGATCCCTCCCGCCATCTGCGCGACGGCGTACGCGACCGCCTCGCCGGCCGGAAGCTCACGGCGCCAAGCCATGGCGAGCGACACGGCCGGGTTCATGTGCGCCCCGGAGATCGGTCCGAGGATCAGGATCAGAACGGTGAGGATGGCGCCGGTCGGCAGCGTGTTGCCGAGCAGGGCGAGCGCCGTGTTCCCGCCCGCGAGCCGCTCGCCCATGATGCCCGAGCCCACGACCGCACAGACGAGCGTGCCGGTGCCGAGGAACTCGGCGGTGAGCCGCCGCCGCAGGTCGAACCTCGCCACGGGCGGCTCAGCTTTCGCCGGGCGGCACGGCCCGACCGATCTCCTCGATGCGCTTTTGCAGGGTCAGTCGATCGAGCGCGGCGATCGGCAGGCTCACGAAGATTTTGATGCGGTTTTCGAGGTACGAATAGATGCGGAGCCAATGGCGGCGCTTCTGCTCGTCCGTACCCTCGAAGACGACCGGGTCCTCGACACCCCAGTGGGCCGTCAGTGGCTGACCGGGCCAAACCGGGCAGACCTCCCTCGCTGCGTGGTCGCAAACCGTGAAGACGAAGTCGAGCGGTGGTGCTCCGGGTGCTGCGAACTCGTCCCAGCTCTTCGAGCGCAGGCCCGACGTGTCGTAATTGAGGCGCTGCAGCGTCTCGATCGTCATCGGATGCACGGCACCCTTCGGGTGGCTGCCGGCCGAGAAGGCCTCGAACCGGCCGCTCCCCCAGCGGTTCAGGGCGCATTCGGCCATGATCGACCGGGCCGAGTTGCCCGTGCAGAGGAACAGCACGTTGTACGGTCTATCCACGGCAGCCCTCCCCGATCTTGGCCTTCGAAGCACAGCTCGCCGCGCGGCTGCTCGCTTGCTCGACGAGCTGGACCAGGCCGCCGCAGATCTCCGGATGCCCGCCGCAGCAATCCTCGGTCAAGAAGGACAAGAGGCGGCGCATGGTCTCGAACTCCGCGGCGTAGAAAATCTGCCGGGAGCGGCGCCAGGACCGGACCAGGCCCGACCGGTCGAGCTCTTTGAGATGGAAGGAGAGCGTCGAAGGCGGGACCTCGAGCCGCTCGGCGATCGCACCGGCCGGCAGGCCGCTCGGCCCGGCTGCGACGAGCAAGCGAAAGATCGCGAGCCGGGTCTCTTGCGCGAGGGCCTGAAGGGCCGGGAGCGCTCGAGTCTCGTCCATCCTTCGACCTCCATCGAACGATCCGGCGGATATCCGGCAATCTTGACGGTAGCGTGACAGAGGCGGGCGTTCGGGACCGATGATCGAGTGCGGTCTCGTCGCTCATCGGCGAGAGCCGGTAGCGAATGGCTCACGCGGTCTCCGATCGGGAGGCACCAGCCCGCTTGGCCCGATAGGCCTCTTCCCGCCATCCGGGCAAGGCCCGAACATGGTCGAAGGCGAGCCCGGCAGCCTCGAGCCGAACGGCGATCTCCGCGAGATCCTCGGCCGTCGGCTCTCCCAGGCCTCGGCTGGAACCTTCCGGCAGCGCTCGCCCGGGTTCCTCGAAACGCGTGGAGGACCGCGCGAGCTCGTGCTCGACCGCGAGCCAGAGGAACCGACCGAGCCAGAGGTAGCAGGGATTTCGACCAGGCTCCGCGCAGGCCTCCTCCAGCGCCGCCACGAAGGGTGTGATCCAGCGCTTGGGAAAGCGGGCCAGGAAACGCTCGGCTTCACTCGCGAGGGCGAGCGCGGTCATGTCCTCCCCCCGCTCGAGGGCCTCGGCAGCGCGCTCGTAGAGCCGGCCCACGAACTCGAGCTGCGGTGTCGGATGGTCGGCGAGATCCCGGAACGAGGGATCGCAGAAGAGGCCGTGGCGCTCGTAGGCCCGCCTCATCTCGAGTTCGCTCGGCCCCAACAGCGCGCCGTCGAGATAGATCGCGGTGTTCGTGGCGACCGGAGCGGGCGGAACGAGGAACAGTGCAGCGTGGAGCCGTTCGAGCTCCAGCGGCTCTTCGAGCGCGCGGGCCGCCTGCGCCAGCTCGCGGAGGCACTCCTCTGCCTCGAGTTCGAGCTCCCCGGCGATCGCGCCGAGTTCGGCAGCCAAATCGCCCACGAACGCGGCATGGAAGTCCGGGCCCGACGGCCGCGCGAGGGCGCGGGCGAGCACGAGCCAAAGATCGGCGCGGGAACGCAGCCCGGCAAGCGAGGGGGAGGCCGGCACGGCGACGTGTTCCTCACGAAAGACCGCGGCGGGCCGCCCCCCCCGCCCGCCCCCCCC
>JAILZQ010000160.1 GCA_023512415.1 Geminicoccaceae bacterium | reverse complement strand
GGCGGCCGTCCCCGGGCACGCCCGAGCAGGGGCGGCTCCTGTGAGCGGCGATCCCGTCGATCGGAGCCGGCCGGGGATCGAGCGGCTCTTGGAGGTGATGCGCCGGCTGCGCGACCCCGAGCGCGGCTGCCCCTGGGACAAGGAGCAGAGCTTCGCGACGATCGCGCCTTACACGATCGAGGAGGCCTACGAGGTGGCCGATGCGATCCGCCGGGAGGCTTGGGACGAGCTCGCGGACGAGCTCGGCGACCTCCTCCTCCAGGTCGTCTACCACGCGCGGATGGCCGAGGAGGCGGGGCTGTTCGACTTCGAGCAGGTGGCGCACGGGATCGCCGACAAGATGATCCGCCGCCACCCGCACGTGTTCGGTGCGGCGGTGGTCGAGAGCGCGGCCGCCCAGCGGCGGGCCTGGGAGGAGGTCAAGGCGGCCGAGCGGGCAGGCAAGGCCGCCGATCCCTCGGTCCTGGCCGATCTGCCTCTGGCGCTGCCGGCGCTCGTCCGGGCGGAGAAGCTGCAGCGCCGGGCGGCGCGGATCGGCTTCGACTGGACCGAGCCCACACCGATCCTCGCCAAGATCGAGGAGGAGCTCGCCGAGGTCCGCGATTCCCTCGCAGCCGGCCGAGGAAAGGCGGAGCTCGAGGAGGAGATCGGCGATCTGCTCTTCGCGGTGGTCAACCTCGCCCGGAGGCTCGAGGTCGACGCGGAAGCGGCGCTCAGGGCGGCGAACGCCAAATTCGAGCGCCGTTTCCGGGAGGTCGAGGCGCGCGCCCGCGCGGCCGGCGGCGACCCCGCTCGGCTCGGCCTCGCCGCTCTCGATGCGCTCTGGGAGGAGGTCAAGCGGGAGGAGCGCGGCCGGTCGAGCCCGCGCGGCTCGTGACCGGCCGGTCGGTCGAGCTCGCGGGGCTCGTGACCGGCCGGTCAGTCGAGTTCGCGCGGCTTGTGGAAGGCGACGAGCTGGGCCCCACCGGGTGCCACCTCGGCCCAGTGCGCCACGGGAAAGCGGAGATGGGCGAGGGCACCGGTCGGGAATTTCTGGACGAGGCCGGTGCGAAGCGCCACGGCGTCGCCGGCGCCGACCAGGAGGAGCGCCAAACGGTGGAAACCCGGATCGTGGCCCACGAGCATGAGCCGGCGGACCCGGTCGTCTTGGGCGCGGACGAGCTTCAGCATGGTCTCCTCGCCCGCGAGGTAGAGCTCCTCGAGATGGCGCACCTCGAGCGGCCGCGGCAGCTCGGCGGCGACGAGCTCCAGGGTGCGGACCGCGCGCAGCGCGGTCGAGCAGAGGACGAGATCGGGCAACAGGCCCTTCTCGGCGAGCAGCCGGCCGATCTTCTTGGCCGCCTTGCGGCCGCGCGGGGCGAGGTCGCGGGCGTGGTCGTCGAGGCCCGGCACGTCCCAGGCCGACTTGGCGTGCCGCAGCAGCAAGAGCTCGCGCATCGGACCGTTCCTCCCCGCTTCGTCGGCGGCTCGTCATGACAGGACCCATGCCGGAAGATAGAGTGCCCGTCGAGCGACGCGGCGGGCGCGGCAGGCGCCGTCGCGGGGAGAGTTCGATGCTGGAGGAAGGCCGGCGAGCGGCCGAGGGCGAGGTGGTCGCGGAGCGGACCGCGGCCCCGCCGGTCCCGCGCCCCGAGCATTTCATCAACCGCGAGCTCTCCTGGCTCGCCTTCAACGAGCGGGTCCTCGAGGAGGCCTCGAACACCGCCTACCCGTTGCTCGAAAGGCTGCGCTTCTTGTCGATCTCGGCCTCCAACCTCGACGAGTTCTACATGGTCCGGGTCGCCGGGCTCAAAGGCCTCGTGGCGGCGGGTGTGACCACGACCGGCCCGGACGGGCTCGGGCCCAAGGAGCAGCTCGCGGCGATCCACGAACGGGTCGCCGAGGTGTTCCGCAAGCAGCACGCCTGCTGGCACGAGCTCGTGCGGCTGTTGCGCGGCGAGGGCGTGGTCGTGCTCGACGTCGACGAGCTCGAGCCGGCGGAGATCGAGCAGCTCCGCACCCGCTTCGTCGACGAGGCGCTCGCGGTGTTGACGCCGATCGCGATCGACCCGGCCCATCCGTTCCCCTTCATCCCCAATCTCGGCATGGGCGTGGTGCTGGAGCTGGAGCGGCCCAAGGGGGACACGATCGTCGGGCTCGTGCTCCTGCCCGCCAAGCTCGAGCGCTTCGTCCGGCTGGCCGGCCCGGGCATCCGCTACGTCCGGCTCGAGCAGCTCGTCTCGCGCTTCGCCGACCTCTTGTTCCCGGGCTTCGCGGTGCGCGGTCAGGGCTGTTTCCGGGTGATCCGCGACAGCGACATCGAGATCGAGGAGGAGGCCGAGGATCTCGTCCGGCTGTTCGAGGTGCTCTTGAAGCGGCGGCGGCGTGGCAACGTCATCCGGCTCAAGTTCGAGGCCGCGATGCCCGAGGGGCTGCGGGAGTTCGTGTGCGAGCGCCTCGGCGTGCCGGCCGCCGACACCTTCTCGGTCGAGGGGATCCTCGGGCTCGCCGACGCCCGCCAGCTCATCACCGACGAGCGGCCGGATCTGCTCTTCCCCCCGTTCACCGCCCGCTTTCCCGAGCGCATCAAGGACTTCGGCGGCGATTGCTTCGCCGCCATCCGGCACAAGGACTTCGTGGTCCACCACCCGTTCGAGAGCTTCGACGTGGTGGTCCAGTTCCTTCTCCAGGCGGCGCGCGACCCGAACGTCGTGGCGATCAAGCAGACGCTCTATCGGACGAGCGACGACAGCCCGATCGTGGCAGCACTCATCGAGGCGGCCGAGGCCGGCAAGTCGGTGACCGCCATGGTCGAGCTCAAGGCCCGCTTCGACGAAGAACGCAACATCCGCTGGGCACGCCGGCTCGAACGCGCGGGCGTGCAGGTCGTCTACGGCTTCATCGAGCTCAAGACGCACGCCAAGGTTTCGATGGTGGTGCGCCGCGAACAGGGCGGCCTTCGGACCTACGTGCATTTCGGCACCGGCAACTACCACCCGATCACCGCCAAGATCTACACCGACCTCTCCTTCTTCACCTGCGATCCGGCACTCGGGCGGGACGCGGCACGCGCCTTCAACTTCATGACCGGCTACGCCCGGCCGGTCGGGCTCGAGAAGCTCGCGCTCGCCCCGGTCGATTTGCGCGAGACCTTGAACGCGCTGATCGACGCCGAGATCGAGCACGCCCGGGCGGGCCGCAAGGGGCAGATCTGGGCCAAGCTCAACGCGCTCGTCGACGACCAGATCATCGGCAAGCTTTACGAAGCCTCCTGTGCGGGCGTGAAGATCGACCTCGTGGTGCGCGGGATCTGTTGCTTGCGACCCGGGGTGCCCGGGCTTTCCGAGAACATCCGCGTCAAGAGCATCGTCGGCCGGTTCCTCGAGCACGCCCGGATCGTCTGTTTCGGCAATGGCCACGGCCTGCCGTCCAAGAAGGCCAAGGTCTTCATCTCCTCGGCCGATTGGATGCAGCGCAACCTCTCGCGGCGGGTCGAGACGCTGGTCCCGATCGAGAACGAGACGGTCCACCAGCAGATCCTCTTCCAGGTCATGGTCGCCAACCTCAAGGACGAGACGAACAGCTGGATCTTGCGGCCCGACGGCGCGTACGAGCGGGTCCGACCGGGGCCCGAGCCGTTCTCCGCCCACACCTATTTCATGACCAACCCGAGCCTGTCGGGCCGCGGCAGCGCGCTCAGGAAGCGCGGCTCCGGGCCGCGCGCGCTCGCCGGCCAGGCCCTCGAGGTGGCCGGGGAATGAGGTCGCCGGCCGGGATCGGCGGTCCGCCCGTCGCGGTGATCGACCTCGGCTCGAACTCGATCCGGCTCGTGGTCTACGAGCGGCTCGCCCGGGCCCCCTTGCCGCGCTTCAACGAGCGGCGCTTCTGCGGGCTCGGTCGCGAGCTCGAGGCGACCGGCCGGCTCGCCGCGGAGGCGATCGGCCCGGCCCTGCGCACACTCCGGCGCTACACCTGGCTCGCCCGGGCGACGGGTTGCGAGCGGGTCGAGATCCTCGCGACCGCCGCGGTCCGCCGGGCGGAAGACGGCACGGCGTTCGTGCGCGCGGTCGAGGATGCGACCGGCGAGCGGGTGTCCGTGCTCTCGGGCGAGGACGAGGCGCGGATCGCCGGGCTCGGCGTGCGCTGCGGCTTCCACGAGCCCCGGGGCTTCGTGGGTGACCTGGGTGGCGGCAGCATCGAGCTCGCCCGGCTGGGCCCGGCCGAGGCGCCGGTGGAGGGCGTCTCGCTGCCGATCGGTGCGCTCGCCGTGGGCGAGGCGCTGCGCCGCGACCGCGCCCGCGCCGAGGCCCTGATCGAGGCCACGCTCCGCGGCTTTCCGGAGCTACGCGGCGCCGACCGCGGGCAGGTCCTCTACCTCGTGGGCGGCAGCTGGCGGAGCATCGGCCGGGCGCACATGGCGCTCGCCGACACCCCACTCAAGGTGGTCCACGGCCTCGCCCTGCCGCCCGCCGAGACGGTCCGGCTCTGTCGCGAGCTCGCCGCCCTCGACGCGCGCGGTCGGGCGCGCCTGCCGGGGGTCTCCCGGCGCCGGCTCGACCTCCTCCCGGCCGGCGCCCTCTTGCTCGAGCGGGTGGTGCGGCTCTTGGAGCCCGAGCAGGTGGTGTTCTCGGCCACCGGGTTGCGCGAGGGCCGGCTGTTCGAGTGGCTCGAGCCCGCGGTCCGGGCGCAGGATCCGCTGCTCGCCGGCTGCGCCGATTTCGGCGCCCGCGACGGGCGGACTGCGGCGATCGGCCCGGCGCTCGCCGAGTGGACGGCACCGCTCTTCACGGGCGAAGAGGCCGCGGCGGCGCGGCTGCGCACCGCCGTCTGCCTGGTCTCCGACACCGCCTGGCGGGAGCATCCGGAGAGCCGGGCGCGCGACGCCTTTTTCACCTTGGCCCACTACCCGCTCTTGGGCGTCGACCATGCCGAGCGGGCTTTCCTCGCTTATGCGCTCTTCTGCCGCTACGAGGGCCGGCGCGACGATCCGGCGGTGGCCCGGATCGTGGGGCTGCTCGACAAGGTGCAGAAGCGGCGGGCGGAGGCGCTCGGCGCGGCGCTCGACCTGGGCTTCCGCCTGTCGGGCGGGGTCGCTCCGGTGCTCGCGGCTTGTCGTCTCGTCCGCGAGGGCGGGGCGCTGCGCCTCGAGGTCGACCATCCGGCGGTCGATCCCGAGGACGATGCGATCAAGGGACGGCTCGAGACGCTGGTGGCCGCCCTCGGCCTCGACCGGGGGGAGATCAGGGTGCCGCGGCCGGCTTGATCCGCTCGGGACCGAGCCGTTCGGCGAGCCGGGCGCGATCTTCGGGGGCGAGCCGGATGGTGAGGTGCACGCCGCTCGGGCCGTCGCGCCGCGCGAGCACCGCCCCGTGCTCGTGCAGCCAGGCGAGCTCGGCGCCGGCCTCGAGCGGCAGCTCGACCTCGAGGAGCTCGTGGCGCGCGAGGAGCCGCCGCTCGATCGCCTCGAGCAGGCCCGGGATGCCCGTGCCCTCGGCGGCCGAGACGAGGCGGACCTCGGGCCGCCGGGCCGCCTCCGCCTCGAGGGCTTCGCGCTCGTCCGGGGCGAGCCGGTCGATCTTGTTCCAGACCTCGATCACCCGCTCGGCGCGGTCGTCCGCGTCGATGCCGAGCTCGTCGAGCACGCGCTCGACGTCGCGCGCCTGGGCCGGATGGTCGGGGTTCGAGACGTCGCGGACGTGGAGGACGAGATCGGCGTTCTGCACTTCCTCGAGGGTGGCGCGGAAGGCGGCGACGAGCTGGGTCGGCAGGTCCGAGATGAAGCCCACCGTGTCGGAGAGGATGATCGGCGGCCCGGAGGCCAGACGGACGAGCCGCATCGTCGGGTCGAGGGTGGCGAAGAGCTTGTCGACCGCCTCGACCCCGGCGCCGGTCAGGCGGTTGAAGAGGGTCGACTTGCCGGCATTGGTGTAGCCCACCAGCGCCACCACCCGGTAGGGCACCCGATCGCGGGCGCGACGGTGCAGGCCGCGGGTGCGCTTGACGTTCTCGAGCTCGGCCTTGATGCGGGTGATCCGCTCGGTGATCTTGCGCCGGTCGAGCTCGAGCTGGCTCTCGCCCGGCCCGCCCAGGAACCCGAAGCCGCCCCGCTGCCGCTCGAGGTGGGTCCAAGAGCGCACGAGCCGCGAGCGCTGGTAGGTGAGGGCCGCGAGCTCGACCTGGAGCACGCCCTCGCGGGTGCGTGCCCGCGCGCCGAAGATCTCGAGGATCAGGCCGGTGCGGTCGATGACCTTGGTCTTCCAGGCCCGCTCGAGGTTGCGCTGCTGCACCGGTGTGAGGGCCGCGTCGACCACCACGAGCTCGACCGGCTCGGCCTCGAGCTTCTTCTCGATCTCCGCGACCTTGCCGGAACCCAAAAGCGTGGCCGGTGTCGGCCGGCGCAAGGGCGCGACCTCGGCGCCCACGACCTCGAGCTCGATCGCCCGGGCGAGGCCCACGGCCTCTTCGAGCCGCCGCTCGGGGTCGCGGCGCTCGGCCTCGGCGGTCGGCAAGACCGGGTGAACGACGTAGGCACGGCCGCGCCCGACAGCCGGCCGCGCGCCGTTCGACCCGTCCGGACGCGTGAGCGGCTCAGCCGTGGCCCTGCGCCTCCTCGGGCGGCGGCTCGTAGAGCCGGACCGCGGCCGACGGCATCACGGTCGAGACGGCGTGCTTGTAGACCAGCTGGACGTGCCCGTCCCGGCGGAGCAACAGACAAAAATTGTCGAACGAGCCGATAACACCCTGCAGCTTCACACCGTTGATCAAGAAGATCGTCACCGGCACCTTGTTCTTGCGGACGTGATTGAGGAACACGTCCTGGAGGTTCTGTTGTTTCTCGGCTGGCATCCGCCGATTTCCTTCTCGGCACGCCTCGCGGCGTGTCAGGTCTCACCGAACGCCGCGCCGGCTCGATCGCGCACACGCCGAACGACCGACCCCACGGACGTCCATCCGTCGATGGCTATGGCTCCTTCGCAAATAACCAACGACGCGCAGGCGAGCAAGCGGCATTTTCCACACGCTGCCGAGCCTGTCGCCCGGGTGCCGCAGCTCAGCCCTCGATCGGCGCGGTGAGGCCACAGCGGGCCGTGTAGAGGGCGGCGAGCCGGCGGGTCGTCCCGCCCGGCCGGCCGTTGGCCACCGGCCGCCCGTCGATCTCGGTGACCGGCAGGACGAGCGAGGTCGTGCTGGTGAGGAACGCCTCGCGGGCGGCGTAGGCTTCCTCCGGCGAGAAGGGCCGCTCGGCGACCGCGATGCCGTCGGTGCGGGCGAGCTCCAAGAGCACGTCGCGGGTCACCCCGCCCAAAATCGCCGGGCCGAGCGGCCGGGTGCGGAGCACCCCGTCGCGGTCGACGATCCAGGCGTTCGAGCTCGCGCCCTCGGTGACGAGCCCCTCCCGGTCGACGAGCCAGGCCTCGCGGCAGCCGGCGGCCGCCGCCTTCTGCTTGGCCAGCACGTTGGGCAGGAGGGCGATCGACTTGATGTCGCAGCGCGCCCAACGCTCGTCCGGCAAGGTCAGGACCCGCACGCCCGCTTCGAGTTCGGCGGCGGTCGGGAAGCGGGCCGGGCGGACCGTCACGACGAGGTTCGGCTCCAGATCCTCGGCCCAGGCGTGGTTGCGCGGCGCCGTCCCGCGGCTCACCTGGAGGTAGACCATCGCCTCCGCCAGCCGGTTGCGGCGCAAGAGCTCTTCGAGGAGGAGGGTGAGCGCGGCGCGGCCCATGGGCGGCGGGCAGGCGATCGCCGCGAGCGAGCGTTCGAGCCGGTCGAGGTGGCGGTCGAGGTCGAGCAGCCGGCCTCCCACCGCCTTGATCACCTCGTAGACCCCGTGGG
>JAILZQ010000159.1 GCA_023512415.1 Geminicoccaceae bacterium | reverse complement strand
GCGACCTCGAGGCCGCGGGCCTGCCACCGGCGCGCGGCCGGCTGCGGGTCGACGGCGGCATGGTCGCCAACGATTGGTTCTGCCAGGACCTGGCCGACATCCTCGACCGCTCGGTCGATCGCCCGGCGGTGACCGAGACCACCGCCCTCGGTGCCGCCTGCCTCGCCGGTCTCGCGGTCGGGCTCTACCCCTCGCTCGAGGCGATCGCCGAGCACTGGAAGCTCGAGCGGCGCTTCGCCCCGGCCATCGACGCGGACCGCCGGGCCGCTCGGATCGCCGCCTGGCGGGCCGCCCTCGACCGCGTGCGCTCGACCCCGCGCGGCTAGCCTCCGGTGCGGCTCAGGCTCGCGAGCTTCAACCTCGAGAACCTCGGCGGTCGTGGGGGCGAGGTCGGCCTCGCCGAGCGGATCGCCGTGCTCCGCCCGCAGCTCCTGCGGCTCGATGCCGACCTGCTCTGCCTGCAGGAGGTGCACGGGACGCGCCCGCAGGGCGGTGGTCCGCGCCGGCTCCTCGCGCTCGAGGCGTTGGTCGAGGGCACGGCTTATGCCGGGTTCACCTGCGCCAGCACCCGTTCGCCCGGCGAGCACGGGGCGGAGGGCTGGGTCGCCGACGTCCACAACTTGGCCGTCCTCTCCCGCTTCCCGATCCGCGCGGTCCGCGAGCTGCGCCACGAGCGGGTGGCACCCTTGCCGTTCCGGCTCACCACGGCGCGGCCCGAGCCGGTCGAGGTGCGCTGCCGGTTCGAGCGGCCGGCGCTTTTCGTGACGGTCGAGCTGCCGGGCGGCCGGCCCCTCCACCTCGTGAACCTGCACCTCAAGGCGCCGCTCGCCTCCTTCGTGCCGGGCCAGAAGCTCGGGCCGTTCGCCTGGGCCTCGGTCGGCGGCTGGGCCGAGGGGTTCTTCTTGGCCGCCGCCCAGCGCGCCGCCCAGGCCCTCGAGGTCCGGCTCGCCCTCGAAGACCTGTTCGAGGTGGAGCCCGAGGCCCTCCTGGCGGTCGTGGGCGACCTCAACGCCGAGGACCGCGAGACGCCGCTTCGGATCCTCTGTGCCGAGACCGCGGACACCGGCAACGGTGAGCTCGCGCCGCGCACCCTCGTGCCGACCTGCCGCGCGCTGCCCGAGGATCGGCGGTTCACCGCGATCCACCACGGCCGGCGGCTCGTGCTCGACCACATCCTCCTCTCGCGCGCGCTCTTGGCCTTCTTCCGCGCCCTCGAGGTGCACAACGAGACGCTCGACGACGAGCTCGCCCCTTCCGCGCGGGTCGAACGGGCGACCGAGAGCTACCACGCGCCCCTGGTCGCGACCTTCGACCTTCCGGAGGCTTGAGCCCCGGTCCGGCGCCGGGATCCGGTGCCCCGCCCGCCGGTCAGGCCGGTGTCGGGATTTCGTGGATGTGCACGTCGTGCGCGGCGTGGTCGGTCAAGATCCGGATCGCTTTGCGCTCGGCCTCCTCGTTCGGCGTCCGCACCCAGAGGAGGATCCCGCCCCTCTCGAGCTGCTCCTGCAGCCAGTCGGCGTGGCGTTTGTCCATCCAGCGGGCGAGGATCGTGCCGAGCGTGGCGCCCACGACCGCCGTGCCGGCGATCGCCGCCGCGACCGCACCGGCCGAGGCCACCACCACGCCCGCGGCCAAGAGGGTCGGCAGGATGGTCAAGGAGGAGATGACCATGTCCTCGCGCGCGCCGATCTGCTTGGCCGAGACGAAGCGGGTGCGCGGGGCGCGCGGATCGTCTTCGAGCTCCTCGACCCGGCGATAGACGTGGCCGAGCTTCTTCTCGACCGTCTCTTGGCCCGCCAGGAGGCTGATCGCGTCCTTGGGGAAGCCGGCTTCGCGCAGCTCGTCGACCGCCGCCTCGAGCGAGCTCCAGTCGTGGAAGACCGCCACCGCCTCGCGCACCGTTGCCGCCGCCATGCCCGCTCCTTCCCGCTCGCGCCGCACGCGATCCTCGCACCCGCCCCTACGCTGCGCGTCGATCCGGATCAAGGTGCGGGTCCCCGCCGGGTCGGCTTCCGGGCCGCGCCGAGCCGTGCTCCAAGACCGCCCGTGACGGTACGGGGGAGGAACCATGGCCATCGAGCGCGTGCTGATCACCGGGGCGGCCGGGGCGCTGGGGCGCGTCTTGCGCGCCCATCTGCGGGGCCGCTACACGCTCTTGCGCCTGTCCGACATCGCACCCATGGACCCGGCCGGGCCGGGCGAAGAGGTGGTGCCGGCCGATCTGGCCGACGCGCCGGCGATCGACCGGCTCTTGGACGGGATCCAGGCGGTGGTGCACCTGGGCGGCCATTCGGTCGAGGGGAGCTGGGAGCAGGTGCTGCGGGCCAACATCGTGGGGCTCGTCAACCTCTACGAGGCGGCCCGCAAGGCCGGCACCGAGCGGGTGCTGTTCGCCTCCTCCAACCACGCGGTGGGCTTCCACCGGCGCTGGCCGCGGACCGACCACACGGCACCGCCCAAGCCCGATTCGCGCTACGGTGTCTCCAAGGCCTTCGGCGAGATCCTCGCTCGCTACTACGCCGACAAGCACGGCATCAAAGGCTTCTGCATGCGGATCGGCAGCGCCCGGGCGGAGCCCGTCGACGAGCGCCAGCTCTCGACCTGGCAGTCCTACCCCGACTTCTGTCGGCTCGTGGACGTCGGCCTGACCGCCTGGTACCGCTACGAGATCGTCTACGGTGTCTCGGCCAACACCCGGAGCTTCTGGGACAATTCCAACGCCGAGCGGCTCGGCTACCGGCCCGAGGACGACGCCGAGGCTTGGGCGTCGAAGCTCGAGGGCGTGAAGAGCCCGCACCTGGTCGACGAGCTGCACGTGGGCGGCCCTTTCTGCAGCGTCGACTTCACCGGCCGGGTCGAGGACATCGTTTGAGCCGGAATTGACATCGTCCGGGTGCTCCCGCCAGAAGGCCGCGCGCCCGCCGTGGCGCCGGACCTGCATCGATCCATGAGCACCCTCCTCGATTTCGAGAAGCCGATCGCCGAGCTCGAGGGCAAGGCCAAGGAGCTCCGCCACCTCCAGGACGGCAGCGACCTCGACCTCGCCGAGGAGATCGCCCGGCTCGAGAGCCGGGCGGCCAAGCTCTTGGCCGCCACCTACGCCAAGCTCACGCCCTGGCAGAAGGCCCAGGTCGCCCGCCATCCCGACCGGCCGCGGTTCAAGGACTACGTGGCCGAGCTCTTGACCGACTTCACGCCCTTGGCGGGCGATCGGGCGTTCGCCGACGATCCGGCGATCCAGGGCGGGCTCGGCCGGCTGCGCGGCCGCTCGGTCATGGTGATCGGCCAGGAGAAGGGCGCCGATACCGAGGAGCGGGTGCGGCACAATTTCGGCATGGCCCGGCCGGAGGGCTACCGGAAGGCGGTCCGGTTGATGCGGCTCGCCGAGCGGTTCGGCCTGCCGGTCGTGACGCTCGTCGACACCCCCGGTGCCCATCCCGGGATCGACGCCGAGGAGCGCGGCCAGGCCGAGGCGATCGCCCGGTCGATCGAATGCTGCCTCGGCCTCGGCGTGCCGATCGTCTCGGTGATCGTGGGCGAGGGCGGCTCGGGCGGGGCGATCGCCCTCGCCGCGGCCGACCGGGTCTTGATGCTCGAGCACAGCATCTACTCCGTGATCTCGCCCGAGGGCTGCGCCGCGATCCTCTGGCGGGCGGCGGAGAAGGCCCCGGAAGCGGCCGAGGCCTTGAAGTTCACCGCCCAGGACCTTTCGAGCTTGGGCCTCGTCGACGAGGTCATCGCCGAACCCTTGGGGGGTGCCCATCGCGGCCGGCAGACCACGATCCGCGCGGTGGGCGAGGCGATCGAGCGGCATCTCGTCGAGCTCTCCGGTCGCGACGGCCGAGCACTCGTCGAAGCCCGCCGGGCCAAATTCCTCGCCATGGGCCGCGCCCCCGAGAGTTGAGCTCACCCCGGCCGGGGGCGCAGGCGGCGCCAGGCGACCGGAAGGAGGGCGAGGGCGGCGAGCCCCAGGAGCGGCAGGAGCACGGCCGGCTCGACGAGAAGACCGAGATCCGGCTCCTCGCCGCGTTCGAGGACCACCCCGAGCCCGGCACCCACGCTCGCATAGACGAGGCTGCCCGGGACGATGCCGATCGCCGTCGCGAGCGCGAAGGTCGAAAGCGGCACGCCCAAGAGCGCCGGCACGAGGTTGACGAGCCAGAACGGGAAGATCGGCACGAGCCGCAAGACCAGGAGATAGTGGAAGGCGTCCGCACGGAAGCCGTCGGCCATCTTGGTGAGCCAGGGGCCGGCGCGGGCCCGCAACGGCTCGCCGAGCGCGGTCCGGGCGATCAGGAACAGGAGCACCGCCCCGAGCGTCGCCCCGACCACGACCAGCCCCGTGGCGAGCGCCGTGCCGAAGAGGAAGCCGCCGGCGAGGGTCAAGACCAGCGCCCCGGGGATCGAGAGCGCCGTGGCAGCGGCGTAGAGCAGGACGTAGCCGCCAGCGGCGAGGATCGGCCGTTCGGCCACGAAGCCGAGGAGGAAGGCACGGTGCCGGCGCAAGGTCTCGAGGCTCAACGCCTCGTGCGCCCCCGTGGCCCAGACGAGGCCGAGGGCCGTGACGAGCAGGAGGAGCGGCAGGATGCGGCGCAGCCGGCCGGTCCGCGGGCCGGGCGAAGGCACCTCCTCGCTCATCCGAGCTTCGCCAGCCACCGCACGAGCCGGCGGGTGCGCTCACCGAAGAGGGTGGGGGTGTACCAGTTGCCGGCGACCCGCTTGGTGACCTCGGAGAGGGTCGGGTAGGGCACGAGGGCGGTGGCGAGCGCGCCGATCCGAAGGCCCCGCTCGATCGCCAGGACCCAGGGCAACAGAAGCTCGCCCGCGTGCGGCCCCAGGATCGAGGCGCCGAGGATCCGCCCGCGCCGGCCCACGAGCGCCACGATCCGCCCGCCGGTCGAGCGTTCGGCCCGGGCCCGGTCGTTGTCGGCGAAGCTCCAGCCGAGCCGCGTGACGGCGAGCCCGCGGCCGCGCGCTTCGGCCTCGAGCAGGCCGACCGTGGCGAGCTCGGGGTCGGTGAAGGTCACCCGCGGGAGGGCCACGGGCGTGCCCGCGGCCGGCAGGCGGAAGAGGACGTTCTTGACGACTTGGCCCGCCTGCCAGCCGGCCAGATGCGTGAATTGCGGGCCGCCCGTGCAATCGCCGATGGCGTAGACGCGGCGGTTGCTCGTGCGCAGCCGAGTGTCGACCTCGATCCCCTTCGCGGAGAAGCGGATGCCCGCAGCCTCGAGGCCGAGCCCTTCGACCGTGGGCATGCGGCCGGTGGCGACCAGGAGGTGCGAACCCGTGATCCGCCGCTCGCCCTCGGGCCCGGCGAGCACGAGGGTCGGCCCGGGCTCGACCCGGCGGACCTCGACCCGCTCGAGGATCGCGATCCCCTCGGCCGCGAGCCGTGCGCGCAGGAGGTCCACGAGCTCCGGGTCCTCGCGCGGCAAGAGGGGGCCGATGTCGACCAGCGTCACGGCCGCGCCGAGCCGCCGATGGGCCTGGGCGAGCTCGCAGCCGATCGGGCCGGCACCCAGCACGAGGAGATGGTCGGGGCGGGTGCGGTTGTCGAAGACGGTCGCGTTCGTGAGGTAGGGAACGTCGGCGAGGCCGGGGATCGGCGGGACCGCCGGCCGCGAGCCGGTCGCCAGCACGAAGCGTCGGGCGCGGATCCGCACCCCACCTGCCTCGAGCTCGCCGGGCCCGGTGAACCGGCCGCGGGCGAGGATCACCTTCACCCCCAGCCCCTCGAACCGTTCGACGCTGTCGTGCGGGGCGATCTGCGCGATCACCTCGCGGACGTGGTCCATCACACGGGCGAAGTCGATCGCGGGCTCGACCGCGGCGATCCCGAACGGCCCCGCCTCGCGCATCGCCTGGGCGCGGCGGGCGGCGGCGATCAGCGCTTTCGAGGGCACGCAGCCCACGTTGAGGCAATCGCCGCCCATCCGCTCGGCCTCGACCAGCACGACCGAGGCGCCCATCTGGACGGCGCCGGCCGCGAGTGCCAGGCCACCCGAGCCGGCGCCGACGACGCAGAGATCCGGGGTCAGGACGGTGTTCATGATCGCGAGGCTAGGGTCGGGTGCACGGTCCGACAATTGACGAACCCGTGTGCAGTCCGTGAAGAGGGGGCGGCCGACGCGGAGGCGGGATGGCGCTCACCCCGGAGGAACTCCTGGCCTTTCTGGACCGGTTGGGGATCGCGGTGGTCACCCACCGCCACCCGCCGGTCTTCACGGTCGAGGAGGCGGCACTCCACACCGCCCACCTGCCCGGGGGCCACACCAAGAACCTTTTCCTCGAGGATCGCGAGGGCGGCCTCTGGCTCGTCTCTTGCCTCGACCGGCAGAAGGTCAAGGTCAACGCGCTCGCCCGGCTCTTGGGCGCGCCGCGGGTGAGCTTCGGCTCGGCCGAGCGGCTGCGCGAGGTGCTCGGCGTCGAGCCCGGCTCGGTCACACCCTTGGCCCTCGTGAACGACCGCGACCGCCGGGTGCGAGCGGTCTGGGACACCAAGATGTTGGCCTTGCCGCTCCTCAACTTCCACCCGCTCGTCAACACGATGACGACGGCGATCGCCACGGCCGACCTGCGCCGGTTCGCGCAAGCGACCGGGCACGCGCCGATCGAGCTCGACCTCGATGCCACGCTCTCGGCCTGAGCGACGGGTCGAGGCCGGCGCCGGCGGCGCGGGGCCGCGGGGTCGAGGCGGGCTTGCCAAGCCCGCCGGCCTCCCCTAAGTACGGCGGGCACCTGGAGCCGCGGGCGTAGCTCAGGGGTAGAGCACAACCTTGCCAAGGTTGGGGTCGAGGGTTCGAATCCCTTCGCCCGCTCCAGATTCGATCCCGATCGTCTCCGAATGGCGGCGGACGCCGCCTCCGCGGCGCGGCCGATCCGCCTTCACGCCGCTCTGGCCACGGATCCGCTCGTTCCGTCGGGGGGCGAGGCTGCGCGCCGGTCGCCCGGGCTGCCCTCCGCTCCGGCGCTGGCGGCGGTTGCCTCCATCACCGCGAGCCAGTGTTGGTGGGCGAGCCATTGGTCGGGCGGGAGGTGGGGGACGCGGCGGTAGGGGCCTTGGCCGGCGATCGGCCGGCCCAGGGGATCGGCCTTCCCTTGCGCCCAGGGCCAGGCCTCGGGCGGCAGGCCCGGGACCGGGAGGACGAGCTCGGGGTCGCGGCCCAGGGCGCGCAACAAGGGCGTGTCGAGCGGGTTCGTGGCGGCGCGCACGGCATCGCGCAAGGAAAGCCGGGGCGGCGGGGCCGCGGCCTCCGGGAGCGGGTCGGCGGGCAGCGCGGCTTTCGGCAATTCGTTCGTGCAATGGTCCGGCGCGTCGGCCGCGGCGGCGGCCGGGGCGGTCGGGAATTCGTTCGGGCGATGTTCCGGTGCGGCGGCCGCTTCGGCGCGCAGCGCGCGGTGGCGGAGGAGCGCCTCTTGGGCGCGGCGGACCGCGCCCGCGGCCTGCGCCCGGTAGCGCAACAGCAAGGAAAAGCTCGCCCGGTGGCGTTCGTCGGCAAGGTCGCTGCCGCAGGTCCGGGAACCGTCGGCCGGTGGGATGTCGGCCAAGATCTCGGCCTCGAGCCGGTCGGCGCGGATCTCCCGCCAGAGCGCCACGACGAGGGCCTCGACGAGCTCGCGCTCGACCGCGCAAGCGGGGCGGTAGGCTTCCCGGGCGGCCGCCGCGAGCGCTTCGAACTCGGCCGGGTCCTCGTGCGGCAAGAGCGCGAACCGGCGGGCGCGGAGCCCGTGGCGCAGGGCGTTCAGGGCACTCCGGGCCTTGCCCTCGGGGGTCTTGGGTCCGCGCGTTCGGGGCTCGGAAGCGGGCATGGGCGGCTCCGCGGCGGGGGGAGGGTGTGGCGGCTCTTTAGCCG
>JAILZQ010000006.1 GCA_023512415.1 Geminicoccaceae bacterium | reverse complement strand
GTCCACGGCACGACGGTGGGCACCAACGCCGTGCTCGAGCGCAAGGTCGCGCCGACCGGGGTCATCACGACCCGGGGTTTCCGCGACGTCCTCGAGATGCGCCGACGCGACCGGCCTTGGACCTGGGGCCTCTGGGGGACCTTCACCCCGATCGTCCCGCGTGATCGACGCCTCGAGGTCCGCGAGCGCACGCTCGCGTCCGGCGAGATCCGCGAGCCGGTCGATTTCGAAGAGGTGGCGCAGGCGGCACGCCGGCTCCGGGAGCTCGGCTGCCGGG
Organism: Geminicoccaceae bacterium; assembly: GCA_023512415.1. Taxonomy (GTDB): domain Bacteria; phylum Pseudomonadota; class Alphaproteobacteria; order Geminicoccales; family Geminicoccaceae; genus JANXAZ01. Next base: position 45,700 of record JAILZQ010000006.1, on the reverse strand, counting down.
CGGTCGCGATCGTCTTTCTCAACGCCTACGCGAACCCGACCAACGAGCGGCGGGCGGCGGAGATCGTTCGCGCGATCTGGCCCGAGCCCTCTTTCGTCACGGCGAGCCACGAGATCTTGCCCGAGATCCGCGAGTTCGAGCGGACCTCGACGACCGTCTTGAACGCCTGCCTCCAGCCCGTCGTCGGTAGCTACCTCGAGGTCTTGGAAGGTGCTCTGGCCCAGCGGGGGGTGCGCGCACCCCTCGCGATCGTGCAGTCGAACGGCGGTCTCGCGAGTGCTGCCGAAGCCCGGCTGCGGCCGGTCCACACGATCCTGAGCGGCCCGGCCGCCGGTGTGGTGGCGGCGGTCCGGATCGCCGAGGCGGCCGGGTTCAGCGACCTCGTGACCTGCGACATGGGCGGGACGAGCTTCGACGTGGCCCTCGTGCGCGACGGCAAACCCACACTCGCGGCCCAGACGGCCCTCGAGTTCGGCCTCGTCGTGCGGGCGCCGATGATCGAGATCGCGACGATCGGCGCGGGCGGCGGCTCGATCGCCCGGGTGGATGCGGGCGGACTTCTGCGCGTCGGGCCGGAGAGCGCCGGGGCGGTTCCGGGGCCCGCCTGTTACGCCGCCGGCGGCGATCGCCCCACGGTCACCGATGCCAACCTCCTGCTCGGCCGCATCGACCCCGACCGGCCGATCGGCGGGAAGCTGCGGCGGCTCGACCTCGAGGCGGCGCGCGAGGCGATCGCCCGCCACGTCGGCCGGCCGCTCGGGCTCGACCCGATCGCGGCCGCCGAAGCGATCCTCGCCGTGGCCAATGCCCGCATGGCGGGTGCGATCCGGCTCGTCTCGATCGAGCGGGGTCACGATCCGAAGCGGCTCGTGGCCGTGCCCTACGGCGGCGGCGGGGCGCTGCACGTGGGCGCCCTCGTTCGGGAGGTCGGGCTCGAAGGCGCCCTCGTGCCGCGCTTTCCCGGGGTCACCTCGGCCTTGGGCTGCGTGCTCGCGGACTGGCGGTACGACCAGGTCCGGACGCTCGATCGCCCGCTCCCGCTGCTCGATCTCGAGGCGTTCGACGCCGTCGTGCGCGAGCTCGTCGCGCACGGCCGGGACCGGCTCGCCCGGGCCGGCGGCAAGCTTTTGCGCACCCGCTTCGTGCTCGAAGCCGACATGCTCTACCAAGGCCAGACGCACACGGTGGGCGTCCCGATCGCAGCCGACCTCGAGCTGCGTGACGGCCGCACGGGCCTCGACCACGGCGGGCTCCACGCGGCGTTCGAGGCCGCCTATCGGGCCGCCTTCGGCCGACCGCTTCCGGGCGTGCCGGTCCGCCTGCTCAATCTGCGGCTTTCCGCGCAGGGCGAACGGCCGCGGCTCGATCCGGCGCTGCTCGCACCCCCGCCCGACGCCTCGGTCGAGCGGGCGGCCCGCGGCATCCGACCGGTCCGCTTCGACGGGCGCTGGCTCGAGACCCGGATCTTCGACCGGCTCGCGCTCCCGGTCGGGGCCACGATCCCCGGCCCCGCCGTGCTCGAGCAGCCGGATGCCACCGTGTTGGTCGATCCCGGGCTCGTCGCGAAGGTCGACCGCTTCGGCAATCTCTCGATCCGACGGGAAGGTGGAGCGTGAGGGGGCCTTTCGATCCGCACCGCAGCGCCCTTTTGTTGGTCGATTTGCAGAACGATTTCCTGCACCCCGAAGGCGCTTACGGGCGGGCCGGGGTGCGCTCGGAAGCGGCCGCGGCACTCCCCGCCCGCCTCGCGCCCTTGGCCCGCGCGATGCAGCGGGCCGGTGGGGTCGTGGTGGCGACGCTCTTCACGCTCGTTCCCGGCCGCGGCGGAGCCCCCTTGATCGCACCGCACCTGGCCAGGCTCCGGCCCTTCCTCGGGCCCGGCGACTTCGCCCCGGGCTCGTGGGGCCAGCGGCTCGTCGAGCCCCTGGAGCCGGCCGATTTCCTCGTCGAGAAGGTCGCCTATTCGGCCTTCTACATGAGCCGGCTCGAATGGGTGCTCGACAAAGCGGGGATCGACACGCTGCTCGTCGCGGGCATCGTCACGAACGGCGGGGTGGCGAGTACGCTGCGGGATGCGCACGTGCGCGAGTACCGGACGATCCTGCTCGAGGACGGCTGCGCCGCTTTCGACGAAGAGGCGCACGCGGCTACCCTCGCCTCGTTGCGCACGGTGAGCGAGACCGCCCGTTGTTCCGAGGTCGCGGCGGCGCTCGCGGGAGGGGGCCGGGGGTGACCGGGCTCCTGCTCGATCCGCCCGATCGCTTCGACCTCGAAACCGAGGTGGCGATCGTGGGCGCCGGCGGCTGCGGGCTCACCGCCGCACTCGCCGCCCGCGAGGCGGGTGCGGAGGTCTGGTTGTTCGAGCGGGATCGGGTGCCGCGCGGCTCGACCGCGATGTCCTCGGGCATGGTCCCGGCGGCCGGCACGCGGTTCCAGCGAGCGCGCGGGATCGACGACGACCCCGAGCGGTTCGCCGCCGACATCCTCGCCAAGAACGGCGGCGCCACCGACCTCGCGATCGTCCGCACGCTCGCGCGCCGGGCCGCGCCCACCGTCGAATGGCTCGTCGACCGGTTCGCCGTTCCTTTGGACCTGGTCGAGGCCTTCCTCTACCCGGGTCACTCGCGGCCGCGGATGCACGCCCCACCCGGCCGCAGCGGCGCCGAGCTCGTGGGCGCGCTCGAGCGCGCGGTGGAGGAGACGGGTGCCTCGCTCCTCTGCGAGGCCCGGGTCGACGCGCTGATCGTCGAACGGTCGGCGGCGGGGAGTGTCGCCAGGGTTCGCGGCCTGCGGGTCGAGCGACGCGACGGGCGCTTCGAGACCGTGGCCGCCGGTGCGGTCGTGTTGGCCTGCTGCGGCTACGGCGGAGCCCCCGATCTCGTGCGCCGCTTCGTGCCCGAGATGGCCGAGGCACCCTATCACGGCCATGCCGGCAACCAGGGGGACGCCGTTCGTTGGGGGCAAGCCCTGGGCGCGGGGCTCGCCGATCTCGGCGCGTACCAGGGCCACGCCGGGCTCGCCGTGCCGCACGAGGTCTTGATCACCTGGGCGATCGTCGTGGAGGGCGGGGTCCAGGTCGACGCGACCGGCCGGCGCTTCGCCGACGAGACCCGCGGCTATTCCGAACAGGCGGCGCTCCTGCGCGCCGGGCCGGGCGGGGTCGGCTGGATCCTCTACGACGAGGCACGCCACCGCCTGGCCCTCGCCTTCGAGGACTATCGCCGCGCGCTCGAGGCCGGGGCGATCAGCGTGGCGCCCGACCCGGCCGGGCTCGCCGCGGTCACGGGGCTGCCAGCCGACACGCTCGTTGCGACCCTCGAGGAGGTCCGCGAGCTCGCGCGGACCGGCGGGACCGACCGTTTCGGCCGCGATTTCTCGAAGGTGGCGCCGCTCGAGCCGCCCTTTCGCGCGGTCAAGGTCACGGGCGCCCTGTTCCACACCCAGGGCGGGCTCGTTGTCGACCCGGTGGCGCGGGTGCTGCGGTCCGATGGCTCGCCGATCCCCGGGCTCTTCGCGGGCGGCGGGGCGGCGCGTGGCGTCTCCGGACCCGGGGCGGCGGGCTATCTCTCGGGCAACGGCCTCCTTTCCGCGATCGTCCTGGGTCGGATCGCGGGCGAAAGCGCGGCCACGGAAGCCCGCGGCACGTCGCCGGGTTGCGGGGCCTGACGGGGAAGGCCATCTACCGGACGGCCCGTTCGTTCGCTCCCGGGAGCCCGCCTTGATCGATCCCGCCGTCGCGGCGGAGGCCGCGCGCCGCCGCACCTTCGCCATCATCTCGCACCCGGACGCCGGTAAGACCACGCTCACCGAGAAACTCCTCCTCCTGGGCGGCGCCATCCACCTCGCGGGCGAAGTCAAAGCCAAGGGCGAGCGCCGACGGGCGCGCTCGGACTGGATGGCGATCGAGCAGCAGCGCGGCATTTCGGTCACGACCTCGGCCATGACCTTCGAGCACGCCGGCTGCGTGATGAACCTCTTGGACACGCCGGGCCACGAGGATTTCTCCGAGGACACCTACCGCACCCTCACCGCGGTCGATTCGGCGATCATGGTGCTCGACGCGGCCAAGGGCATCGAGGCGCAGACCGCGAAGCTGTTCGAGGTCTGCCGGTTGCGCGGCGTGCCGATCGTGACCTTCGTCAACAAGCTCGACCGCGAATCGCTCGACCCCTTCGCGCTCTTGGACGAGATCCACGACAAGCTGGCGCTGGATGTGGCGCCGGTCCTCTGGCCGATCGGCATGGGGGTGAACTTCAAGGGTTGCGCCGTCCGCGGCCGCCGCGAGGTCCTGCTGTTCGACCCCGACGCCGGGCCGGTACCCGAACGGCCGCTCGAGCGCGGCACGCCCGAGCTCCTCGAGCGGGTGCCGGTCGAGCAGCTCCAGCTCCTCGACGAGCAGATGGAGCTCGTGGAGGGTGCGCTGCCGGCCTTCGACGCCGAGGCCTATCGCGAGGGGCACCTGACCCCGGTCTTCTTCGGCAGTGCCTTGCGGACCTTCGGGGTTCGGGCACTGCTCGACTTCCTGGCCCGCTCCGCCCCGCCGCCGCGGCCGCAGCCCGCGGCCGAACGGCTCGTCGAGCCGGGCGAACCCCGGGTCACGGGCTTCGTCTTCAAGGTCCAGGCGAACATGGACCCCAGGCACCGCGACCGGGTCGCCTTCGTGCGGCTCTGCTCGGGTCGCTTCACCCGCGGCATGAAGCTCGTGGCGACCCGCGAGCGGAAACCGGTCGGCACCGCCGCCCCGATCTTCTTCCTCGCCCGCGAGCGGGCGCTCGTCGAGGAGGCCTATGCGGGCGACATCGTGGGCCTGCCGAACCACGGCCAGCTGCGGGTGGGCGACAGCTTGAGCGAGGGCGAGCCGATCCGGTTCACCGGATTGCCGGACTTCGCCCCCGAGATCTTGATGCGGGTCCGCCTCGGCGATCCGATGCGCGCCAAGCATTTGAAGAAGGCGCTCGAGGACATGGCGGAAGAGGGCGTGGTCCGGGTGTTCCGCCCCGAGATCGGGGCCGAGTGGATCGTGGGCGTGATCGGCCGGCTCCAGCTCGATGTCTTGAGAACGCGGCTCGCCGCCGAATACGACCTGCCGATCGACTTCGAGACGGCCCCCTACGTGACCGCCCGCTGGTGCGCCGCCGACGATCCGAAGGAGCTCGACAAGCTCCTGCTCGCCAAGAAGAGCTCGATCGGCCGCGACCGCGACGGCGAGCCGGTCTACCTCGCCCGCAACGCCTGGGACCTCGCCCGGGTCCAGGAGGACTTCCCGAAGGTCCGCTTCACCGCCACGCGCGAGCGTCATTGACGCGATCGGCGCGCGGGCTCCTTGCCCCGGCGCCGCGGCGGGGCCATCTCAAGGTCATGGAACGGGACACGCGCCTGCGCGAGCGGATCACCATCGCGAGCGGCTCGCCTTGGAGCCTCCTTCGGCTCCTGGGCTGGCGCGAGATCGTGGCCCTCGCCGCGGCACTCGCCCTCGCCGTGGTCCTCACGGTGCTCGCGGGCGTGCTCTTCCTCCTGATCTTCCCGGTGGCCCTCGGGGCCGGGCTCGTCATGCGTTGGCTCGCCGGGCGCAAGGCCCCGCCCGTCGGCCGGACGGGCGAGCTCCGGGTCGAGACCTGGGAGCGCGAGATCGAGGTCCGGCCCGAAAAGGTCGAGATCCTGCCGCCGCACCGGCGGCGTTGAGGCTCGGCTCAGGCGGCGAGGGGGCGCTCCGGCCGGACCGTCCAGACGGCATCGGCCACGAGCCGCTCGCCCCGTCGATAGGCGTCGCGGAACCGCTCGAAGCCGTGCAAGCCGCCGTTGACCAGCCGGCGCGCCCGGCGGAGGTCTCCCTCGAGGAGCGCCTCCTTGATGGCGAGCTGCCGCTCGGCGAGGAACGAGGCCAGGATCGCCCCGGCGGTAGCCGGCTCGTTGGCCAGTTCGGGCTCGCGTAACAGCCGGTCGCCGAGGCCGAGCCTGCGGCTCGTCCGCTCGTAATTGGCCCGCCCGGTGAGCTGGACGAAGCCGCGGCCCTTGAAGCGCTCGCCGTCCGGCGGCCCCTCGTTGCCGAGGTCGGCGCGGTGGTCGTAGAGATCGAAAGGTCGGCCACCCGGTGAGGTGTTGAAGCGCGAGATGGCCTCGTCGACCGGTTCGAAGCCTTCGCTCTCGGCGCGGATCGTGGCGAGCGCGACCAGGACCATCGGCTTGTCGACCAGGCCCGCGGCCGCGAGGCCGGCCTTGACGTGCGGCAAGTTGCGGGCGATCGGGTCGAGTGCGGTGAAGGGGAAGAGCTGGGCGGTGAACTCGACGTCGACCCGGGCCAGCACGGGGACCGGCTTGCCGGGCCGCCCCTCGATCAGCATGGCCCAGGTCACGGGTCCGCACACGCCGTCCGCCAACAATTCGTGGGCGCGCTGGAAGGCCACGAGCGCGGCCTCGGTGGCCGCCCCGAAGCGACCGTCGATCGGGCCGGGCGGGAAGCCGGCCGCGGCGAGGAGCTCTTGGAGACGGGTGACTTCGTGGCCCGTCGACCCACGGCGCAGGACGGGACGCATTTTTCTACTCCTCGTTATCGGTGCGAATTCCTATAAACCGGCAGTTTAGAGGAAGCAAGGCCTTTGAGCGCCATCGCCGTGCGAGCGGCCAGGTCGAAATCGCGGAGCCAAGCATGCGGATCGGCGGAAAGCATCGGCGGACCGTCTGGCTCGCCGAAGACGGTCGGACCGTCCTGACCTTCGATCAGACGCGGCTGCCCCACGAGCTGCCGGTCCTCACCCTCGAGCGGCTCGCCGATTCGACCCACGCGATCCGCGCGATGAAGGTCCGCGGCGCTCCGTTGATCGGGGCGGTCGCGGCCTACGGCGTCGCCCTCGCGATGCGCGCCGACCCTTCCGATGCGGCGCTCGACGAAGCGTGTGCGACGCTCGGCGCGACCCGCCCGACCGCGGTCAATCTGCGCTGGGCGCTCGAGCGGATGCGCACGGTCCTCGCACCTCTCGCACCCGGCGAGCGGGAGGCGCGGGCCTATGCCGAGGCCGCGGCGATCTGCGAGGAGGACGTCGCCGTGAACCGGGCGATCGGCGAGCGCGGCCTGCCGCTGATCGAAGCCGCGGCGCGGCGCAAACGGCGGGGCGAGCCCGTCAATATCTTGACGCATTGCAACGCCGGCTGGCTCGCGACGATCGACTGGGGCACGGCGACCGCCCCGATCTATCTCGCCCATCGGGCGGGGATCGCCGTCCACGTCTGGGTCGACGAGACCCGGCCCCGGAACCAGGGAGCGGCGATCACCGCTTTCGAGCTCGGCCAAGAGGGCGTGCCGCACACGGTGATCGCCGACAATGCGGGCGGCCATCTGATGCGCCGGGGGATGGTCGATCTCTGCCTCGTCGGCACCGACCGGGTCGCCGCCAACGGCGACGTCGCCAACAAGATCGGCACCTATCTCAAGGCCTTGGCAGCGTTCGACAATGGCGTGCCGTTCTACGTCGCGTTGCCGTCGAGCACGATCGATTGGCGCCTCGCGGACGGCTCGGCGATCCCGATCGAGGAGCGCGCGGGCGAGGAACTCGCGCTCGTTTCCGGGCGGACCCGTGACGGCCGGATCGAAACCGTGCGGATCACCCCCGACGGCAGCCCCTGCGGCAATTGGGCGTTCGACGTGACCCCGGCGCGCCTCGTCACGGCCTTCGTCACCGAACGGGGCGTGTGCCGGGCGAGCGAGGCCGGCCTCCTCTCGCTCTATCCCGAACGCGCCGCCGCCTGAGCCGGGCGGCGTGCCGCGAGCCCCCGCCCGCGTGCCGTCGCTCAGCGCAGATCGAGGCCGCGGACCCGGGCGATCACCGTGCGCCGGCCGTCGATGCCGAAATCGTCGTCGTTGATCAGCATCAAGTAGCCGTCGGCGAAGAAGGCCATGCCCTCGATCTTGCTCGGCAGTTCGGGATGCGCGCTCGAATCGAGGACGAGCTTCTTGCCGACCGGCACGATCCCCGCCTCGGCGAGCGCGACCTGCTCGAGCGAGGGGGCGGCCGCCGGGTCGTCCCACTTGGAGCCCAAGATGTCGGTGGCGCCGCGTGTGTCGATCAGGACGATCTTGGTCGTCCGTTCGGTGCGGTCGACGAGCAGGAGCCGGTCGGCATCCAGCGCGAGGAGTTCGGAGATCCGCGCGGTGCTCTGGGCCTTGCTCTCCTCGCCCTTGAACTCGGCCATCGGCGTGAGCTCGTAGACGTATTCGCCCACGAGCCGGTCCTCCTGCCGGTCGTAGCGGAAGAGACGGGTGTTGCGGGCCGCTTGGTAGGCCTTGGCGTCGGGGTTGGCGAGCGGGTTCTGGACGACGAACCAGAGAAACCGCTCGTCCGGGCTCACCGCCATCGATTCGATCCCGCGGTTGAGCTGGCGCTTGGCGAGGATCGCGGGCAGCTTCCCCTCCACGGGGTAGCCCGCGCCCGCGAAGTCCCCCTCGGTCCCGGCCGGGACGAGGCGGCGGATCACCTTGCCGTCGGCCGCCACGTGCAGGATCGAGGTCGCGTTCTCCTCGCCGATCCAGAAGGTCCCGTCGGAGAGCTCGACGATCCCTTCGGCGTCGATCGCCGCGGCGCGCGGCTCGAGCTTCCGCCCGCGGGCGTCGACCGGGGTCTCGGTGGTGGCCATGGTGAGCGGGTTGGGCATGCCCGTCACCGGGCGCCCCTCGCGGTCGGTGATCGGGACCGCCTGGAGGACGCGGAAGCCGCCCTCCTCGACCCGGATCCGGTAGATGGTCGGACTGTAATCGGGCTGCGCGTAGATCCGGCCGCCCTTGATGCCGGCGCAGAGCTTCTCGCCGTCGACGCCAGCGATTTCCTTGGCCTCGCCGCAGGGGAAGTTGGGCCCGCGGTCGGACAAGGTCACGAAGACGCCGTCCGGGGCGTCGGCGCGGCGGAACGCGGCCGAGCCGATGCCGACCGAGAGCTCGAGGGTCTTACCGCCCTCGAAGGTCACGCTGCCGAGCCGGAGCTGGGGATCGTCGCTCCGGTAGAGCTCGATCATCGGCCCGGCCAAGGCCGGCAGGCCCACACCCCACCCGAGCAACGAAACCGCGACCAGATCCGTGCGCCGCATCCTCACCTCCTCCCGCTTCCGCCGGTGGGAGGCTTGGCGGCGCTCGGTGACGGGCGCGTGACGATCAGGCGGCGCGGGCGAGCGAGCGGGCCGGCAAGACCGCGAGGAGCGCCTCGACCAGCCGGTCCACCGAGCGATCGTCGTGGAGTGGCGTGGGTGTGATCCGCAGCCGCTCGGTGCCCTTCGGCACGGTCGGGTAGTTGATCGGCTGGATGTAGATGGCGAAGGCGTCGAGGAGCCGGTCGGAGGCGGCCTTGCAGGCCACGGGATCGCCCACCATGACCGGCACGATGTGCGAGGGCGAAGGCATCACCGGCACGCCCACGGCGGCGAGCCGGGCTTTGAGCGTGGCGGCCCGCTCCTGGTGCCGGGCGCGCAGCCGGACGCCCTCCTCGCTCGTGAGCACGCGCAGGCTCGCGAGCGCGGTACCGGCCACGGCCGGTGCGAGGGAAGTGGTGAAGATGAAGCCGGCGGCGTGGCTGCGGATCGCATCGACGAGGGCGGCCGAGCCCGCGATGTAGCCGCCCATGCAGCCCATCGCCTTGGCGAGCGTCCCCTGGATCACGGTCACCCGCTCGGCGACCCGGTCGCGGTCGGCGATGCCGCCACCCTTGGGGCCGTAGAGCCCGACGGCGTGGACCTCGTCGAGATAGGTCATCGCGCCGTAGCGGTCGGCCAGATCGCAGATCGCCTCGACCGGCCCGAAATCCCCGTCCATCGAATAGACGCCCTCGAAGGCGATCAGCTTCGGTCGGTCGAGCGGCTGCGCCTTCAAGAACGACTCGAGGTGGTCGAGGTCGTTGTGGCGGAAGATCGCCTTCTCGCACCCCGAGGCGCGGATCCCGGCGATCATCGAGGCGTGGTTCTTCTCGTCGGACAGGATGAGGCAGCCGGGCAGCAGTTTGCCGAGGGTGGACAGGGTGGCCTCGTTGGCCACGTAGCCCGAGGTGAAGAGGAGGGCCGCGGGCTTACCGTGCAGCGCCGCCAGGGCCTTCTCGAGCTCGACGTGGAGATGGGTGGTGCCGGAGATGTTGCGGGTCCCGCCCGCCCCCGAGCCGTAGCGGCGGATCGCGTCCACGGCGCCCTCGAGCACGGCCGGGTGCTGGCCCATGCCGAGATAATCGTTCGAGCACCAGACCGTGATCTCGCGGACCGTACCGTCACGGTACAGTCGGGCGGTGGGGAACCGGCCGGCGATCCGCTCGAGCTCGGCGAAGATCCGATAGCGGCCCTCGCGGCGCACCCGCTCGACCGCTTCCGCGAACCGGGCCTCGTAGTCGATCATGGCCGGCACTCCCCACCTCGCACCGTTCCCCCGAGCTTCCGGAGGAACGCGGCGGGGTTCAAGCCCGAGCGACGTCACAGCGACGGCCGGTCGCGGGTCTCCGCGAGGAAGGCGGCGTAGGCCCGCGCGAGGCCCTCGCGCAGCGGGGTCGAGGCGCGCCAGCCGAGCGCCTCGAGCCGGCGCGTGTCGAGGCGCTTCCTGGGCGTGCCGTCGGGCTTGGTGGGATCGAATCGGAGCTCGCCCTCGAAGCCCACGACCCCGCACACGAGCCGGGCGAGCTCGGCGATCGCGACCTCCTGGCCGGAGCCGACGTTGAGCGCGATGTCGTCGCTGTACCGGCGGAGCAAGAAGACGCAGGCATCGGCGAGGTCGTCGACGAACAGGAACTCGCGCAGCGGGGTGCCGGTGCCCCAGACCTCGAGCACCCGCTCGCCCCGCTCCTTCGCCTCGTGCGCCTTGCGGATCAAGGCGGCGGCGACGTGGCTCGAGGCGAGGTCCCAATTGTCGCCGGGTCCGTAGAGGTTGGTCGGCATGGCGGCGACGAAGTCGGCGCCGTGCTGGCGGCGATAGGCGCGGCAGAGCTCGAGCCCGGCGATCTTGGCGATCGCGTACCATTGGTTGGTGGGCTCGAGCGGGCCGGTCAGCAGCGCCTCCTCCGGGATCGGCTGTGGGGCGTGCTTGGGGTAGATGCAGGAGGAGCCGAGGAAGAGGAGCTTCTCGACGCCGAAGTGGAAAGCCGCGCGGATCGTGTTGACCTCGATCAGCAGGTTCTGCTCGAGGAAGTGGACCGGGTAGGAGGCGTTGGCGAGGATGCCGCCGACCTTGGCCGCGGCGAGGATCACGACCTGCGGCCGGTTGCGCTCGAACCAGGCCTCGACCTCGGCTTGGCGGGTGAGGTCGAGCTCCTCGCGACCGGCGGTCACGATCTCGACCGGCTCCCGGGCGAGGCGACGGACCAGGGCCTTGCCGACCATGCCGCGATGGCCGGCCACGAACACCCGCTTGCCCTCGAGCGGGAAGGGGACGCGGTCCACCACCCGGCTCACTCCGCGGCGCGGTCGAGGCGACGGCCCTGCGCCTCGGCTTCGCGCCGGACTGCCCGGAGGTCGGCTCGGACCATTTCGGCCACGAGCTCGGCGAAGCTGGTCCGGTGGCGCCACCCGAGCTTCGCGCGGGCCTTGCTCGGATCGCCCTCGAGATGATGGACTTCGAGCGGTCGGAAATAGCGGGGGTCGACCTCGACGAGGACGCGGCCCGTGCGCCGGTCGAGCCCCTTCTCTTCGACCCCGGCTCCGCGCCAGACGAGCTCGATCCCGACCTCGGCGAAGGCCCGCTCGACCAGCTCGCGGACCGAATGGGCCTCGCCGGTCGCGAGCACCCAGTCTTCCGGTTCGTCGTGCTGGAGGATGCGCCACATGCCTTCGACATAGTCGCGGGCGTGGCCCCAGTCGCGCTTGGCCTCGAGGTTGCCGACCCAGAGCCGGTCCTGCAGGCCCAGGGCGATCGCCGCTACGCCGCGGGTCACCTTGCGCGTGACGAAGGTTTCGCCGCGCAGCGGGCTCTCGTGGTTGAAGAGGATGCCGTTGGCGGCGAACAACCCGTAGCCCTCGCGATAGTTCCGGGTGATCCAGTAAGCGTAGAGCTTGGCGGTGGCGTAAGGGCTCTGCGGCCGGAACGGGGTCTCCTCGTTCTGCGGCGGCGGCGAGGCGCCGTAGAGCTCGCTCGTCGAGGCCTGGTAGAACCGCGTCTTCTTCTCGAGGCCGAGGATGCGGATCGCCTCGAGCAGGCGGAGCGTGCCGATGCCGTCGGCATTGGCGGTGTACTCGGCCGTCTCGAAGCTGACCTTGACGTGGCTTTGAGCGGCGAGATTGTAGATCTCGTCGGGCTGGACCTCTTGGACGATCCGGATCAGGTTGGTGGCATCCGTGAGGTCGCCATAGTGCAGCTTGAAGCGGGCGCCCGGGGTGTGCGGATCGACGTAGAGATGGTCGATCCGGCCGGTGTTGAAGGAGCTCGAGCGGCGCTTGATCCCGTGCACTTCGTAACCTTTGCCGAGCAGGAGTTCGGTGAGGTAGGCGCCGTCCTGGCCGGTGACGCCGGTGATCAAGGCCCTGCGCATCGGAGCATATCTCCCGCCCATCGCTCGAACCGTTTGGTGCCATGCTGGCACGCCGTGGTAAACAGCCGGTGAAGCGCGGCGCGCGAGGGAGGCTCGGCGAGCCATGCTGCCCGAGGGTCGGACGTTCGAGGAGATCGCGGCCCGGTTCCGCTGGGCGATCCCGGAGCGTTTCAACATCGCCCGAGGTTGCATCGACCGGCACGCCGCGGCGCGCCCCGATGGCACGGCGCTGATCGAGGAGCTGCCCGACGGGACGGCGCGCCGCTGGAGCTTCGCCGAACTCCGCCGGCTGTCGTTGCGCCTGGCCAACCTCCTGGCTGCCACCGGCATCGGCCGCGGCGACCGGCTCGCCATCCTGCTCGGCCAACGGGTCGAGACGCTGCTCGCCCATCTGGCGGCCTACCGACTGGGTGCGGTCGCGCTGCCGCTGTTCACGCTGTTCGGCCCCGAGGCGCTCGCCTTCCGGCTCACGGACAGCGGCGCCCGCGGCCTCGTCACGGACGCGGCCGGGCTCGAGAAGGTGCGGCCCTTGCTCACGGCGTTGCCGGCGCTCGAGCGGATCTGGACCGTCGAGCCGGCAGCACCACCGGCCGAGGCCCTGTGGCCGGCCCTGGAGCGCGCCGGGGAGCAGGATCCCACGGTCGACACGCTCGCCGAGGACCCGGCCCTCCTGATCTACACCTCGGGGACGACCGGTCAGCCCAAGGGCGCGCTGCACGCCCATCGGGTGCTCCTCGGTCATCTGCCCGGGGTGCAGCTACCCCAGGAGCTGTTCCCACAGCCGGACGACCGGTTCTGGACCCCGGCCGACTGGGCCTGGATCGGCGGCCTGCTCGACGTGCTCCTGCCGTCGCTCTGGTTCGGCGTTCCCGTGGTCGCGGGTCGAGCCGGCAAGTTCGACCCGGAAGCGGCGGTCGCCTTCGTGGCCCGGCACGGGGTACGCAACGTCTTCGCGCCGCCGACGGCGCTGCGCCTCCTGCGCCGGGCGGGGGTGCGGCCGCGCGAAGCCGGGGTGACGTTGCGCTCGATCGGCACGGGTGGTGAGCGGCTGGGCGAGGAGACGCGGCTCTGGGCCGAAGAGGCCTTCGGCTGCCCGGTCAACGAGTTCTACGGGCAGACCGAGGCCAATCTGGTGGTCGCCTCCTGCCGGGCCCTGTTCCCACCGCGACCCGGGTCCATGGGCCGCACCGTGCCCGGCCACACCGTGGCGGTGCTCGGCGGCGAAGGCCGTCCCCTGCCGCCCGGCGAGGTCGGCGTGATCGCCGTGCGCCGGCCGGACCCCGTGATGTTCTTGGGCTATTGGAACCAGCCCGAGGCCACCCGTGCCAAGTTCGCGGGCGATTGGCTGCTGACCGGCGATCTCGGCCGCACCGACACGGAAGGGTACTTCACCTATCTCGGGCGCGAGGACGACGTGATCAACTCGGCCGGTTACCGGATCGGTCCGGCCGAGATCGAGGATTGCCTCATGCGCCATCCGGCGGTGGCGCTCTGCGCGGTCGTGGGTGTGCCCGATCCGCTCCGCGGCGAGCGGGTCAAGGCGTGGATCGTGCCGCAGCCCGGCGTCGTCCCGGACGACGCTTTGGCCGCGGCGATCCAGGCCTTCGTGAAGGAGCGGCTCGCCGCGCACGAATATCCGCGTGAGATCGCCTTCACCGACAGCCTCCCGGTGACCGCCACCGGCAAAGTCCGCCGCGCCGAACTCCGCGCGCGCGACGCGCCCGCTGCGACCGCGGGGCTCCGCCCGCGGGGCGAGGCCGACCGGCGCGCCGAACCGAGGGAGCGATCGCCCTGAGAGCGCTCACCCGGCGGAGGACCCGTCGGCCGCCGGCCGGCGGTCCGGTGCGAGCGCCGCGGGGCCGCTTCGCCGGCCTCGAGCTCGGTCCGCTCCTGCACATTTGCGGCCTGCTGCTGATCGGGCTGGCGCTCGCCATGCTCGTGCCCATGCTCGCCGATCTCTCGGTCGGACACGAGGATTGGGAGGTTTTCCTGGTCTCGGCCGCGGTCACGCTGTTCGTGGGGGCGGCCCTCGTGCTGGCCAACCGCGGCGCCGACGTCACCCCCTTGACCATGCGCCAGGTGTTCATGCTGACGACCTTGGCCTGGACCCTGCTCGCGGCGTTCGCCGCCGTTCCCTTGGCCCTTTCGGGGCTCGGGCTGTCGATCGCCGATGCTGTCTTCGAGGCGGTCTCCGGCATCACGACGACCGGTTCGACGGTGATCACCGGGCTCGATTCGGCGCCACCCGGGATCCTGCTCTGGCGCGCCATCCTCCAGTGGCTCGGCGGGATCGGGATCATCGTGACCGGGGTGGCGATCCTGCCCGTGCTGAGCGTCGGCGGCATGCAGCTCTTCCGCAGCGAAAGTTCGGACCGCTCGGAGAAGGTCCTGCCGCGCAGCGCCCAGATCGCCTCGGCGATCGGCGGGCTCTATCTCGCGCTCACGACCGCCTGCCTGACCACCTATTGGTGGCTCGGCATGAGCCTGTTCGATGCCGCGGTGCACGCGATGACCACGGTGGCGACCGGCGGCTATTCGAGCCACGACGCGTCGATCGGCCATTTCGCGAGCCCGGCGATCGAATGGGCGGCGACCCTGTTCATGACCGCCGGCGGGGTGCCGTTCGTTCTCTACCTGCAGGCATTGCGTGGGCGACCGGGCCACCTCGTCGGCGACGTCCAGGTCCAGTGGTACCTGGCCGTGCTGGTCGTCGCTTCGCTGCTCCTGACCGCCTGGCTGATCCGGGAGCACGGGGCGGCACCGCTCGATGCGCTGCGCTCGGCCGCCTTCACCGCCACCTCGATCATGACCGGGACGGGTTACGCTTCGACCGATTACGGACTCTGGGGCACCTTTCCCGTCATCCTCCTCTTTTTTCTCAAATGCATGGGTGGCTGTACCGGCTCGACCACGGGCGGGATCAAGATGTTCCGCTTCGTCGTCCTTTATCAAGTCGCCCGGATGCAGATGGCCCGTCTCGTCCAGCCCAGCGCGGTCTTCCGGATGACCTACAACGGCAGGGCGATCGGCGAGGAGACGGCGATCTCGGTGATGGCGTTCTTCTTCCTCTTCGCGCTCACTTTCACCGTGGTGGCCGGTGCGCTCGCGGCACTCGGTCTCGATTATCTGACGGCGATGTCCGCCTCGGTCACGGCGCTCGCCAATGTCGGCCCGGGCCTCGGTCCGATCATCGGGCCCGCGGGCCATTTCGGTGACCTGCCCGAGGCCGCCAAGTGGGTGCTCTCGGCGGCCATGCTCTTGGGCCGGCTCGAGCTGTTCACCGTCCTCGTGCTCTTCACGCCGCTCTTTTGGAGAGGGTGAGCGAGGTGCCCTCCGCGGGTCCCGCGGGGAGCGCCCAAGGTCACGGAGCGACGGGCCCGCTCAGCCGAGGAGCACGGGTTCGGCCTGCAGCCGCCGGTAGAGCGCGGGATCGCGGGTGAAGACGAAATTGTTGGCGTAGCGCCCGATCCGCCCCGGGCCGTGGCCGAGGTTGCGCGGATCCTGGTGAACCGCCGGGTCGAACGTTTCGATCGGGCGCAACTGCGGCCCGTCCCTGAACAGGCCGCGATAGCCGTAGGCGGCGAGCAGCCCGGCCACCTCCGCGACGCCCCCCGGCCGATGGCGCTCCTCGGCCTCGATCAGGAGGTTCGGCCCGTCCTCGCGGAGGACGCGATCGGCGCCGCGCAGCACGGCGAGCTCGTGGCCCTCGACGTCGATCTTCACGAACCCGACCGGCTCGTGGGCACAGTCGTCGAGGCGCGCCAATTCGACCTCGTGGACCTCGGCCGGATCGGCGACGTCCTGGTCGAGAGTCGCGAGGTAACGGTTCGCCTCGCCGTCGACCCGGGGGACGCGGAGTTCGGCCCTACCCTTCCTGTCGGAGAGCGCGCAACAGAGAACGTCGCACCGGCGCGGGAGCGCGCGGCGCAGCGACCGGGCGAGCACGGGGTTCGGCTCGATGGCGAGCACGCGGGAAGCGTGGCGGGCCATCACCACCGCGTAGATTCCGTGGTTGGCGCCGACGTCGATCGAGAGTCGATCCGGCATCGACAGGGCGGGGACGAGCCGGAGCTCCGGCTCGCCGCTGCGCAGGTGGCGGTCGGCCCGGAGCCGCGCGGCGAGCCGCGGCAGCAGGGTCTCGAACGCATCGAGAAGGCCGGAACGCAGGTGGCGAAGAGATCTCGCTCCGCTGCCGGATGGGGCGGCGGAAGGAGCCGGTCGTCGCGCGGGTGAGGACGTCATGAGGGCTACGTTTAGGCGGATTCGAGCGTGTCGTCGACGAGGGAGCGTGCGTTGTGGGGCGGATCCCCCACCACGGCGGACGCGGGTGCGCTCGGAGTTACGCGAACGGAAGCCCGTCGCCCGGTGCTCCGTGGGCGTGCGTGCCGGGTGTGGTCAGCCCCGCTCAAGCGGACTGCGGGACCAGGTGGAGGGCTGGCCGGGGATCGAGGAGCCGCTCGAGGGCCTCGACCACCAAGGGCTCGGCGAACCGTGAGGCGATCTCCAGACGCAGCGATCGGGTCTGGGCGAGAAGTTCGGAGCGGAACGCTTCCGGCTCGGTGAGCAGGCAGGGTAGGACATCGCGGTCGAAACCGAGCGCCGGAGGCTCGGCGACGATACCCTCGTAGGCGGCGTCGTTGGCCAAAACCGGACAGCCGAAGGCGAGCGCTTCCAAAATCTTCGTTTTCACACCGCCGCGCACGAAGGTCGGGGCCAAGAGGATCGAACGGCCGTCGTAGACCTGATCGAGATCGTCGGTCCATCCCCGCAGCTCGACCCCGGGCGGCAAATCCGCCACGCGGCGTGATTGCTCGCCGTAGATCACGAGGGGTCGCGGCGGACGGAGCGTGCGCCACAGCTCGATCAGATGATCGATGGTGGCGCGGTTCTGGAGGAGGCGGTCGCTGCCGACGAAAACGAAGCGCAACCGGCCGTCGAGCGGCGCCAGCTCGCGCTCGGCCCGCCAGGGCGGCCGCAGCGTGGCGACCGTCGGCGGGACGATCTCGGGATGCTCGGCGAGCCGTTCCTCGAGCAGCCGGGCCTCTTGATCGGAGATCAGCGCGACCGCGTCGACCCGGCCGGACAGCTCGATCTCCTCGCGGGCCAAGGCATCGCGCTCGTGGGCGGTGATCGCCCGGCTGATCCAGCCGAGGCCCAGAAGCCCGCGCAGCCAGCGGGGCACGCTCTCTTGCAGGTAGCCCAGCCCGATACCTTGGCCGATCGCCAGCCACTCGGCCATCCGCCGGGAGAGAAGGTCGTCCATGTCAACGACGATGCGCAGACCGGGGAAGGCGCGGCGGACCGCCAGCACGAGGTCGAGGAGCCGCACCGAGTCGACCAGCAGCACGTCGGGGCGGAAGCGGGCGAGGGCGGCGAGCGCCCGGTCGATCGCCGGCCGGTTGGCGAACAGCAGGCCCTGCAGCGAGCGGTCGCCCCGCAAGAGCGCGCGACCGGCGGCGGGCAGGATCGGCAGGAGCCCCGCCACGCCCCCCTCGAGTACGCTCGGCACGATCAGGTTCAAGGTGGTGTGCCGCTCCTCGAGGCAGCGGCGGCGGAAACGGCAGATGTTGACCCGCCCTATCGGGCGGGCCGCGTCGTAGTCGCGCGCCCAGACGGCGGCGACCCGCAGGGCCGCTCCGGTACGGGCCGGCTCCAGGAGCGCATCTCGGTCGATCCGAGCAGGCAAGGCGCGCACGCTACGGGCGGGCGGAACGGGCCTCGAGCGCGAAAAGCGGACGTTCACCAAGCCGGCTCCTGCTCGACCGGGCACGACGGGCGACGAGTGATGCGGTCGACCCCGATCGGCGCCCGTTCTCGCGGACGTCCCGAAGGGCCAAAACCGCCCACCCGGTCACCGCCGGCTCGACGTTCCTCCCCGACGGTCACGCGCGACGGACACCCGACACCCTGTCCCCGACCCTCTCGTGCCACCGATGCCCGGGGCCGTCGAGTACGCGGACGGCTCTCGCCCTTCGGGTGTGTCCTTCCGAGCGCGCTCGCGGCGCCGGACCACGCCGACCGTCGTCGACCGCCAGCATCGGCCACGACCCCGGCAGTGCCAAGCCCCCGGCATCATAGATCGCCCCAGAGTACGCAGACTCGACTTCGGCCGGACGAGGCAAGGCGGCCGACCGTTTCGCAGGGGCTCGAGAGATCGGCGACGGGGCCGCTGCCCCGGCCGCTTCTGCGCGGGCGACCCGCGTGCTAGCCCCGTGCGGGGGACGGACCGCGGAGGTCGCTTGGACGAGCCCTTCTCCTACCGCGAGGGTGCGCTCTGCTGCGAGGCGGTGCCGCTCGCCGAACTCGCTCGACGGTTCGCCACACCGCTTTACGTCTATGCGGCGAACGCGATCCGCGCCCGCTATCGGGCCTTGGTCGAGGCTTTCGCACCGGACCCGCCGCTCGTCTGTTACGCCTTGAAGGCCAATCACAATCTGGCCGTCATCCGCACCCTCGCAGCCCTCGGCGCCGGCGCCGACACGGTCTCCGGCGGCGAGATCCTGCGCGCCCGCCGCGCCGGGGTGCCGGCTTCCAAGATCGTCTTCGCCGGGGTCGCCAAGACCGATCAGGAAATCCGCCTCGCCCTCGCGGAAGGGATCTTCCAGCTCAACGTCGAAAGCGCGCAGGAGCTCGAGCGGATCGCGGCGATCGCCTCGGCGATGGGGCGCAACGCACCGATCGCGCTCCGGGTCAACCCCGACGTCGCGGCCGCCACCCACGACAAGATCGCAACCGGCCGCAAGCAGGACAAGTTCGGCATCGACCTCGCCGACGCCCCGGCCCTTTACGAGCGGGCGCTGGCCCTGCCGGGGGTCGAGCCCGTCGGCCTCCATCTCCACATCGGCTCGCAGATCCTCGATCTCGCCCCCTTCGAACGGGCCTACGGCCGGGCGGTCGAGCTGATCCGGGAACTGCGCGGAAAAGGGATCGCGATCCGGCGGCTCGACCTCGGCGGTGGGCTCGGCGTGCGCTACGGCGAGGAGGGTCCGGCCGATCCGCGTGCCTTCGCCGATCTGGTGCGCCGCGCCACGCGCGGACTCGACCTCGAGCTCGTTCTCGAGCCCGGCCGCTATCTCGTGGCCGAGGCGGGTGGCCTTTTGGCCTCCGTGATCTACCTCAAGGAGGCCGGGGGCCGGCGCTTCCTCGTGCTCGATGCCGGGATGAACACCCTCGTTCGACCGGCGATGTACGGCGCGCGGCACGCGATTACGCCCGTGCGCGCGCCGCGGCCGGAGGACGAGCTTTTGCGCATGGACGTGGTCGGGCCGATTTGCGAGTCGTCGGACATTTTCGGCCGAGATTATCGCCTGCCGCGGCTCGGTCCGGGCGATCTCGTGGTGTTCCGCACCGCCGGCGCTTATGGCATGGTGATGGCGTCGGACTACAATTCCCGACCGTCGCCGGCCGAGGTGCTGGTCGACGGCGAGCGGTTCGCGCTGATCCGTCCGCGGCGCGAGCCGGAGGAGCAGATGGCGAGCGAGCGGATCCCGCCCTGGCTCGAGGAGCGGGGTGGGAGCGACGAGCAGGAGAGATCTAGATGAGCGACGACCCGAGGTTGCAGCGTGGCTTCGAGCTGCGCGTCCGGCTCGCCCGGGTGGTCGTCGCCGTGGAGCGGGTCTGGCCCGCGATCTGGCCGGCGGTGGGAGTGGCCGGGCTCTTCCTCGCGGTGAGCCTGCTCGACCTCTGGCACAGGCTGCCGCCGCTTCTCCACGTCGCGGGCCTCTCGGCCTTCGCGGTCGGCTTCGCCCTCACCCTCTGGCGGGCCCGCGGCGCGTTCGGCGGCGTCGGCCCGGAAGCCGCACTCGCCCGGCTCGAGCGGGACAGCGCGATCCCCCATCGGGCGCTGCGCGCGCTGGACGACCGGCTTCCCGAGGAGGTCGCGGACCCGGCCACGCGGGCCCTCTGGGAGGCGCACCGGGCGCGGCTCGCCCGGCTGGTCGGCCGGCTGCGTCTCGCCCCGCCACGCTCGGCGCTCCCGGCGCGCGATCCTTGGGCCTTGCGTGCGGCCCTTCTTCTCCTGCTCGTGGTGGCGCTCGTCGACGGTCGCGGAGAGTACGGCGCGCGGCTTCGGGCCGCCTTCTCGCCGGCCGTCGCCGAGACGGTGCCGCCGCCCGCGGTCACCGCGTCGCTCTGGGTCACGCCTCCCGCCTACACCCGCAAGGCGCCGCTCGGGGCCGACCAGACGCGGAGCACCGACCGGCTCGTCGTGCCGGCCGGCAGCGAGGCGCTCGGCCAGCTCCACCACCTGCCGGAAGGGCTCGACCCGACCGCCGCGCGCCTTGCGGTGCCGGGGAGCGAGCCGCTGGCCTTCACCGCACTCGGGCCGGGCAGCGGCGAGGCCAAGGCGACGCTCGGCGAGTCCGGCCGGCTCGCGATCCTCGGCCCCGACGGGAAAGAGCTCGCGGGCTGGACCCTCGAGGTGGTGCCCGACCTCGCCCCCACGGTGAGCTTCCTCGACGAGCCCAAGCAGACCCACCGGGGCGTGCTGCGGATCGCCTTCGAGGCGGCCGACGATTACGGGGTGGCCGAGATCGCCCTCGAACTCGCCACCGCGAGCCGGCCCGAGGAGACCGAGCGGCTGCCGCTCGCCAAGACCCAACCGAAGCCCGGCAAGTTCGCTTCGGCCGCGTACAGCGATCTGTTGGCGCATCCCTTCGCCGGGTTGCCGGTCCGGATGCGCCTCGAGGCGGTCGATTCGATCGGCCAGGTGGGCAAGAGCGGCCCGCTCGAGGTCGTCCTGCCCGAACGGCAGTTCCGCAACCCGCTCGCGCGCGCCGTGATCGAGCAGCGCAAGGCGCTGGTCGCCACTCCGGAGCAGCAACCGCAGATCGCCGGCCGGCTGGCGGCGCTCGCCGAGACCCAGGCGGCCGCGGCGATCGGCGCCACCGTGCCGTTGAGCCTGCGGATCGCGGCCTTGCGGAGCCGCGACGCCGAGACCCGCGAGCAGCGCCGCGCGGTGATCGACCTCTTGTGGGAGATCGCTCTGTTCATCGAGGAGGGCACACTCTCGCAGGCCGAGCGCGAGCTGCGGGCGTTGCAGGAACGGCTCGAGCGGGCGCTCGCCGAGCAAGCGAGCGATGCCGAGCTCGAGCGGCTGATGGCCGAACTCCAAGAGGCACTCGACCGATTCCTCGAAGAACTCGCCCGGCAGGCCTTGGCCGAGCAGCAGGACCCGGCAGCCCGCGAGCAGCAGCCGATGCAGCCCGTCGACCCCTCCCGGCTGGTCGACCGGCAGGATCTGCAACGGATGCTCGACCGGGCCCGCGAGCTGATGCGCTCGGGCCAGCGCGACGCGGCCCGTCAGCTCCTCTCGCAGCTCCGCGAGATGCTCGAGAACCTGCAGGTGGCGCGCGGCCAGCAACGCCAGTCGCCCGAGCAGAAGGCGTTGTCCGACCTGCAAAAGATGATCGAGCTGCAGCGCAACCTGTTGGATCGCAGTCACCGGATGCAGCAGGGGGCCTTGGGTGACCAGCAGCGTCGTCAGGAAGGCGCGCAGGGGCAGCAGGGCCGACAGGGGCAGCAAGGTCTGCAGGGTCAACGTGGCCGCCAGCCGGGCCAGCAGCAGGGTCAACGCGGCCAGCGTGGCCAGGGGCAGCGCGGGCAACAGGGGCAGGGGCAGATGGGCGAGGGCCAGCCCATGGAGGGTGGCGAGGCCGAGAATGCGCTACCCGACTCCCCCGGCCGCGCCGCCGCCGAGCAGGAGGGCCTGCGCCGGGCGCTCGGCGAGCTCATGCGGCGGATGGGCGAGCAGGGGATGCCGATCCCGCGCGAGCTCGGCCAGGCCGAGCTTTCGATGCGCAGGGCCCGCGACGCGCTCGGTGAGGGCGACCCCGGCCGCGCCGCCCCGCCGCAGGCGCAAGCCCTCGATCTCTTGCAGCAGGGCGGCCAGGCGATGCTCGAGCAGATGCAGCAGCAGATGGGCCAGGACCAGGGCCCCGGCCCCGGCCGCGAGCCTCTGGCCCAGGGCCGCCGCTCGCGCGATCCTTTGGGCCGCTCGCAGTTCAACGACGGGGGCTGGGATCCGCGCGGCGAACTCGTGCCCGAGGAGGCGGATCTGGGTCGCGCCCGCGAGGTTCTCGAGGAGCTCTACCGGCGCTCGGGCGAGCGCAACCGCCCGCCGATCGAGCTCGACTATTACAAGCGGCTCTTGGATCGGTTCTGATCGGTTTCGTGCGGGTCCGGCGCTCGCCCAACCGCGACGCGCGGCCGGCGGCGGCGCGGATCGAGCTCGTGATCCTGCACTATACCGGCATGGCGGGCGGTGCCGCAGCCGCCCTCGACCGGCTGTGCGATCCGGCGGCGGCGGTCAGCGCCCATTACCTGATCGAGGAGAACGGCGGGCTCTGGTCGCTCGTGCCGGAGGCCGAGCGGGCTTGGCACGCCGGGCGGAGCTTCTGGCGTGGCCGCGAGCGGCTCAACGACGTCTCGATCGGCATCGAGCTCGTCAATCCGGGCCACGCCCACGGCCTCCGGCCCTTCCCCGACCGGCAGCTGGAGGTGCTCGAGGCGCTCCTCGCCGAACTCTTCGCGCGCTGGCCGATCGGGCCCGCGGGCGTGCTCGGCCACAGCGACGTGGCACCGGAGCGCAAGCTCGACCCCGGCGAGCGGTTCCCCTGGCGGCGCCTCGCCCGCGCCGGGCTCGCGATCTGGCCGGAGCGCGCGGTGCCGCGACCGCCCGATCCCGCCGTCGCGAGCCGGCTTTTGGCCGCGATCGGCTATCGTGAGCCGGCCGATGCACCAACCCGTCGGGCGATGCTCGCCGCCTTCCAGCGCCGGTTCCGGCCGGGGCGGGTCGACGGCCGGCTCGATCCCGAGACGATGGGCCTGCTCGAGGCGGTCGCGGGCTTGCCGAGCGGCTCCCGAAGCAGCATGTGAAGGATGCGGCGCGAGGCGGCCGGATGGCCGCTCCCGAGTTCGCTCGGGGGAGGAAAGTCCGGGCTCCACGGGAACACGGTGCCGGGTAACACCCGGCGGGGGTGACCCCAGGGACAGTGCCACAGAGAACAGACCGCCCGCCGGGACGGGAGACCGTCTGCGGGTCAGGGTGAAACGGTGCGGTAAGAGCGCACCGCGCCCCCGGCGACGGGGGCGGCACGGTAAACCCCACCGGGAGCAAGACCGAGTAGGGGCGACGGCGTCGGCTCCGGTCGACGCGCGGCCGGTTCCCGGCCGGTCGCCCGGGTGGGTCGCGCGAGGCGCCCGGCGACGGGCGTCCCAGAGGAATGGCCATCGCCCGGGCTTCGGCCCGGGGCACAGAACCCGGCTTACAGGCCGCCTCGCCGCCGCTCCGGGGCGGCAGGAACGCGCCGTTGCACAACCTTGGGTTGATCGCAAGACTTTTCCCGGACTTGTCCACAAAACTTTTCTGTTGCCTCGAATTTCGCCTTGACAGAGGCTTGGCGACAACCGCGCAAGCGGCTTGACCCGAACGGAAGGTCGGGGTACCGTTCAATGAAGACCACAGATCCGATGCTTTCTTCCTTGCCCGGAAAGTAATCGGATCGAGACCGTTCCGAATTCTCTGTCCCGAGGACGACGTGACGGGGCGCGAGCAGCTCGATCTTCGTGGGCCCTCGCTCGGGGGTCAAAGGAGAGCCATTGCCGGCGACGCATTCGCGCGCCGCGGTGCGATGGACCGGGCGAGCCGGCGACCGTTCGTCTTGCCACCAGACGATTTCCACCGGTCGAGGTCCGCGGATCCGACCGGGTCGTCCAGCCGAGGACGGTGCGCGCGGTTCCGCGAACGTCGGCGGGTCCGGGGGTCCGCTCTTCCAGAGGTTGAAGAACGCCTGTGGAAAACACGGTGAACGAGCCCCGCCACATTCCCGTCCTGCTCGCCGAGGCGATCGCCGCGTTGGACCCCCGGCCGGGTGGGACCTACGTGGATGCCACCTTCGGCGGCGGTGGTTACAGCCGCGCACTCCTCGCCCTACCGGTCGGCCGCGTGGTAGCGGTCGACCGCGACCCGGCGGCCGCTGCCCGGGCTCGGGAGCTGGCCCGCGAGGAGCCCCGCCTCCTGCCCCTCGAGGGGCGTTTCGGCGAGCTCGAACGGCTGTTGGGCGAGGCCGGCATCGCTCGGGTCGACGGAATCGTGGCGGACCTCGGCCTCTCTTCCGACCAGCTCGACGACGCGGCCCGCGGCTTCTCCTTCCGAGCGGACGGCCCGCTCGACATGCGGATGGATCCGCACGGGCCGACCGCGGCCGAGCTGCTCGCCCGTCTCGACGAGGCGGCCCTCGCCGAGCTGCTCGCCCGGTTCGGCGACGAGCCCGACGCGCGACGGATCGCCCGGGCGATCGTCCGTCGGCGGGCGCGCGCGCCGTTGACCCGGACCGGCGAGCTCCGGGCCCTCGTGACCGCGGTCAAGGGCGGCCGGCCGGGCCACCACGATCCCGCGACCCGGACCTTCCAAGCGCTGCGCATGGCGGTCAACGACGAGCCGGGCGAGCTCGACCGGCTGCTCGTCGCGGCGACCCGCTTGTTGGTTCCCGGAGGGAGGCTCGCGGTCGTCACCTTCCATTCCGGCGAGGACCGTTTGGTCAAGCGCTGGGTCGAGAGCGACGGCGGCTGTCGCCGGGCCGGCTCGCGCCACCGACCCCCGGCACCGGAGGCCGGGCCGCCGCGCCTCGTTTGGGCGGTGCGCGGCCCGATCGCGCCCACGCCCGCGGAGATCGCGCGCAACCCCCGGGCCCGCTCGGCCCGGCTACGGGTGGCGTCGCGCACGGAAGCGCCCGCCGAGGCGGAAGGCGAGCCGTGGTCCCTCGGGAAGGCGGCATGAGCGTTCGGCCGGCCCTGCCCGTGGGGATCGCAGCCTTGCTCGCCGCGATGGGCGTGTTCGAGCTCAAGCGGGTGGTCCACGAGCGCGAGCGCGAGCTCGCCCGGCTCGAGCGGGCGATCGCCGAAGAACGGGGCCGGATCCGCAGGCTGCGCGCCGACCTCGCCTGGCTCGCCCGGCCGGAGCGGCTCGTCACCCTGGCTCAGCAGCTCGGCCTCGAGCCGGCGCGGACCGACCGACTCGTGCGCACCGAGGATCTGCCGGATGCCACCGCCCTCTTGTTCGCCGGTCGGAGTCTGACCGTCGAGCTGGACGCCGGCGAGGCCATCGAGCTGCGGTTCAAGCCGCTCCCCGCACCGCGGCTCGGGCCGGCGCGGGCCGGAGGCCCCCGACCTTGAGCTGGTCCGCCCTCGACCCATCGCTCGAGCCGTCCGATCCGGCGCTGCGCAGCGGCCGGCGGCGGCTCGCCTTGGTCGGTGGGGTCTTCGCCCTGCTCTTCGCCGGCCTCGGGCTGCGGCTCCTCCATCTCGCCCCCGAGGAACGGACCGCCGAAGCCGCCGCGGAGCCGCCCGTCGTCGCGACGACGCACCGCCGGCCGGATCTCCTCGACCGGCGCGGTGAGCTCCTGGCGACCGATGTCCCGGTCCCGTCGCTCGCCGTCGATCCGCTGCTCGTGAGCGACCCGCGGCGGACGGCCGAGCGGCTGGCGCGGATCGTGGGCAGCATCGATCCGAGCGCGCTCGAGCGGCGGCTCGTCAAGGCCAAGGCGGCCGGCCGAAGGTTCGAGTGGGTCGAGCACCGGATCACCCCTGCGGTCCAGCTCGCGGTTCTCGAGGCCGGCCTGCCGGGCGTGCTCTTGCGGACCAGCGAGCACCGCGTCTACCCGAAGGGTCACGCCGCCGGCCACCTCTTGGGTTTCGTGGACATCGACAATCGCGGCCTCGCCGGCGTCGAGCACGCGCTCGACCACGGTCGGCTGAGCGCCCTGCGGCAGGCCCGCGAGCTCGCCTTGAGCCTCGATCTGCGGGTCCAAGAGGCGCTGCGCGCCGAGCTCGCGCGGGCGTTCCGCGAGTTCCGCGCGATCGGCGCGTGCGGCATCGTGCTCGACATCCGCACGGGCGAGCTCCTGGCGTTGGTGAGCTTGCCCGACTTCGATGCCAACGTGGGTGGCAAGGCCCGCTCCGAGCAGCGCAAGAACCGCTGTACCGGCGGCACGTACGAACTCGGCTCGGTTTTCAAGGTGATCGCCCACGCCGCGGCCCTCGACAGCGGCCGGGTGCGCGTGGGCCAGCGCTTCGAGATCCCGCCCGCGCTGCGGATCGGCCGGCACACGATCCGCGACGTCCGCGCCGCGCGCCGGCCCTATACGGCGGCCGAGATCTTTTCGCATTCTTCGAACATCGGCACGGCGCAAATGGTGTTCGCCGCCGGCGGTGCGGAGCCCTTGAAGTCCATGCTCGGTCGGCTGGGCCTGTTCGAGCGGGCCCCGCTCGAGATCCTCGAGGTGGCGCGCCCGCAGGTCCAGCGCGCCTGGCCCGACGTGGTGACGGCGACGGTCTCGTTCGGCCACGGCATCGCCGTTTCGCCCTTGCGCTTCGCGGAAGCGGTGGCCTCGCTCGCGGGTGACGGCACCCTCGTACGGGCAACCCTGCTCAAGCGGCCCGAAGGCGTGCCGTTCGAGCCGGGACCGCGCGTGGTGAGCCGCCGCACGGTGGAGGATCTGCGCTGGATGATGTGGCTCACGGTCGCCGAGGGTACCGCCAAGAAGGCAGCCGTGCCCGGCTATCTCGTGGGCGGCAAGACCGGCACCGCCGACAAGCCCGGCCGCGGGGGCTACCGGCGCGGTGCGGTGCTCGCCTCCTTCGTCGGCGTCTTCCCGCTCGATGCGCCGCGCTATCTCGTGCTCGCGATCGTCGACGAGCCGAAGGCCACCGCCGCCTCGGGCGGGACCCGCTACGGTGGGCAGGTCGCGGCACCGGTGGTCGCCTCGGTCATCGCCCGGATCGGCCCGCTCCTGGGCGTTCCGCCCTCCGATCCGGCGGTCGAGGCCCGCTTCCGCGAACGTTGGGCGGCGATGCGGCCGACTGCGCAGCTCGACACGGGAGGCCCGCGCCTTGCGGCTGTCGATGCTCGCCGCTGACCTCGCCCGGCTCCACGGGCCCGACCGCGAGGTCGAGGGCCTCGCGCTCGATTCGCGTCGGGTGCGGCCGGGCGACCTGTTCGCGGCCCTGCCCGGCTCGCGCGCCGACGGTCTCGCCTTCGTCGAAGCCGCGGTGGCGGCCGGTGCGGTAGCCGTGCTCGGCGATCACCGCCTGCTCGAGCGGCCGCCGGGCGTGCCGATCCTGGTGGCCACGGACCCGCGCGCCGCGCTCGCCCGGATCGCCGCCCGATTTTTCGGCGCGCAGCCGGCGATCGTGGTCGGGATCACGGGCACGAGCGGCAAGACCTCGGTCGCGGGTTTCACCCGCCAGCTCTGGGAGCGGCTGGGCCACCGGGCGGCGAGCCTCGGCACGCTCGGCATCGTCGCGCCCGACGGCGTCCGCCCGGGTGCGCTCACCACCCCCGACCCGATCGAGCTGCATCGCGAGCTCGCGGCACTCGCCCGCGCCGCGGTCGAACGGCTGGCGATGGAGGTGTCGAGCCACGCCCTCGACCAGCGTCGGGTCGACGGTGTCCGCTTCGCCGCCGCCGCCTTCACCAACCTCTCGCGCGACCATCTCGACTATCACGGCACCATGGAAGCCTACCGCGCCGCCAAGCTCCGCCTGTTTTCCGAACTCGTGCCCGAGGGCGGCGGGGTGGTGGTCGACGCGGACCTCCCCGAGTTCGCCACGATCGCCGCGATCGCCCGCGACCGAGCGCTCGCCCTCGTCGACTACGGCGTGCAGGCGCGCCGCTTGCGGCTCGTCGGGCAGCACCTCCGGGCCGCCGGTCAGCACCTCCTGCTCGAGCTCGACGGTCGCCGGGTCGAGGTCGAGAGCCGGCTCGTGGGCGCCTTCCAGGCCCGCAACCTTCTGGCCGCGCTCGGGCTCGTGGTCGCCACGGGCACGCCGCTCGAGGCCGCAGCGGCCGAGCTCGGCGCGCTCGAGGGGGCCCCGGGCCGGATGCAACACGTGGCCGACCACCCCTCGGGAGCGGCGATCTACGTCGACTACGCCCACAAGCCCGACGCGCTCCGGCAAGCCCTCGACGCCCTCCGGCCGCATTGCACGGGCCGGTTGCACCTGGTCTTCGGCTGCGGTGGCGAGCGGGACGCGGGCAAACGTCCCCTCATGGGGGCGATCGCCGCCGAACGGGCCGATCGCGTGATCGTCACCGACGACAATCCACGCCGCGAGGATCCGGCCGCGATCCGCCGGGCGATCCTCGAGGCCTGCCCGCGGGCGCGCGAGATCGGCGATCGTCGGGCGGCGATCGCCGCCGCCCTCGAGGGGCTCGGCCCCGGTGACGTCCTCCTGATCGCCGGCAAGGGCCACGAGACCTACCAGCTCGTGGCCGACCAGGTCCTGCCCTTCGACGACGCGGCCGTGGTCCGTGAGCTTTTGGGAGCCACCCCGTGAGCGCGCTCTCGTGGACCGCGGAAGCCGCCGCCGAAGCGACCGGCGGCACGGTCACGACGGCGTGGCGTGCCAGCGGTGTCTCGATCGACAGCCGCAGCCTCGCCCCGGGCGATCTCTTCGTGGCGCTCCGCGGCCAGCGGCACGACGGCCACGCCTTCGTGGCGGACGCGCTCGCTCGCGGCGCGGCCGCGGCGATGGTGGACCGTCGGCCGGAGGGGCTCACCCCGGACGCCCCGCTCCTCCTCGTCCGCGACACGCTCGAGGGGCTCTGGGCACTCGGCCGGGCCGGGCGGGCGCGCAGTGCGGCCGGGGTCGTCGCGGTCACGGGGTCGGTCGGCAAGACCGGGACCAAGGAGGCGCTCCGCCACGTCCTCGACCGCCAGGGCGGCTGTCACGCGAGCGCCGCGAGCCACAACAATCACTGGGGGGTGCCTTTGACCCTCGCGCGGCTGCCCGAGTGCGTAGCCTGGGCGGTGGTCGAGATCGGGATGAACCACGCGGGCGAGATCCGCGCGCTCGTCCCGTTGGCCCGCCCCCGGGTCGCGGTGATCACCGCGATCGCGCCCGCGCACATCGGCAATTTCGCCGCCGGGATCGAGGGGATCGCGCGGGCCAAGGCCGAAATCCTCGAAGGCTTGGAGCCAGGGGGCGTGGCGATCCTGCCGGCCGACTCCCCGCAGCTGCCGATCTTGCTCGATGCCGCGCAGCGGGTGGGGGTGCGCCGGATCGTCACCTTCGGTGAGGCTCCGGGGGCCGATTGGCGGCTGATCGACGCTCGCCTCTTCCCCGACCGCAGCGAGCTCGAGGTGGAGCGCGCCGGCCACCGGCTGCGCCTCGGCCTCGGCGCCCCGGGTGGCCATTGGGCCACCAACGCGCTCGCGGTCCTGGCCGCGGTCGAGGCGCTCGGCGCGGACGTCGAGCGCGCGGCGGCCGATCTCGCCAGCTTCGCGGTGCCCGCGGGACGCGGCCGGCAGCGGTCGATTCCCGTACCGGGTGGCACGGTCCTGCTGCTCGACGAGAGTTACAATGCCAACCCGGCCTCGATGAAGGCCGCGATCGCCCTTTTGGGTCTGCAGCCCGGGCGCCGGATCGCCGTGCTCGGCGACATGCTGGAGCTCGGGGCCGACGCCCCCGCGCTCCACGCGGCCCTCGCCGAGCCGCTCCGGGCGGCCGGGGTGGCGCGGGTTTTCACCTGCGGGCCGTCGATGGCACGGCTGGCCGAAGCGCTGCCGGCCGAGCTTTCGGGGGCGCACGCGGAGGATTCGGCGGCGTTGGCGCCGCGCGTGGTGGAAGCCCTGCGGCCGGGTGACGTCGTTCTCGTGAAAGGATCGCTGGGAAGTCGGATGGCCCGGATCGTCGAGGCGCTCGAGCGGGCGGGGGCCGGCTGAGCATGTTCTTGGAGCTCCTCTACCCGCTCGCGCCCACGGTGCCCGGGTTCAACCTGTTCCGCTACATCACCTTCCGCACCGGCGGGGCGGTGATGACCGCGCTCGTCGTGAGCTTCCTCTTGGGCCCGGCCCTCATTCGCTGGCTGCGCCGCACGCAAAAAGGTGGCCAGCCGATCCGCAACGACGGGCCCGAAAGTCACATCCTGACCAAGGCCGGCACGCCGACCATGGGCGGGGTCCTGATCCTGATCGCGATGGCGGTCTCGACCGTCCTCTGGGCCGACCCCAAAAACGGTTTCGTTTGGGTCGTGCTGCTCGTGACCTTGGGCTACGGCGGGATCGGCTTCCTCGACGATTACCTCAAGGTCAGCAAACGCTCGAGCAGCGGGCTGCCCGGCCGGCTCAAGCTTTTGGGTCAGACCGTGATCGGCCTCGTCGCGGCGATCGTGCTCGTGAAGCTCACCGATGCGCGGCTCGCCACGAGCGTGGCCGTTCCGGTCTTCAAGGATCTCTTGATCCCCCTCGGCATGGGCTTCCCGCTCTTCGCCGCCTTCGTCATGGTCGGTGCATCGAATGCCGTGAACCTCACCGACGGGCTCGACGGGCTCGCGATCGTGCCGGTGATGATCGCCGCGGCCTGCTTCGCGCTGATCGCCTATCTCGCGGGCAACGTGATCTTCTCGAATTACCTCGGGATCCCCTACGTGGCCGGGACGGGCGAGCTCGCCGTGGTCTGCGGCGCCATCATCGGCGCATCGTTGGGTTTCCTTTGGTTCAACGCGCCGCCCGCGATGGTGTTCATGGGCGATACCGGCTCGCTCGCCACCGGCGGCGCGCTCGGTGCGATCGCGGTTGCGGTCAAGCACGAGCTCGTGCTCGCGATCGTGGGCGGCCTGTTCGTCCTCGAGGCGGTCTCGGTGATCGTCCAGGTCGTCTCCTTCAAGCTCACCGGCAAGCGGGTCTTCGCCATGGCGCCCCTGCACCACCATTTCGAGAAGAAAGGCTGGAAGGAGCCGACGATCGTCATCCGCTTCTGGATCATCGCCGTGATCCTGGCGCTCGTCGGTCTCTCCACCTTGAAGCTGCGCTGAGGCGACCCGTGCCCGCGATCCGCACCGCCCTCACCCGTTTCCGCGATCGCCGGGTGGGCGTGCTCGGCCTCGCCCGCAGCGGTCTCGCCGTGGCGCGGGCGCTTCGCGCCGGGGGCGCCGACGTGGTCGCCTGGGACGACGATCCCGCAGCGCTCCAGCGCGCCCTCGAGCTCGGCGCTTGGCCCGGCTCGATCGACGACTTGCCCGACCTCGCCGCCCTGGTCGTGAGCCCGGGTGTGCCGCTCCACCACCCCGCCCCGCATCCCCTGGTCGCAGCGGCCCGGGCCGAGGGTGTGCCGATCACCGGCGACGTCGAGCTCTTCGCCGAGGTCGTCGGCGAACGGCCGATCGTCGGTGTCACCGGGACGAACGGCAAGTCGACGACGACCGCGCTCGTCCATCACCTGCTGGTCGCGGCGGGCCGTCCGGCGCAGCTCGGCGGCAACATCGGCCGTCCGGTCTTCGACCTGGTCCTCGGCGGGGAGGACGAGACGCTCGTTCTCGAGCTCTCCTCCTTCCAGCTCGACTTGGTCGAAACGCTCGCGTGCCGGGTCGCCGTCTGGCTCAACCTCACCCCGGACCATCTCGACCGCCACGGCAGCCTCGAGGCCTACGCCGCGGCGAAGAAGCGCATCTTCGCCGCGCAACGGCCCACCGATCGGGCGGTGGTCGGGATCGACGATCCGATCAGCGCCGCGGTGGCCGAGGAGCTCGCGCGTTCCGGTCGCCATCCGATCCGCGTGAGCGTCGGCCGCCTCCCGGCGGACGGGGTGGGCGTGGTGCGCGACGAGCTCTTCGACGCGCTCGATGGCCCGGCGCGGGCGGTCGCCCGGCTCGAGGGCCTGGGCGCGCTACGGGGTGCCCACAACCAGCAGAACCTCGCCTGCGCCTACGCCGCGGTCCGCGCCCTCGGCCTCACTCCCGAGGAAGCCGTCCGCGGTCTCCCGAGCTTCCCGGGCCTGCCGCACCGGATGGAGGAGGTGGGTCGGCTCGGTCGGATCCTGTTCGTCAACGACAGCAAGGCCACCAACCCGGACGCCGCGAGCAAGAGCCTCGCCGCGTTCGAGCGGATCTACTGGATCGCGGGCGGTCGAGCCGGCCCGGGCGGGTTCGCCTCGCTCCGGCCGTTCCTGGGCCGGGTGGAAAAGGCGTTCCTGATCGGCGAGGCAGCCGCGGCGCTCGAAGCCGAGCTCGGCGACCTCGTCCCGATCGAGCGTTGCGGCACGCTCGAGCGCGCGCTCGATGCCACGCTCGCAGCCGTTCGCGACGTCGGCCAGGACGCCGTCGTGCTGCTCGCCCCCGCGTGCAAATCGTTCGATCAGTTCGAGAGCTACGAGCACCGGGGCGACGCCTTCCGCGAGCTCGTGCACACGCGGATCGCCGCCTCCCGAGTGGAGGCGTCGGCATGACCAGCGTTTTCCCGCGGACCGACCGCTCGCTTCTCGGCAGCTGGTGGTGGACGGTCGACCGCGTCCTGCTCACCGGCATCTTTCTGCTCTTGGCGATGGGGGTCGTGATCGTCTTCGCCGCGAGCCCGCCCGTGGCGATG
Source organism: Geminicoccaceae bacterium (assembly GCA_023512415.1). Classification (GTDB taxonomy): domain Bacteria; phylum Pseudomonadota; class Alphaproteobacteria; order Geminicoccales; family Geminicoccaceae; genus JANXAZ01. The sequence continues at coordinate 12,858 of JAILZQ010000006.1, read as the reverse complement.
CTGCGCTTCAACGATCCCTACTATTTCATCTTCCGCCACCTGGTCTTCGCCGTGCCCGCGGCGCTCTTGATCGTCGGCTGCTCCCTGCTGTCGCCTTTGGGTGTGCTCCGGTTCGCCAAAAGCCTGTTCGTGCTCGGCGTCGTGCTCATGGGGCTCGCGCTCCTGTTCGGGCCCGAGATCAACGGCGCGCACCGCTGGCTCCGGATCGGCACGCTGCAGCTCCAGCCGAGCGAGTTCGCCAGGCCCGCCCTCGTCGTGCTGGTCGCCCGGGTCGCCGCGAGCCGCCCGTGGCCGGCCGCGACCGCCACGAGCCTCGCGCTCACGGGACTGGTGATCGGCCTCCTCCTCCTCCAGCCCGATCTCGGCATGGCGGCGATCGTGCTCGCCACCACGGGCCTTCAGCTCTTCGTCGCGGGCCTGCCCTGGCCGATCGTGGGTGCGGTCGCCGGGATCGGTGTAGGAGGCGCCATCGCGGCCTACGAGCTCTTCCCGCACGTGGCCGCGCGGGTCGATGCCTACCTCGCCCCGCCCGCCGAGTTCACCCAGATCGAGCGCGCCTTGCGGGCGGTCGCCTCGGGCGGGCTGTTCGGCCGCGGCCCGGGCGAAGGGATCGTCAAGTACAACCTCCCCGACGCCCACACCGACTTCGTCTTCGCCGCGACCGCCGAGGAGTTCGGGATCCTCGCCTGCCTTTCGATCGCCGCCCTCTTCGCGGCGATCCTGCTCCGTGGCCTCTGGCGCGCGCACGAGGCGGTCGACCGGTTCTGTCAGATCGCGGCCGTGGGTCTCACGGCCCAGTTCGGCCTGCAGGCGCTCGTCAACATGGCCGTGAACCTCAACCTCGTGCCGACCAAGGGAATGACCCTGCCCTTCATCTCCTACGGCGGCTCTTCCATGCTGGCGCTCGGCATCACCACCGGCTGCCTCCTCGCCCTCACCCGCACCCGCGCCCGGCTGGAGCCGAGACGATGAGCCGGCCGCTCCTGATCGCCGCGGGCGGGACCGGCGGCCACATTTTTCCCGCCCTGGCGGTCGCGGCGGAACTCCGCCGGCGTGGCCGTGCCGTGGCGCTCGTCACCGACCCGCGCGGAGCCCGCTTCGCCCCGGGCGAACGGGATTGCGCCGTGATCGCCGCCGCCTCGCCCACGGGTGGTCCGCGCGCTCGGCTCGCCGCGGTCGCCACGCTCGCCCGCGGCTTCCTCCAGAGCCTCACCCTGGTCCACCGGACCCGCCCGGCGGCCGCTGCGACCTTCGGCGGTTACGCCTCGGTCCCGGCGGCCCTCGCGGCCCGCCTGGCCCGCGTGCCGCTTCTGGTCCACGAGCAGAACGCGGTCATGGGCCGCGCCAACCGCCTCCTCGCCCGCTTCGCCGCCCGGGTCGTGCTCACCTTCGCCGGCACGGCCGCGGTTCCGCCACTCGCCCCGGGCCGCGTCCTCGTGGCCGGCAACCCGGTTCGCCCCGGCTTCGCGGCGACGAGCCCGGCCGCCGACCGGCCCGGCTCCGCGAGCGACGACCGGCTCCGGCTCCTGATCTTGGGCGGTAGCCAGGGGGCGCGGATCTTCGCCGACACCGTCCCCGCCGCGGTGGCGCTCTTGCCCGCGGCACTGCGCACCCGGCTAGCGATCGCCCAGCAGTGCCGCAGCGAAGACCTCGAGCGGGTCCGTGCCGCCTACGCCGCGATCGCCCAGCCGGTCGAGCTCGCCACGTTTTTCGACGACGTGCCGGCACGGATGGCCACAGCCGACCTCGTCCTCGCCCGCTCGGGCGCTTCGACCGTGGCCGAACTCCTCGCCCTCGGGCGCCCGGCCTTGTTCGTCCCCTACGCCTTCGCCGCCGACGACCACCAGACCGCCAACGCCCGTGCCCTCGAAGAGGCCGGCGCCGCGGTGGTCCTGCCGCAGGCCGAAGCGAGCCCGTCGATCTTGGCGCGGCAGCTCGCCACCTTGCTCGAGGATCCCGCCCGGCGGGCGGCGATGGCCGAGGCGGCCCGTCGTCTCGCCCGGCCCGACGCCGCCGCGCGCATCGCCGACGCGCTCGACGCCCTCGCCCGGGAAGGGACCGCCCGATGAGGCTCGACCCGCGCGCCCTCGGCCCGGTCCACTTCATCGGCATCGGCGGGATCGGCATGAGCGGGATCGCCGGGCTCATGAAGAGCCTCGGCTTCACCGTGCAAGGTTCCGACGTGGCCGAGAACACCAACGTCCAGGCCCTGCGTGCCACGGGCGTCCCGGTCGCGATCGGCCATCGCCCGGACAATCTGGGCGAGGCGCGGGTCGTCGTCTTCTCCTCCGCCGTCAAGCCCGACAACCCGGAACTCGTCGAGGCGCGGGCCCGGCGGCTGCCGGTCGTGCGCCGTGCCGACATGCTGGCCGAGCTCATGCGCTTCAAGCGGGCGATCGCGGTCGCCGGGACCCACGGCAAGACCACGACCACGGCGATGATCGCAGCCCTCTTCGAGGCCGCGGGGCTCGACCCCACGGTGGTGAACGGCGGGATCATCAACGCCTGGGGCACCAACGCCCGGCTCGGCAACGGCGACTGGATGGTGGTCGAATCGGACGAGAGCGACGGCAGTTTCCTGCGTCTGCCCGCCGAGATCGGCGTGGTCACCAACATCGACCCCGAGCACATGGACTATTGGGGCGACTTCGAGGCCGTGCGGGCCGCCTATCGCAGCTTCGTCGAGCGCTTGCCGTTCTACGGCTTCGGCGTGCTCTGCCTCGACCATCCCGAGGTCCAGGCGATGCTGCCGAAGATCACCGATCGACGCGTCGTGACCTACGGCTTCAATCCGCAGGCCGACGTGAGCGCCAGCGCGCTGCGGCCGCACGGGCCGGGTTCTCTCGTGGACGTCCGGCTGGCCGCCGGACCGGGCCGCCCCGAGCGCGTCTTCCGCGACTTCGCGATCGCCCTGCCCGGCCGGCACAATGTCCAAAACGCCCTGGCCGCGGTGGCGATCGGTCTCGAACTCGGCATCGAGGAGCGGGTGATCCGCGCCGCACTCGCCGGCCTCGAAGGTGTCAAGCGCCGCTTCACGCGCACGGGTGAAGTCGACGGGATCACGGTGATCGACGACTACGGCCACCATCCCGAGGAGATCAAGGTCGTGCTGGCCACCGCCCGCGAGCGCTGTGCGGGCCGGATCCTGGCGGTCGTCCAGCCGCACCGTTACACCCGCCTGCGCGATCTCATGGAGGCGTTCTGCACCTCCTGCCTGCACGCCGACATCGTGCTCGTGGCACCGGTCTACCCGGCCGGCGAGGCGCCGATCCCGGGCGTCGACCACGAGGCGCTGGTGCGTGGGCTGGTCGCCCACGGCCAGCGCGCGGTCGAGGCGGTCGACGGCCCCGAGCAGGTGTTCGAGCGGGTGGCGACGCTCGCCCGGCCGGGCGATTACGTCGTCTGCCTGGGCGCCGGCTCGATCACCCAGTGGGCCCAAGCGCTGCCGGCCGAGCTCGCCCGGCGTCGCCGCGGGGCCGCCGCATGAGCTCTCCGGCGACCGGCCTGCCTCCGGTCCGCGGCACATTGCGCGCGCAGGTGCCGCTCGGGCCCCTGACCTGGCTGCGGGTCGGCGGGCCCGCTCGGTTCCTCTTCCAGCCGGCCGACCTCGAGGATCTCGCGACCTTCCGCCGCGAGCTCGGCGGCGCCTGGCCGCTCTTCCCCATGGGGGCGGCCTCGAACCTGCTGGTGCGCGACGGCGGGATCCGGGCGGTCGTGGTCCGGCTCGGCGGCGAGCTCGCCCGGATCGAAGTCGAAGGCACCACACTCGTGGCCGGCGCCGGCGCTCGCGACCAGCGGGTCGCCCGAGAAGCCTGCCGCGCCGGTCTTTCCGGCCTCGAGTTCCTGATCGGCATCCCCGGCACGATCGGCGGAGCGATCAAGATGAACGCCGGCGCGTTCGGCGGCGAGACGGCGGAGCGGCTCTCGTGGGCCGAGCTCCTCGACGGCGAAGGCCGTCTCCACCGGCTGGGCCGCGACGAGCTCGGCCTTTCCTACCGGCACAGCGCCCTGCCCGAGGGAGCGATCGTCGTGCGTGCCGCCTTCGCCCTCGCAGCCGGTGATCCGGCGGCGATCCGGGCGCGGATGGACGCGATCCGTGCCGACCGCGAGGCGGGTCAGCCTTCAGGGGTCGCGACCGGCGGGTCGACCTTCAAGAACCCGCCGGGCGCGAAGGCCTGGCGGCTCATCGAGGCCGCCGGCTGCCGTGGCCTGCGGCACGGGGCCGCCATGGTCTCGGAGAAGCATTGCAACTTCCTGATCAACACGGGAGGCGCCACTGCGGCCGAGCTCGAGGACCTGGGCGAGCTCGTTCGCGCGCGAGTGCGCGCGCACAGCGGTGTCACGCTCGAGTGGGAGATCGTGCGGGTGGGCGATCCGGCACCGGTAGGAGCCGCGGCATGAGCCGGCACGTGGCGGTGCTGATGGGCGGCCTCTCGGCCGAGCGCGAGGTGAGCCTCGTCTCGGGCGAGGCCTGTGCGCGTGCCCTTGAGGCGCGCGGCTACCGCGTCAGTCGGGTCGACGTCGGCCGCGACCTGCCGCAGCGGCTCGCCGAGCTGCGACCGGACTGTTGCTTCAACGCGCTGCACGGGCGGATGGGCGAGGACGGCCGGGTCCAGGGGCTCCTCGACCTCATGGGCATCCCCTACACGCACTCGGGGGTGCTCGCTTCCGCCCTCGCCATGGACAAGCCGATGGCCAAGCGGCTGTTCGCTTCGGCCGGCCTGCGCTGCCCCGAGGGGGTGGAGACGACCCCGGCGCGGCTCGCCCGTGAGGGCGCACCTCTCGCCCCGCCCTATGTCGTCAAGCCGGCCTGCGAGGGCTCGAGCGTCGGTGTGGCCATCGTCACCGACGGCGATCTGGGTCCGGTCCTCGCCCGCAACAGCTTGCAGCCAGACGACCGCCTGCTCGTCGAGACTTACGTGCCCGGTCGTGAGCTCACCTGCGCGGTGCTCGGCGATCGGCCGCTCGCGGTCACCGAGATCGCCCCCACCTCCGGCTTCTACGACTACCGCGCGAAATACACCGAGGGCCTCGCCCGCCATCTGGTGCCGGCCCCCCTGCCCGAAGCACTTTACAGCCAAGTCATGCACTGGGCACTCGAGGCACATCGCGTCTTGGGCTGCCGCGGGGTCAGCCGCGCCGATTTCCGCCTCGACGATCGGTGGGGCCCCGACGGGCTCTACCTGCTCGAGGTCAACACTCAGCCGGGCATGACGCCCCTCTCGCTCGTGCCCGAGCAAGCCGCCTATTGCGGCATCGCCTTCGAGGATCTCGTGGTCCGGCTCGTGGAGGAGGCACGATGCGACCCGTGACCCGTCTGTCCCAGCGCCTTCGCGGCGCCATCCGGCGCGATCGCGAGCGGCCCTGGCAGCGCCGGGCGAAGCGCGCGGCGCCCTTCGCCTTGGCCCTCCTCGTCGTGCTGGCCGGCGGGTGGTGGGCGCATCGCTCGGGTGCCCCGGCCCGGCTCGCCGCCACCCTCGATGCGGGCCTCGACCGGCTGGCGCGGGCCACGGGCCTCGTCGTGCGCGAGGTGACGGTGGAAGGGCGCGTGCGGACCGATCCCAAGGAGCTTGCCAAAGTGCTTGAAAGCCGGGTCGGCGTGCCTATACTTTCAGTTGAATTAGACGACGTCAGGAAACAACTCGAAGGGCTGACGTGGGTCAAGTCCGCCGCCGTCCGGCGCCAGCTACCCGGCACCCTCCACGCGGTGATCGAGGAGCATCGGCCGCTCGCCCTCTGGCGCGAGAAGGAAGGGGCGCGGACCCGGTTGATCGACGAGGAGGGCGAGATCGTTCCCGTCGCTGACCTGCGACCCTTCGCCGGCTTGCCGCTCCTGATCGGAAAGGGCGCGCCGCGGGCCGCGGCTCGCCTCCTGAACCTGCTCGCGAGCGAGCCCGAGATCGCCAAACGGACGACCGTGGCGAGCTTCGTCGGTGGCCGGCGCTGGAACCTCTACGTCGACGGCCGGATCGAGGTCCGCCTGCCGGCCGAGGGAGAGGCGGCCGCGCTGCGCCGGCTGGCCGCCGAGGACCGCGCCAACCGCCTGCTCGATCGGGCGGTCGAGGCGATCGACCTGCGCTCCGCCGATTGGATCGTGGTCCGCACCGTCGAACCACCGGCCAAAAAGCCGACCGCCGCTGCGGGACGCGGCGCATGAGCCTCGCCCTCCCGCTCGGTCGCGGCCAAGTGATCGGTGGCCGGTCGGGGACCATCCTGGCGGCGCTCGATCTGGGTACCAACAAGCTCGCCTGCTTCATCGCCCAGCCCGGGCCGGGCGGCGGGCTCGTGCTGTTGGGCCGGGGCCTGCAATCGGCCGACGGGCTCCGGGGCGGCGAGATCGTCGACCTCGAAGCCGCCGAGGCGGCGGTCCGCGCCGTCTTGCAGGAAGCCGAGGAGCAGGCCGGCATCGTGGTCGAGACGGTGGTCGCGGCGATCGGTGCCGGCCACCCGCGCTCGATCCTGCTCGAGGTCGAGCGGCCCCTCGGCGGGCGGAGCGTGGCCGAGAGCGATATCGAGGCGGCGCTCGCCCGGGCCCGCGAGGAGGTGGTGGCTTCGGGCTCGGCCGTTCTCCACCTCGTCCCGCTCGAGGCCCGGGTCGACGGCGGCCGGCCGGTGCTCGACCCGCGCGGCCTCGCGGGCCGACAGCTCGCCCTCCTGGTCCACGTCGTGGCGGCCGAGCGCGAGCCGCTGCAGGCCGTGCTGCGCTGCCTCGAGCGCTGTCACGTGGCCGTGCGCGGGCTCGTGGCCGCCCCTTACGCCGCGGGGATGGGATGCCTCACCGAGGACGAGCGGGAGCGCGGCTGCCTGCTCGTCGACATCGGCGCGGATGCCACCCGGATCGCCCATTTCGCCGGGGGCCGGCTGGCCCATGTCGACCGGATCGAGCTCGGTGGCGAGCGGATCACCCACGACGTCGCTTGGGGGCTCTCGACCACGCGGCGCGAGGCCGAGCGGATCAAGAACCTCTACGGTGCGGTGGTCTGGCGCGCCTGCGACGATCATGTGCGGATCGCGTTGCGTCAGGTGGGGGACGGACCCGACCTCACGACCGGCGAGGTGCCGCGCACCCGGCTCACCACGATCGTCCGGGCCCGGGTGCTCGAGATCTTCGACGCGCTGGCCGCTCGGCTGCGGGAGCACGGTGAGATTCTCCGCGCTCGGCCGCCACGGGCGCTGGTGCTCACCGGCGGCGCGGCCCAGCTCGAAGGCATGGACGAACTCGCCCAGGAGCGATTCGGCCTGCCCACCCGGATAGGCCGGCCGCGTGGCGTGCTGAGCGGGTTGCGCAGTGACGAGGACCCGGGCTTGAGCGCGGTGCTGGGCGCCTTGGCGTTCGGCCGCGAGGGATCGGGTGCGGTGTCGCTCTCGGCCCTCGAGGGCCGGCGCGGGGTCGGTGACCGGCTCGGTCGCTTCCGTGCCTGGTTCCGGGAGAATTTCTGAGGCGGGCGGGGGTCGCCCGACCGGCCGCGCTTGCCCCGCGGCCGGGAAACGGCCGAAGGCCGCAACGAGCGTGGAGGAGGAGAACGGGGATGACGATCAACCTTTCGATACCGTTGGGCACGGAGCTCAAGCCCAAGATCAGCGTGGTCGGCGTGGGCGGGGCCGGTGGCAACGCGGTGAACAACATGATCACCGCGCATCTCGAAGGTGTGGAGTTCGTGGTCTGCAACACGGACGCCCAAGCACTCGCCAATTGCCTCACCGACCGCAAGATCCAACTCGGCGTGTCGATCACCCACGGGCTCGGTGCCGGGGCTCGGCCGGAGGTCGGCCGGGCGGCCGCCGAGGAGGCGATCGACGAGATCCTGGACCAGCTCCAGGGCAGCCACATGGTGTTCATCACGGCCGGGATGGGCGGTGGTACCGGGACCGGGGCCGCGCCGGTGATCGCCCGCGCGGTCCGCGAGCAAGGGATCTTGACCGTCGCGGTCGTGACCAAGCCGTTCCATTTCGAGGGTGCGCACCGCATGCGGCTGGCCGAGCAGGGGCTCGCCGAGCTGCAGCAATATGTCGACACGCTGATCGTCATCCCCAACCAGAACCTGTTCCGGTTGGCCAACGAGAAGACCAGCTTCGCCGAGGCGTTCCGGATGGCCGATCAGGTCCTGCACATGGGCGTGCGCGGTGTCACCGACCTCATGGTCATGCCCGGCCTGATCAATCTCGACTTCGCCGACATCCGCACGGTGATGAGCGAGATGGGCAAGGCGATGATGGGTACCGGTGAGGCCTCGGGCGAAAACCGCGCGATCGAGGCCGCGGAAGCGGCGATCAACAATCCGCTCCTCGACGACGTCTCGATGAAGGGGGCGCGGGCGGTGCTCATCAACATCACCGGCGGCTACGACATGACCCTCTACGAGGTCGACGCCGCCGCCAATCGGATCCGCGAGGAGGTCGATCCGGACGCCAACATCATCTTCGGCTCCGCGTTCGACTCCTCGATGGAAGGGCGGATGCGCATCTCGGTCGTGGCGACCGGTATCACGGCGCCCGGCGAGCAGCCGGTGACGCGCGAGGCCGACCGCGGCGCCGAGGGCTTCGTCTTCAAGACCCAGATGCACCGCCAGCAGCCCTTCCCGACACCGGGGCGGTCGGCCGCGCGCTCGATCGAGACCAGCCCCGCGGCGCAGCTCCGCACGCCTTCGGGCGACCCCGCCCTCCCGAGCTTCGGCGGACCGGCGGCGAGCGAGCCTCGGCCGCTCCGACCGGGTGCCCGCCAATCCGCCCCGGAGGTCCGTGCTCCCTCCTTCATCGAGCGGATGCGCAGCTTCGGCTTCCACCGCACCCCCCAAGCCCGCCCGGCGGCGGCTCCGGCGGGCGACGAGCCCAAGGTGCACAAGCCGGAGCTCGCCGAGGCGGCCGACATACCCGCCTTCCTCCGCCGCGAGTCCTCCGACCGCTGACGTCGGGCGGGTGCCGCGCTAGCCTCCGGCGCGGCACCCCCTCTCGCCCCGGGAGGCGTCCATGCGGATTTCGGAGCTCGACACGCCCGCGGTGCTGGTCGACCTCGACCGGGTCGAGCGCAATCTGGCCCGGTTCCAGGCCTATTGCGACCGGCACGGGATCGAGAACCGGCCGCACGTCAAGACCCACAAGGTCGTCGAGTTCGCCCGCCGCCAAGTCGAGCTCGGGGCGGTCGGGATCTGCTGCCAGAAACTCGGCGAGGCCGAGGTCATGGCAGCGGCCGGGCTGCCCGACATTCTGATCCCCTTCAACCTCGTGGGCGCGGCCAAGCTCGGCCGAGCGCGGGCGCTGGCCGAGCGGGTCGCGCTTCGGGTCTCGGCCGACGATCCGCTCGTCGTCGACGGGCTCGCCGAGGCTTTCGCGAGCGCGCCCCGTCCCTTGCCGGTCTTGGTCGAATGCGATACCGGCGCCCGACGGTGCGGCGTGCAGACCCCGGAGGCCGCACGCGAGCTGGCGCTGCGCATCGATCGTGCCCGAGGGCTCCGCTTCGCCGGCCTCATGACCTATCCCGCGAAGGGCGCCCCGGAGCGCGCCGCGACTTTCCTCGCCGAAGCGAAAGCGCTGATCGAGGCCCGCGGCCTCGCCGTTCCGAGCGTCTCCTCGGGCGGCACGCCCGACATGTGGCGGGCGCACGAGCAACCGGTGATCACCGAGTACCGGGTCGGCACCTACATCTACAACGACCTCATGGAAGTCGCCTGCGGTGCCGCCCGCCTCGAGGACTGCGCGCTCACCGTGCTCACCACGGTGGTGAGCCGACCCACCGCCGATCGGGCGATCCTGGATGCCGGCTCCAAATCGCTCACCTCCGATCTCAACGGCCAGACCGGCCACGGTCGAATCGTCGAATACCCCGAAGCGGTGATCTACGGCCTGAGCGAGGAGCACGGCCACGTCGATCTGCGCGCGTGCACCGCCCGCCCCTCGATCGGCGAAAAGGTCCGGGTGATCCCGAACCATGCCTGCCCGGTTTCCAACCTGTTCGACCGGATCCTCACGGTCCGCGGCGAGCGGGTCGAGGGTAGCTTCGTGGTCGCCGCCCGCGGCCGGGTCGACTGAGGTGGCCGCTCAACAGGTCCGGCCGCGGCCGATCACCCAAGCGAGGCCGCGCGAAAGATGCTCGCGCATCACCGGGTCCGCGAACAACTCGGCGCGATGGCCGAGCCCGGTGTACCAGCTCCGCCCCCGGCCGACCCTGTGGCACCAGGCGATCGGATGGTCGGCGCCCATGCCGCCGCCCTCGTAGGTGCGCTCGTCGATCGTGGCAATCACCTGCACCCGTCCGCGCGGGTTCGAGCGGAAGTCGTAGAGCTCGTCGGTCACCCACCATTCCCGGCCGCCGCCGAGCGCCTCGAAGCCGGGCAGATCCGGGGCGAAGCGGACCAGGGTCGTCTGCAGGCCCGGCGGATGAGCGCGGAACCAGGCGCCGACCAGCTCCTCGAAGGCCGGCCAGCCGTAATGCGCGTCGGCTGCGGCGTGCACGGCCAAGAGGCCGCCACCGCCGCGCACGAACGACTCGAGGGCGGCCGCCGCTTCCCCGCCCAGGAAGTCGCCCGTGGTCTGCGCCAGGACGACGGCCACCACCCCCTCGAGCGGCAGGCGAGGGAGCGGGACCGGCCCGTCCAGGCGCTCGACCACCAGTCCCAGAGGTCGGGCGAGGTCCTCGATCGCCGCGGCGGTGGCCGGGATCGACTCGTGCCGGTAGCCGGCGGTGGCGGTGAGGACGAGGAGCCGCTCGGCCACGACCGGGCCCGCGCCGAGCAGGCTCGCTGCGACGACCGCCACGAATCCGAGCCGTAGGCCGGCCATCGGCCTCAGTGCGAGAACAGAACGGGCACCGTCATGTGCTTCAAGATGTGGGCGGTCGTCCCGCCGAGAATCAGCTCCCGCAGCCGCGAATGGCCGTAGCCGCCCATCACCAAGAGGTCGGCGGCCTCGTCCGCGGCGGTGGAAAGCAGCACGTCGCCCGGATCGAGACCGCCCGAGACCACCGTCTTGACGGTCACGTCGACGCCGTGCCGGGCGAGATGGGCGGCGATGTCCGCCCCCGGCAGCTGGCCGACCCGGCCGGCGAGCCGCTCCGGGTCGATGATCAACAGCGAGACCTCCCGCGCCCGCTTCAGCAGCGGCAAGGCGTCGTTCAGGGCCCGGGCCGCCTCGCGCGAGCCGTCCCAGCCGCAGATCGCCCGCTCGGGCGGCATCGTCCGTGCCCCGATGTAGGGGATCACGAGCGCCGGCCGGCCCGAGGCCATGAACGCAGCCTCGACCATGAGCGTGTCGTCGACCCCGCTGCGTTCCGGATCGGGTTGGCCGACGATCGCCATGTCGACGTGGCGGGCTTGGCGGGCCAGCGCGTCGGCGAGCCGGTCGACCATCACCGTTTCCTGCCGCCGCTCGAGCGTGATCCCGTCGCGCGCCGCCCGCGCCACCGCCCGGTCGAGGAGTGCCGCGGCTGCGGCCTCGGCCTGTTCGCGCTGTTGCGCCAGGACCTCGGCCGGCAAATTGACGCCAACGACCGCCGGCACGTAGGGCTCGACCACGAGGCAGAGGGCCGAAAGATGCGCCTCGAAGGCACGCGCCAAGGCGAGTGCCGCCTCGAGCCGGGCGTTCGACGCCTCGGACGCATCGAGTTGCACGAGTAGATCATTCAAGCTCACCGAACTCCTCCCCGCTGGCCGCGCCCCCGGGCCTTAGCACGAAACCGCGCCCCCGTCGCGTTGCGGGCGGCGCGGCACTCGGCTACCAGCGCGGTGGAATCGAGTGCTCGAGGTGTTCTGCGCGGTTGATCGTGACAAAACGATGACGGACGAGGATCCATCATCGACCCGCGGGCTCGAAACGGCGCGGCGCGAGGCCCGCGAGATCGAGCTCAAGCTGCGGGTCCCGCCCGAGCATCTGGAGCACCTCGCGGCCTGCCCGGTCCTCGCGGACCGGGCCCTGGGCCCGCCCTTTCGGCGTCAGCTCGTCGGCACCTATTTCGACACGGCGGATCGACGCCTCGCTCGCCGTGGGCTGGCGCTGCGCGTGCGTCGGATCGGCCGGCGCCGGATCCAGACCCTGAAGGCCGCGCACGACGCCACGGGGGCCATCGCCGACCGTCCCGAGTGGGAGGCCGCGATCGCGAGCGAAGCCCCCGACCTCACCGCCTTCGCCGACCCCGCGGCGCGCGAGGCGGTGGGACTCGTCCTGCCGGGCGAGCTCGCGCCCGTCTTCGAGACCCGGATCGACCGTACCGAGCTGACCGTCGGCTGGCCGGATCGCGAGCGGCCGGACGCGGTGGTCGCGGTCGCGATCGACCGCGGCGTCATCCGGGCGAACGGCAAGGAGGAGCCGGTGAGCGAGCTCGAACTCGAGCTCGCGCGCGGCCCGGAGCGGGCGCTCGCCGCCTTGACCGAGGAATTGCGCGGCGTCGCCCCGCTCGCGGTCGAGACCCGCGACAAGGCTGCCCGCGGCTGGGCGCTGGCTGCCGGGCTGGTCTCGCCGCCGCGCAAGGCGGGCAAGCTCGAGCTCGACCCCGAGCTCACCGTCGCCGAGGCCTTCCGCCGGATCGGCCGCGCCTGCCTCGGCCACTGGCTCGCCAACGAGCCGGCCGCCGCGGACGGGCGCGACGTCGAGGGGGTGCACCAGCTGCGCGTCGCGCTCCGGCGCCTGCGCTCGGCCTTCTCGCTGTTCCGCGCGGTCCTGCCCGAGGCCGAGCGGGCGCGGCTCGTGGCCGAGCTGCGCTGGCTTTTGGGCGAACTCGGGCCGGCCCGCGACCGCGACGTCCTCGCCCACGATCTCCTCCCGCCGTTGCGTGGGTCGGGTGTGCTCGAAGCCGAGCTCGCCGCCCTCGAGGAGGCGCTCGCCCGCGGCAGGCCGGCTCTCTACGAGCGGGTGCGGGCGGCGCTCGCG
>JAILZQ010000158.1 GCA_023512415.1 Geminicoccaceae bacterium | reverse complement strand
CGACCTCGAGCCCGGCGCCCTGCCCGTGTGCCGTCGCGACGACGCGCTCGAGTTCGGCCCGCGCGGCGTTCGGCAAGGTTCCGCCCGGCGAGGGCGGCGGCAGGACCGCCGCGGGGGTCCGCGCGCTCGCCGGCGTGCCGGGCGGCGACGGCTTCGGCCTCGCGGGAGGGGCCGGCGCCCGAAGCGCCGGCGAACCGGGAGGCGCGGTATGGCTGGGTGTCGGGTCGCCGGCCGGCGGATCGGCGAGGACCCGGGTCGCGGCGGGCTCGGGCGCGCTCGACGCGCCGAGCGGTCGGGCGCTCGTCTCGGGGGCCGCGGAAGGCTCCGCGCGCGGTGCTCGCCCCACCGCGAGCTTGCCGCCGAGCTGATCGAGGAACCGATCGAGCGCCGGCGCGTCGGGCGGTGGCGGGCGCCGACCGGCCGGGGCGACGGGCTGCTCGGCCGGCTCGTCGGCGGCGAGCTCGACCGCTTCGGCTCCCGGCTGGCCGCGCACGAGCTGGCGCAGGAAGCTGTTGAGACTGCCGTCGTCGCTCTCGCTGCGGACACGCTCGGCGACGATCGCCGCCTGCGGGTTGGGCCGCCGCGACGGTGCCGGACCCGGCGTCGGTGATGGCCGGATCGGCTCGAAGAGCCATGCCGGAGGGGGCAGGGCACTCTTGCCGGTGCGCGTGCGCAGGGCCTGCGCCTCGTTCCAGGCAGCGACCCCCTCGCTCCGCACCTCCTCGGCGAGTGCCGCTCGCTCGCGCGCCGGGGCGAGGCGCGGTCGCTCCGGGACCTCGTGGAGCGAGGGCGTGCCGGGCGGCGCTGTGCAGCCGAGCAGGGAAAGCAGGGCCGCCAGCGCCACGCATCGGGAGATCCGGCGGGTCGGTGGGGGTCCGGGGATGCGGCCCGCGACCGCGTCGCCATTGGCGACGGCCGAGCCATGGTCTACCAGTCGCATCGGCGGGTCGCCCGAAGCTCGAGGGCGCGCGGGCCCGGGGTGGGCCGAGCCGGCTCGTGTGGGATCATAGGGGATCGACGGATGGCGAAGCAATCGGCGGCCGAGAGCACGCCGCGCTCGGAGGAGATGGTGGCGATCATGAGCGAGATCGCCGCCAAGAGCCGTGCGCTCGTCGAGGAGTTCCTCTCCCGGCAGAACCTGTTGGAGCCGCAGAACGCGGCGGTCAACCCGAACGCCATCGGCTCGGCCTTCCTCGAGCTCACCCGCCAGCTGATGAGCAGCCCCTTCGAGCTCGCCCAGGCGCAGTTCGAGCTCTGGCAGGACTATCTGCGCCTCTGGCAGAGCACCACCCAGCGACTGATGGGCCAGGAGGTCGAACCGGTGATCGTGCCGGAGCGCGGCGATCGCCGGTTCAAGGATCCGGCCTGGAGCGACAACGTCCTGTTCGATTTCATCAAGCAGTCCTACCTGTTGGCTTCGCGCTTCCTCACCCAGACGGTGAGCGAGACCCAGGGCCTCGACTCGAAGACCCGCCAGAAGGTCGAGTTCTACACTCGCCAGTTCGTGGACGCACTCGCGCCGACCAACTTCGTGATGACAAACCCGGAGGTCCTCAAGGCGACGCTTGAGACGCGCGGCGAAAATCTCCTGCGCGGCCTCAAGAACATGCTCGAGGATCTGGAGCGTGGGCGCGGCCGACTCGCCATCAAGATGACCGACTACGAAGCCTTCGAGGTGGGGCGCAACATCGCCACCACCCCGGGCAAGGTCGTCTACCAGAACGAGCTGATGGAGTTGATCCAATACGACCCGGCGACCGCCGAGGTGTACAAAAAGCCGCTCCTCATCGTTCCCCCCTGGATCAACAAGTTCTACATCCTCGACCTCCAGCCGCAGAACAGCTTCATCAAGTTCTGCGTCGACCAGGGCTTCACGACCTTCGTGATATCCTGGGTCAACCCGGACGAGCGGCTGGCCCACAAGAGCTTCGACAACTACCTGCTCGAAGGGCCGATCGCGGCGATGGATGCGATCCGCCTGGCGACCGGCGAGAAGGACCTCACCACTATCGGGTATTGTCTGGGCGGCACGCTGATGGCGAGCACGCTCGCCTGGATGAAGGCGAAGAAGGACCGAAGGGTCGCCGCCGTGACCTTCTTCACGACACTCGTCGACTTCAAGGAGCCGGGCGAGCTCGGCGTGTTCATCGACGAGGAGCAGCTCGCCGCTCTCGAGGAAGTCATGGCCCGCCGCGGCTACCTCGACGGTGCCGAGATGGCGACCACCTTCAACCTGCTCCGGGCCAACGATCTGATCTGGTCGTTCGTGGTCAACAATTACCTCATGGGCAAAGAGCCCTTCCCGTTCGATCTGCTCTATTGGAACTCGGACAGCACCCGCATGCCGGCGACGATGCACAGCTTTTATTTGCGCAAGTTCTATCACGAGAACAAGCTCGTGGAGCCGGGCGGTGTGTGCCTGGCCGGAGTACCGATCGATTTACGGACGATCGACACGCCGGCTTACATCGTGGCGACGCGCGAGGACCACATCGCACCTTGGAAGAGCACCTACGTGGCCACTCGGCTCTATCGCGGTGAAAAGCGGTTCGTGCTCGCCGGTTCGGGCCACATCGCCGGGATCGTCAACCCGCCGGCTTCCGGGAAATACGGCTATTGGACCAACGAGGAACTCCCGCCGGATCCGGACGCCTGGCTGGCCGGGGCGACGCACCACAAGGGGTCCTGGTGGAACGACTGGGCGGCCTGGAACGCCGCGCGCTCCGGCCCGAAAGTGCCGGCGCGCCGGCCGGGCGACGGCGCCCTCGCGCCGATCGAGGATGCGCCGGGCTCCTACGTCAAGGTCAGGGCCGTGTGAGCGGCCGAGGAGCGGTCGTCCGAGCCGGCGGGATCACCCGCGCCAGCCGTAGGCGACCTCCTTGAGGCGCACGCCGCCCAGGAGCGAGCTCCCTTCGCCCACGGGCTCGAGCCCGAGATGCTCGTAAAAGGCGCGCGCCGGACGGTTGGCCGCGAGCACCCAGACCACGAGGTCGGGCAGGCCGGCGACCGCGAGGGCGTAGTGGACCGCATCGAACAAGGCGCGGCCGGCGCCGCGGCCTTGGGCCGACCGCAGAACGTAAAGGAGGTGCAGCTCACCCGAGAAGGCTTGGTGGGAGCGGCAGCGACCACCGCTCGCGAGGCCCACGATTTGGCCGCCGATCACCGCCAGGAAGGTCGCGTTCGGGCCGGCGAGGGTGCGCCGCCAGAGCCGTTCGTGGCCGGCATAGGAAAGAGCCGCGAGATGGCTTTCCGGGAGCATCCCGCGATAGGTCTCCCGCCAGCTGTCGACCTGGACACGGGCGAGCGCCGCGGCGTCGCTCGGCCGCGCCCGCCTTATCGTCAGATCACGAACCCTCGCGAGCTCCGGGCCCAAGCCGTTCGCTCCCCTGCTCCATCGCCGGGCGGAAGCAGAACAAAGTCGGAGCCCGCGGTCAACCGCCGAAACGATGTTCCGGGCTCAAGGCGCGACCCGGCAGTCGATCCAGGAGCCGGTCGCGGCGGAACGTAGCGCAGCCTCGATCATGGCGAGGCCCGCGACCCCGTCCTCGACCGTCGGCAGCGTACCCTCGGGTGGTGGCGGGCCGAGCCCGCGGCGGGCGAGGATCGCCTGAGCCGCGTCGCGATAGAGGTTGGCGAAGGCCTCGAGATAACCTTCGGGGTGGCCGAGCTCGGTACGCACGAGCCGGGTGGCCTCCGGCGTGAGCCCCCCGCGGCGGCGGGTCAGCACTTCCTCGAACCCACCGAGCCGTCGATGGCGGAGCTCGTTGGGCCGCTCCTGGTGCCATTCGAGCCCGCCTTCGGTGCCGAAGATCCGAAAGGCGAGCCCGTGTTCGGCACCGGCCGCGGCTTCGGTGACCCAGAGCGTGCCGACCGCTCCGGCCGACCAGCGGCAGAGCAGGCACGCGGTATCGTCGACCGTGCGGCCCGGCACGGTGGCCCGAACGTCGGCCACCACCGATTCGAGCGTGAGGCCGCTCACGAAGGCGCCCAGATGGTGGGCGTGCGTGCCGATGTCGCCGAGCACGAGCGAGGGGCCGCAGCGGGTGGGGTCGAAGCGCCATGTCCGGCCCTCGGGCGTCGCCTCGACGAGCGTGGCGTTGTGCCCCTGGACGTAGGTGAGGTGGATCTGCCGGACCACGCCGATCGCGCCCGCGCGGACCATGGCGCGGGCCTGGTGAACCATGGGGTAGGCGCTGTAATTGTGGGTCAGCACGAAGAGCCGGCCGGTCCGCCGCACGGTGGCGGCGAGGGCCCGGCCCTCTTCGAGCGAGGCGGCGAGCGGCTTGTCGCAGATCACGTCGAGCCCGGCTTCGAGGCAGGCGGTCGCTTGCGGTGCGTGGTCGGCGTTCGGAGTCATGATGGCCACGACCTCGATCCCGTCGGGACGCGCCCGCTCGGCCGCGAGCATCGCCGGCACGTCGGGATAGCAGCGGTCGGGGGCGAGGCCGAGGCCGGTACCGACCCGTTTCCCGGTCTCGGGATCGGAGGAGAGCACGCCCGCGAGGGGCTCGAAGAGATCGTCGAGCCGCGCCGCAGCGCGGTGGACGGGGCCGATGAACCCGCGGCTGCCGCCCACGAGACCGAGGCGCAGCCGCCGACCGAGCGCCGCCAGCACCGGGTTCATCGCCGCCTCCCCGACGTCTCGCCCAACAGAGCGTAAGGTGCTCGCCCCACCCCGTCGAGCGGGACCGGGCCCGAGAGCGTGTGCGGGACGCGCGTCGCCGCCCCGGGCGAGCTCCGGATCCGCCGAGCCCCCGTCAGATGTGTCGCGCGAGCAAGCTCGTGAGCGCGGTGGCGACCCGCCGGGCGAGGCGCAGGAGGGGGAACAGGATCTGGAGGACGAGCTCGACCATCAGCCAACCGGCAGCGGCCGAGCCCAGAAGGTGCGGCAAGAGAGCCGAGGGGCGGAGCTCGAGCGCCCATTCGATCCCGCCATGGGCGAGGGCGAGGACGACGGCCGTGGCGCGGGCGAGCCCGGGACGTGGAATCACGAGCGCGGCCACGAGCACGAGACCGGCGAGCGGCGGCGCGGTGAGTGCGCCCGCGAAGGCTGCGAGCAGGTGGAGCAAGGAGGCTTCGACCGACATGGCCGGCATATGGCGCGTCGGGGGCCCGTTCGAAAGGGCCGTGGCGCCCGCCTGCGGGCCCGGGTTCGGTCGCGGTTTCGTCACCGAGTGATCGCATGGTCGTCGAGTGACGGTCCTAGAGGAAAAGCGGGTCGCAACGGTCCCGGATCGGGCCGGGCCGGCGATGGGAGGTCGCATGCCGCTCGCCACTCGCCTGGGCTCGCTCGAGGCGCGGCTCGTCGAGGACCGGGCCGAACTCCTGGCCGCCCAGGAGCTTCGTTACCGGGTCTTCTACGAGGAGCAGGGAGCGCATGCCGATCCGGCGACGCGCCGGGCGCGGCGCGACGTCGACCGGTTCGACGCGCTGGCCGACCATCTCGTGGTGCTGGACTTGTCCCGCTCGACCGCCCGGCGGCCGGTGGTGGTCGGCTGCTACCGCCTCTTGCGCGAGCGGGTCGCGCTCGCGGGGGGCGGCTTCTACTCGCAAAGCGAGTTCGACCTCGGGCCGCTCCTCGCCCCGCCCGTCGAAGGTAGGCGGCGCGGCGAGCTCTTGGAACTCGGCCGCTCTTGCGTCGACCCGGCTTTCCGGAACGGTACGGTCGTGCAGCTGCTGTGGAGGGCGATCGCCCTCTACCTCGAGGAGCACGATTGCTCGCTCTTGTTCGGTTGTGCGAGCCTGCCCGGGAGCGACGTGGCGGCGGTCGCGCCCCAGATCCGCTACCTCCACGAGCGTCATCTGGCGCCCCTGCCCCTGCGGCCGGTGGCCTTGGCGGCGCGGCGGGTCGCGCACGAGCCTTTCGCGGTCGAGGGCTGGGAGTCGCAGGCGGCGTTCCGGGCCTTGCCGCCCTTGCTCAAGGGTTATTTGCGGCTCGGCGCGATGATCGGCGAGGGTGCGGTCTTGGACGCGGCGTTCGACACGATCGATGTCTGCATCGTCCTGCCGCGTGAACGGATCGACGCCCGCTACCGGCGCCACTACACGTCGGCCGGCGAGGCACCGGTCGACACGAACGCGTGAGGTCGGCTCGGCTCCGGGCAGCGGGGCGGCTCGTCGGCTTCGCGCTCCTGACCGGCGGGGTCCTGCTCGCTTGGCTCGTCACGCGACCGTTGGGTTCCCTGGCGCTGCGGCCGCTGCGCCGAGCTTGGTGTCGCGGCGTCTGCAGTCTGCTCGGTATCCGTCTCGTGGTCGAGGGTGCGCCCTTCCGCGCCTGCCCGACGCTGTTCGTGCCGAACCACGTTTCCTATCTCGACATCCCGGTTCTGGGCGCGCTGGTCGATGCGACCTTCGTCGCCAAATCCGAGGTGGCGACCTGGCCGCTCCTCGGCTTCTTGGCCAAGCTCACGGGAACGATGTTCGTGCGGCGGCACTGGCGCCAAGCGAAGCTGCAGCGGGACGCGCTCGCCCTACGGATGGCGGCGGGCGAGTCGTTCGTCTTGTTCGCCGAGGGGACGAGTTCGGACGGGCTCGACGTTCGGCCGCTCAAGACCTCGCTTTTGTCGGTGGCCGAGCCGGGGATCCTGGAGCGGCCGATCGCCGTGCAACCGGTCGTGCTCGCTTGGCGGCGGCTCGCTTGCGGGACGCCGATCGACGCGTCCAACGCCGCACTCTACGCGTGGTGGGGCGATGCCACGCTCCTGCCGCATCTTTGGCGGGTGTTGCAACTCGACGGGGTCGAGGTGGCGGTGCGGATCGGCGCGCCGCGGCTCTCCTGGTCGGTCACGAGCCGCAAGCGATTGGGTGCAGAATTGCACACCATGCTGCGGGCCGGCCTCGCCGGGGCGCGGGCCGAGGTGGTGCCGTCGGGCGGCGGCCTCGTCGGCGCGGTCGCCTGAGCGGATCGGCCCTTCGGTGCCCGGGGCTCGGGACCGGCGGCCGATCGACGAACTTCATTGCCGAAAAAAAAGAAGGAGGCTCGTTGCCTCCTTGTCAGATCGGACCTGCGTGTGCGGGCTTACGCCTCTTTATGAACAACATGTTATCCGCCCGGGACCCGGCGGGCAAGAGCCGAAAACCGAGAAATTCAGAGATATTTCTCAACTATAAGTTTTTTGATCTCGGCGATCGCCTTGGCGGGATTAAGTCCTTTCGGACAGGTGTTCGTGCAGTTCATGATGGTGTGGCAGCGGTAGAGCTTGAACGGGTCCTCGAGCTCCTCCAGGCGTTCGGCGGTCGCCTCGTCGCGCGAGTCGGCGAGCCAGCGGTAAGCTTGCAGCAGCGCCGCCGGCCCCAGGTAGCGATCGCCGTTCCACCAGTAGGAAGGACAGCTCGTCGAGCAGCAGGCGCACAGGATGCATTCGTAGAGCCCGTCGAGCCGCTCGCGTTCGGCCGGGCTCTGCCGGCGCTCCTTCTGCGGGGCCGGCGTGTAACTCTTGAGCCAGGGCTGGATCGACTCGTACTGAGCCCAGAAGGTGGCAAAGTCGACCACGAGGTCCTTGACGACTTGCATGTGCGGCAGCGGGTAGATCTTGACTGGACCCTCGACGTCTTCGATCGCCTTGGTACAAGCGAGGGTGTTCTGGCCGTCGATGTTCATGGCACAGCTGCCGCAGATCCCTTCGCGGCAGGACCGGCGGAAGGTCAGCGTGCTGTCGATTTCGGACTTGATCTTGATGAGCGCGTCGAGGACCATCGGCCCGCAGTCGGCCAAGTCGACGGTGAAGGTGTCGAGCCGCGGCTGCTCGCCCGGCTCGCCGCTCCAACGGTAGATCGCGAATTCCTTCGGCCGGGCGGCCCCGGCCGGCGCCGGGTGACGCTTGCCCGGCTGGATGCGGCTGTTCTTCGGGAGGGCGAGCTGAACCATCGGCGACCTCTCCGGAGCTGGTGCCTCAATAGACCCGCTTGGTCGGTGGCACCGGCTCGACCTCGTTGGAGAGCGTGGTCAGGTGGACCGGGCGCGTGTCGAGCGAGACC
>JAILZQ010000157.1 GCA_023512415.1 Geminicoccaceae bacterium | reverse complement strand
GTCCTGTGCGAGCCGGTCGCCCGGGGCGAGCGGTGGCAGGATCCGGCCTTCCTCCTCCTCGTCCTCCTCGGCCGGCTTGTCGTCCCGGCCCTCCTGATAGACCTTCAAGAATCCGTCGAAGGCGACCGTCTGGCCCGTCGCGCGCAAACCGACCGCCCCGTCCGGACTCGCGATCTCGGCCACCACGCGATCGAGGAGCGCTGCGGCCATCTGGCTCGCGACCGTGCGCCGCCAGATCAACTCGTAGAGCCGGCGCTGGTCGTCGTCCAAGAAGCGGGCGACCTGCTCGGGCGCGCGGGCGAGATCGGTCGGGCGGATCGCTTCGTGCGCCTCCTGGGCGTTCTTGGCCCGGGTCTTGTACTGGCGCGGCCTGTCCGGCAGGTAACGTTCGCCGAACCGGGCACCGATCACCCGCCGCGCCGCCTGGAGCGCCTCGTTGGCGAGCGAGACGCTGTCGGTGCGCATGTAGGTGATGAGGCCCACGGTCTCGCCGTCGAGGTCGACACCCTCGAACAGCCGCTGCGCGACCTTCATCGTCCGGTCGGCGGAGAAGCCGAGCTTCCTGGCCGCCTCCTGCTGCAGGGTCGAGGTCGAGAAGGGTGGTGCCGGGTTCCGGCTGACCTGCCTCTTCTCGACCGAAACGACGGCGAGCTCCCGGGCGCGGATCGCCGCGACCGCTGCGGAGGCGGCCTTCTCGTCGGCGAGGTCGAATTTGCCGAGCTTCTTGCCGTCGAGGCTCGCGAGCCGGGCGGTGAAGGTCTCGCCACGCGCGGTCCGCAGCAGCGCTTCGACGGTCCAATATTCGCGTGGGACGAAAGCCTCGATCTCGGCCTCGCGCTCACAGACGAGGCGCAAAGCCACCGACTGCACGCGGCCGGCCGAGCGGGCACCCTGCAACTTTCGCCAGAGCACCGGCGAGAGCGTGAAGCCCACGAGATAGTCGAGCGCGCGACGTGCCTGGTAGGCGTCGATCAGGTTCTCGTCGAGATGACGCGGGTGGCGCATCGCCTCGAGCACCGCGGGCTTGGTGATCTCGTGGAAGGCGACCCGTTTGACGTCGACACCCTCGGTGGCTCCGCGTTCGTCCAACAGGCTCTTGAGATGCCAGGAAATGGCCTCGCCTTCGCGATCGGGGTCGGTCGCCAGCCAGAGGCGGCGCGCACCCTTGACCGCCCGGGCGATCTCCTCGACGCGCTTCTTCTTCTCCGCCAGCGGCTCGTAGACGATCTCGAAGTCTTTCTCCGGGATTACCGAACCATCCTTCTCCGGCAGATCACGGACGTGCCCGTAAGAAGGAAGTACCTTGTATCCATCACCGAGATATTTGGCGATCGACTTGGCTTTGGTCGGCGATTCGACGACGACGACGTCCATGGAACTGGCCGGCTGTTGCGCAACGCGATGCCGTGACCAGCACTCAGCCGGGCTTGCGCGCGATGCGATTGCCCGGATGGCGCTCGATCCGGCCTGCGAGCTCGAGCTCGAGGACGGCGTCCTGAACCACGGCCGGGCTCACTTGGCATTCGCGGACCAGATCGTCAATCGCCACGGGCTCGGCGCCGAGCCCTGCCCAGACCCGCTCGACCAGCGCGTCGCTGCAGGCGGAGGCGGCCTCCGGGTCGGGGGACGCCCTCCCCGCGCAAGGGCGCGGGACGCCGCGGGCGATCCGCGGAGCCCGTGGCGCGGCCGGGCCGGCGCGGGCCGGGCGGACGCCGAGCGGACCGAGCACGGCGAGCACGTCGGCAGCGCTCTCGACCAGGTTCGCGCCCTCGCGCAGGAGCCGGTTGGTGCCCTGGTGGCGCGGGTCCAACGGGCTGCCCGGTACCGCCATCACCTCGCGGCCCTGCTCGAGGGCGAGCCGGGCGGTGATCAAGGAACCCGATTGCGGCGCCGCTTCGACCACCACGACCCCGGCCACGAGGCCGGCGATGATCCGATTGCGCCGAGGGAAATGGCGGGCCTGTGGCTCCGCGCCGAGCGGACGCTCGCTGACGGCACAGCCGGCGGTCGCGATCCGCTCGAGCAGCGGCGCGTTTTCCTCGGGATAGGGCCGATCGACCCCGCTCGCGAGCACCGCCACCGTCGAGCCGGGCCCGTCCAAGGCGCCCACGTGCGCGGCGGTGTCGATCCCGCGCGCCAGGCCCGAGACCACGACCAGACCCGCTGCCGCGAGCTCGCGGGCCAGCCGGGTCGCGAGGAGCCGGCCGTGGGTGCTGGCGTTGCGCGCGCCCACGACCGCCACGGAAGGCGCGCCCAGGAGCTCCACCCGGCCGCGACAGACGAGCACCGGCGGGGCGTCGTCGACACCACCCAACCGCTCGGGATAGCCGGCTTCGCCCGCGCACAGCAAAAGCGCACCCGCAGCCTCGATCGCTTCGAGTTCGCGCTCGATCGCATCGAGCGGGGCCAGCTCGACGCCCGGCCAGCGCCCGGTGGCCAAGAGCCGCGGCAGAGCCTCGACCGCGGCGCGGGCGCTGCCGAACCGCTCGATCAGCCGGGCGTGGCTCTTGGGCCCGATCCCGGGCGAGCGGGCGAGCCGGAGCCGGGCGAGCCGCTCGGAGGGGTCGAGTTGGCCGGAAGCGAGAGAGTGGTCGCATTTCATAAATCAATGGTTGCACCAGTCGGTGCGGGCCGACAAGTCCGGAGCTAGAGCCGGCCCGCGCGGGGCACCGGATCCGCGAGGAGGGCGCGGGCCTCGGCCAGGCTCAGCCGGACCGTCCGTTCCCCTTCGGCGTAGACGAGGGCGAGCGCAAGGCGGCGGGAGACCAGCCGGGCCGGCAAGGGGTCGTAGCGGAAGCCCGTTCCCCCCAGGAGAGGTGTGATCGCGCCCACGTCGAGCTTCTGCTCGAGCTCCACCCGCAGCAGACACAAACGGCGCCCGGCAGCGTCCCGTCCGAGGAACGGGACTCCTGCGAGCCGCAAGAAGCTCACGGGATCGGAAGCGGTCCGAAAGCCTTCGACGAAGGCGGACTCGACCAGGTCGAAGTCGGGCTCCGCCCCGCCCAGTTCTTCGGCGCCCCCGGCGTGCGCCGGACCGGGGAGCTGCCAGGTGACCGGCGCGCGTGGCGGGGCGTTGTGGCCGAGCCCGCGACGGCGCAGGTCCGCCCGCTCGGCCGGTCCCGGAGCGGGATCGGGATCGTGGGGATGATGCGGACCGTGATCGCGATCGTCGTGCATCGGTGGTCTCAATAGCTCACCGGCCGGTCGATGATCGCCCGGTGCTTGCCCAGGGTGCCGTGCGCGACCATGGCACCGAGCGCCTCGACCACGACCCTCACGGCCAAGAGTGCGGTGATGTCGGAGGTGTCGTAGGGCGGGCTCACCTCGACCACCTCGAGGCCGCAGATCCCTTCGCGCGCGACGAGACCCAGGAGCTTGAGAGCCTCGCGCGGGAGGAAGCCGCCCGGCTCGGGCCAACCGGTGCCGGGCACGAAACCGCAATCGACGCTGTCGACGTCGAAGCTCACATAGACCGCGTCGGTCCCGGCATGTGCGAGCTCGAGGGCGATCTCGGCGGTCTTCGCGAGGCCGAGACGCTCCACGTCCTCGATGGTCAGGATGTTGGTGCCGCGCTCGCGGGCGACCTTCACACCCTCGCGTGGCACCTGCCAGCCGCCGATGCCGACCTGGACGAGGTTCTCGGGACGCACGTTGGGTAGTTCGGTCGCCCAGTACCAGGGTGTGGTATGCATCCGCTCGTCGAGATCCTTGGCCTGGATGTCGATGTGGCGGTCGAAATGGACGATCCCGATCTTCTTGCTCGTGCACTGCGCGATCCCGCGCACGCATGGAAACCCGATCGAATGATCGCCCCCGAGGATCAAGGGCAGCGCCCCGCTCGAGAAGACGTGGGCGACGCCACGACTGATCTGATCGAAGCTCTTCTCGATGTTGGCGGGTATGACGAACACGTCGCCGACGTCGCACAGGGTCATCTGCTCCCTGAGATCGACGCCGAGTTCGTAATTGTACGGCGTGTAGAGGGCGGAGATGCGGCGGATCCCCTGCGGCCCGAAGCGGGCTCCCGGCCTGTAGGTGGTACCTGCATCGAGCGGTACACCGAGCACCGCCGCGTCGTACTTGCCGACCTCGCGCACGTGCTCGACGTAAGGGGCCTTCAAGAAGGTATTGATGCCGGCGAAATGAGGCATCTCGCCGCGGGCGAAGGTCGGGATCGTGCGGTCCTCGAGGCTCTCCGCGCCGGGGAGGCCCATCTCCAGCGCCCAGCGCTGCTCCTTGCGCCAGCCCTCGCCCGGGAGCCGCCCCTCGGCCTCGGCCATCCTCCAGCCGAGGCTCGCGAGCTTCTCGTAGGAGGGGTGATGGGCGCGGCGGTCCCGACGCAGCGGGCCGAGCCCGGCCTTGCGGTCGGAGTGGCGGCGATCGCCGGTGCGCTTGCTCAAGGGACTCCTCCGGGATGGTGCGAGGGCGCGGCGGTCGCGGCGCTGGCTCCGCGCCGCCGCCGGTTGTAACCGGGCAGATCGTAGGTGACGGTGGCGCCGTAGCGCTCGGGCGCCTGCGGATCGCGTCGGACCTTGTCGAAGACGAGAACGCGCGTGGCCAGCGCGAAGGCCTCGGCGAGGTCGTGGGTGACCATGACCACGGTCGTGCCGGTTTCCGCCCAAAGCTCGAGCAGGAGAGCGCGCGCCTCGGCCCGGCTCCCCGGGTCGAGCGCACCGAAGGGCTCGTCCAAGAGCAGGACCCGGGGCTCGACGAGCAGCGCTTGGGCGAGGGCCAAGCGCTGCTGCATGCCACCCGAGAGCTGGTGCGGCCAAGCCTCGAGCACATGGCCGAGGCCGACCCGCGTCAGCATGGCCGCGGCCCGCTCCCGTACAGCCCGGCGTCGGGCGCCGAACAGCCGGCCCAACAGGCGGCTTTTCCGCAGTTCGAGGCCGAGGCTCGCGTTGTCGAGCACCGTGAGATGCGGGAAGTTCGTGTAGCGTTGGAAGACGATGCCGCGATCCGGGCCCGGTTCGGGAGGGAGCGGCGCACCGTCGAGCAGCACCCGACCGCGGCTCGGCCGCTCGATGCCCAGGAGGATGCGAAGGAAGGTGCTCTTACCGCAGCCCGAGGCACCCACGATCGCGACCAGGCTGCCGGGGTCGATCACGAGGTCGATGCGCTCCAGCACCACCCGATCGCCGTAGTTCTTCCACACCCCTTGGACCTCGATCCGGCTCATGCCATCGGCCGTGCCCACGGGAAGAGCCGCCGTGACAGGAGGTCGAGGAGGCGGTCGGTCGCGAAGGCCAAGAGCGTTATCCAGGCGACGTAGGGGAGGATCACGTCCATCGCCAGGTAGCGGCGAACGAGGAAGATCCGGTAGCCGAGTCCCTCGGTGGCGGCGATCGCCTCGGCCGCGATCAAGAACAGCCAGGCCGGGCCGAGCTGTAATCGCAGCGCGTCCAGCAGACGCGGGGCGACCATCGGGCCCACGATCCGCACGGCCAGATGCCAAGTCGAGGCCCCGAGGGTCTGGGCCTTGACGAGCAGCTCCTCGGGCAGCTCGCGGACCCGCAGCGCTACGTCGCGCAGCAGCAGCGGTGCCGTGCCGAGGACGACGAGTCCGACCTTCGAGGCCTCGCCGGTGCCGAGCACGACCAGGAGTATCGGCAGGATCGCGAGCGGTGGGACCATCGCCAGTGCTGCCACGAAGGCCCCCGCGAGCGCGTCCGCGATCGGCACGAGCCCGATCGCGACACCGAGCAGGGCGGCGAGCACGGTCGCGAGCGCGAGGCCGATCGCGAGCCGGGCGAGGCTCGCCGCCGTGTCGCTCCACAGCAGGATCTGGCCGGTACGCCGGTCCGGCTCGAGGGCGAAGGCGCGGATCGCCTCGAGGATCGTCGAGGGCCAGGGCAGAAGCTTGTCCGCGGGATTGTCGGCGAGACGGGCGGCCGAGCCGCAAAGGTAGGCCAGGATCGCGAGGACGAACGGAAGAGCCGCCAGCAGCAGGGCCGCCTCGCGACCCGGACGGCGGTTGACGAGCCGCATCGGCGGAACGTCGCTTTGCCGGCGGAGAGGCCTTCAGAGACGACCTTCGGCTGCGAGCGCCATCCAGCTCGGATCGAAGCGCAGCTTGACCTTGTCCTTCGCACCCAGGACCGTCCCGTCGGCGAAGGCGATCCCGACCGCGTCGAGTGCGCCGCCCAGGAGCCCCTTCTCGTGCGAGAAGCGGCGGACCCGGTCCATGGTCCGGACGAGCTCGGCGCTCTTGGTGAAGGCGACCGCCTCGGCCGGCTCCCAGAACATCCGGGTGGTGGCGAGCTGGGCGTCGAAGCCGGCGAGGTCGGTGCCCGCGGCTTCGGCCATGGCACGGCGGGCGGCACGCCCGGCTTCGTCGTCGCGGCGCATGATCGCCATCGTCTCGTACCAAGCGCCGACGAGGGCCTTGCCGA
Source organism: Geminicoccaceae bacterium (assembly GCA_023512415.1). Lineage (GTDB taxonomy): Bacteria > Pseudomonadota > Alphaproteobacteria > Geminicoccales > Geminicoccaceae > JANXAZ01. The sequence continues at coordinate 1,587 of JAILZQ010000157.1, read as the reverse complement.
AAGCCGGGTTGGCGGCCAACGCCTCGCTCTTGACCACCATCAGATCGATGATCTCGCCGGGGATCCGCGCCGAGTCGAACAGCTTGCGTGCGCCCGGACGGGCCGCGGCCTCGGACAGGAGCGGATTCCAGGTGACGATGTGCCGGACGTCCGGGCTCGCCTGGAACACGCTCAAGATGTCGGCATCGGACGTGTTGACGATGGTGACGTCGCGCTCGGCGAGGCCCACGCTTTCGAGGGCGCGCGCGAGCAGGTAGTGCGACACGCTGAGCTCGACGAGGTTGATCCGCTCGCCCTTCAAGGCGCGCAGATCGGTGGCCGTCTTGCTGACGATGCCGTCGTTGCCGTTGGAAAAGTCGCCGACGATCAGCACGGTGGAGTCGACCCCGCCGACGGCCGGGATGGTGAGCGCGTCCATGTTGGTCATCGCGCAGCCGTCGAAGGCGCCAGCCGTGTATTGATTGATCGACTCGACATAATCGTTGATCTGGATCACCTCGATCCGGAGCCCGTAGCGGCTGGCCCACTTCGCGACGATGCCCTGATCGGCGGCCCAGCCCCAAGGCATCCAGCCGACATAGATCGACCAGGCGATCTTGAACTCGCTCCGCGCCGCGGCCGGTGCTGCCGTGAGCATACTCGTCACGAGCGCGATGCAAGCGATCAGAACGCGCATCCCGTCCTCCCTCGTAGGGCTCGGACGCGGTCGGACTGCGCCGCGGACACTCGAATTGGATGCCGGGGCGGGCCCGCCGCACTCCTCTCCCGGGCTTTTGTCCCGCCGTGGCTCCGCGGCCCGGGCCGCGGGAGTGCACCCCTCGGACCAGACGCCGCCTGCGGCCGGAACCCTAGGTGCATTATGCCCGCGGTTTTGCAAACCGGATGCCAAAGGCCCCGCCACCGGGGCGCCCTCTCGAGATGCCCCAAAAAGGGCAGTCCGCACCCACGAGCCGAGCAGTCTGCCTACGAGATGTCCAGCCAGAAGCGACCGCCGGACCGAACGGCTCGGCTCAAGAACCTCGTTTCGCCCCGAGCGAGGTCTTGGGTTCCTTGCCGGCGAGCAGTCGGCCGATGTTGGCCCGGTGCTGGAGGATCACGAGTATGACCAAGAAAAGATAGAGCTCGGCCGCCTGGACATGGCCCCATAGATAGGCTGCGAGCGGGACGACGAGCGCGGCGAGCATCGAGCTCAAGGAGACGTAGCGGGTGAGCGCGAAGGCGGCGGCGAACACGGCCAGCGCCGGCACGGCGACGAGCGGGGTCAGGGCCAAGATCACGCCGCCCCCGGTCGCCACGCCCTTGCCACCCTTGAAGCCCAGCCAGACCGGGAAGCAGTGGCCCAGCAGCGCGGCGACACCCGCGAGCATCAGCATTGTCGCGGAATGTCCGGAGAAACGACCCGCCAGCCACACGGCGAACGCGCCCTTCGCGACATCCAACAACAACGTCAGGATCCCCGCCGCGGGGCCCACGACGCGCGCCACGTTCGTGGCGCCAATGTTGCCGCTGCCGGATTTCCGGATGTCGCTTCCACCGAGAATTTTGGCAAGAATCAAACCAAAGGGGATCGAGCCGAGCAGGTAGGCC
>JAILZQ010000156.1 GCA_023512415.1 Geminicoccaceae bacterium | reverse complement strand
CGGTTGAGCCGTGAAGACGACGTCCGCGCCGAGCAGAGGAACCAGGCCGTGGGCCATCGGCGCGTTCGCTCCCGTTCGGTCGGGGGGATCCGTGGCGCCTACGAGCGGCGCTTCTCGGTGAAGCTGCCGCGCTGACCGGCCGAGGCCTCAGCCGGCGCGGTTCCCGCCGTTCTTCCCTGCCCGCTCGCTCGGGTCGAGGGCGAAGCGGGCGTCGCGGCGGCGGGCGACCAGGCGGCGGACGACCGGCGCGCCCTTGCGGTCGAAGGCCGCGACCTGCCGCTCGACCGCCCGGTCGGCCTCGGTGGTCCGCCGCGCGAGCCGCAGATGCTCGACCCAGTCGGCCACCACGTAGGTCTCGACCCAGTGCTCGGGGTCGTCGGTGTCCTGGAAGAGCCGCCAACGCAGCGCGCCGTTGCGCTTCTTGATGTGGCCGAGCTCGTCCATCGCGGCCACGAAGCCGGCGGCACGCGCCGGATCGACCCGGTACTCGACTTGGACCAGGACCGGCCCTTCCTCGGGGTCGAAGGCCAGGGCCGGGTCGGGCTCCGGCGCCCGCCGCGCCGGGCCCAGGTCCCGCCCGCTCGCCGACGGTAAGGGCCGGATCCGGCCGACGAGCGGCTGGAGGGCGAGGAGCAACGCCGCCACGGCGAAGGCCACGGGCACGCTCGCCTGCGCCGCGAGGACGCCCCAGACCCAGGAGCCGAGCGCCATCGCCCCGAACATCACGGTCTGGTAGAGGGCGAAGGTGCGGGACTGGACCCAGAAGGCCGAACTCGTCTGGACGGCGATGTTGAAGGCGGCGAACGAGCCGATCCAGGCCGCACCACAGGCGAGGAGCGCGAGGGCGATCGACGGCCAGCCGGAGCCGAGGGCGAGCAGGAGGAGGCCGCCCGCGAAGAGGAGCGCAAGCGCCCGGCTCACCGGCTCGGCCCCGTGCCGCTCGCGCAGGGGGTGGATGACGAAGGCACTCGCCATGGCCCCGAGGCCGAACAGGCCCAAGAGGATCCCGTAGCTCGCGGCCCCACCGGCGAGCCGGTCGCGGGCCACGAGCGGCAGGAGCGGCAGGGCGGCCGCGGCGGCGAAGGCGAACAGGGCCGACCGGACCAGCACGGCGCGGATCGCCGGCGTCTCGGCGGCGTAGCGGAAAGCGCCGAGCACCGCGCCCGCCACCCGCTCGCGCGGCAAATCGTCCTCCTGGGCCGGCCGCCGCCAGCGCAGCAGCGCCACGACGAGCGGCAGGTAGGAGACGGCGTTCAAAAGGAAGGCCGCCTGCGCCCCGGCCCAGGCGAAGACCGCACCGCCCACGGCCGGGCCGAGGGCCCGGGCGGCGTTGAACGAGACGCCGTTGAGCGTCACCGCCGCGCCGAGGGCGCCCATCGGCACCGTCTCGCGCACGAGGCTCTGATAGGCCGGACCCTGCAAGGCCGCACCCGAGCCCAAGAGGAAAGTCAAGACGAGCAGCGACCAGGGGCCGATCACCCCGGCCGCGGTCGAGGCGGCGAGGACCAGCGAGACCGCGAGCATCGAGAGCTGGGCCACCAAGAGGACCCGGCGGCGATCGACGAGGTCGGCTGCGACCCCGGCCAGGATCGAAAAGCACAGGATCGGGGCTTGGACAGCGGCCTGGACGAGCGCCACCATGTCGGGCGTGCCGACGAGCGCGGTCATGAGCCAAGCCGCACCCACGGTCTGGACGAGCCAGCCGAGGTTGGAAACCAGCGTCGCGAGCCAGAGGGCGCGGAAGCGCGCCGAGCGCAGGGGCTCGAGGATGCTCGCCGCCCGGCCGTCGTCACCCGCCGCCGCGATCGCCATGACCCCGGCCTACGCCCCGGCCGCGCCACGGGCAAGCGCCGGGCACGCCGGCGAGCTTTCTCCGCTCAGCCGGCGATCCGGCCGAACTCGAGGGCGGGCAAGCGATCGACCGGCCCGAGCGCCACGAGCGTGGTCGCCCCACCCGAGCCGAACAGCCGCGCACCAACGCGGCGCACGGCCGCGAGGTCGACCGCCTCGATCGCCGCGAGCATCTCCTCGACCGGGATCCGCCGGCCGAAGACCGCGAGCTGACGGGCGATCGCGTCGGCGACCCCGGCGCAGCTCTCGAGCGACATCAAGAGGCCGGCGCGGAGCTGCGCCTTGGCCCGCTCGATCTCGGCCGGCTCGGGCGCGCGCACGAGGGCCCGGGTCTCGCGTTCGGTCACCTCGAACAGCTCGCCCACCTGTTCGGGGCCCGTGCCGGTGTAGATCCCGAAGAGGCCGGTGTCGACGAACGAAGAAGAGAACACCTCGATCGCGTAGCAGAGGCCGCGGTTCTCGCGGACCTCCTGGAAGAGCCGCGAGGACATGCCGCCGCCGAGCGCCGTCGCCAGGACCTGAGCGGGCCAGTAATCGGGGTCGCGATAGGGAACACCCTCGACCCCGAGGCAGAGATGGACCTGCTCGAGCTCGCGCCCGTCGCGGGCGAGGCCGCCCCGGTAACGCGCGGGCGGCGGCGGGGGTGCCGGTCGGGCCGGGCGATCGCCGAACCAGCGGCGGGCGAGCTCGACCAGCCGGTCGTGATCGACCGCGCCGGCAGCGGCCAGGATCATGGCTCCGGGCACGTAATGGTCGGCCATGAAGGTCGAAAGCGCACCCCGCGACATCGTCCGGATCGTCTCTTCGGTGCCGAGGATCGAGCGGCCGAGCGGCTGGTCGGGGAAGGCTTCTTCTTGGAGGAGGTCGAAGACCAGATCGTCCGGCGTGTCCTCGACCTGGCCGATCTCCTGCAAGACGACCTCGCGCTCCTTGGCGAGCTCCGCCTCGTCGAACAGGGGCTCGGTCAAGATGTCGGCCACGAGCTCGACCGCGAGCGGCACGTCTTCGGCCAGGACGCGAGCGTGGAAGGCGGTCTGCTCGCGCGAAGTCCAGGCGTTCAACGAACCGCCCACGGCCTCGATCGCCTCGGCGATTTGCCGGGCGGTGCGGGTTCGGGTGCCCTTGAAGGCCATGTGCTCGAGCAGGTGCGCCACACCGTTGAGCTCGGCCGGCTCGTGGCGCGTCCCGGCGTCGACCCACACGCCGACGGCCGCGGTGCGCACCCCGGGCAGACGCTCGGAGATCACCCGGAAGCCGTTGTCGAGGGTCGTGAGGCGGGTCTGTTCGCTCATCCGGGAACGGCCGGCAGGCGGCGGACGAAGTCGCGCACCGCGTTCGCGTCGGCGGGCAGCACGCCGAAGCGCTCGGGCCGGTCGAACAGGTCGGCCAGATGCGACGGCAGAGGCGGGCGCACGCCGCAGGCGGCCTCCACGGCGTCGGGGAACTTGGCGGGATGGGCGGTCGCCAGGAGCACGAGCGGGCCGGCGACGCCGCCGCGCAGCCGGCGGGCCACCGCGGCACCCACCGCGGTGTGCGGATCCAACAGCACCGTGCCGGCGGTGGCGGCGTGCCACCGGGCGATCTCGGCCGCGGTCGCGGCCCGGTCGGCGGCCGCCCCGTCGAACAGCCCGCGGGCCCGGGCGTGCAGGGCGGGCGACAGGGTGAAGGCGCGCTCGCGGGCGAAGCGGGCCATGAGCTCGGCGACCCGCGCACCGTCGCCGTCGAGGAGCTCGAAGAGCAGCCGCTCGAAGTTCGAGGCCACCTGGATGTCCATCGAGGGGCTCGAGGTCGGCACGACCGTGCCCGCCGCATAAGTGCCGGTCGCGAGGAAGCGGGCGAGGATGTCGTTCTCGTTGGTGGCGACGATCAGCCGGCCCGTCGGCAGGCCCAGCCGGCGGGCGACGTGGCCGGCATAGACGTCGCCGAAATTGCCGGTCGGCACGCAAAAGCTCACCGGCCGCTCGAGCCCGCCCAGGCGCAGTGCGGCGTAGACGTAATAGGCCGCTTGGGCGGCGATCCGTGCCCAGTTGATGGAATTGATCGCGGCGAGCTTCTGCTCGGCGCGGAACTCGGGGTCGGCGAACAGCGCCTTCACGAGATCCTGGCAATCGTCGAAGGTCCCCTCGATCGCCAGGTTGGCGACGTTGGCTGCTTCGATCGTGGTCATCTGCCGGCGCTGCACCTCGGAGACCCGGCCCGCGGGGTGGAGGATCACGATCCGCATGCGCGCCCGGCCGGCGATCGCCCGGATCGCCGCCGAGCCGGTGTCGCCGGAGGTGGCGCCCAGGATCGTGATCGTCTCGCCGCGCCGCTCGAGGACCCGCTCGAACAGCCGGGCGAGGAGCTGGAGGGCGAAGTCCTTGAAGGCGAGCGTCGGGCCGAAGAAGAGCTCGAGCAGCCAGAGCGAGGGGTCGAGCTGGCGCAGAGGCGCGGTCGCCGGGTGGGCGAAGCCCGCGTAGGCCTCGCGGGCGAGGGCGAGGAGCTCGGCTTCCTCGAAGCAACCCCGGGTGAAGGGGGCCATCACCGCGGCGGTGGTGGTCGGGTAGTCGGCGCCGTCGAGGGCCGCGAGCCGGGCCTCGGCGAGCCGCGGCCAGCTCTCCGGCAGGAACAGCCCTCCGTCCTCGGCGAGGCCCGCGAGGAGCACCTCCTCGAAGGACCGCCGACCGGCGCGGCCGCGCGTGCTCACGTAGACCGTCATCGCCGACCCCTGTCGACCGCGGGGCCTCATAGGCGGCGGCGTGCGGGGCGGCAAGCGGCGGCGCGTTAACCGAATCTTCAACGCGATCGTCGAGAAGGGAGCGCGGAGCCTCGAACGTCCGGTGAGCCCGATGCCCCGATCCGCCTCCGCTTCCGTCTCGCTCGTCGCGATCGCAGCGCTGCTCGTGGTGCACGGCCCGCCGGGTCCCGCCGCGGCGGCGGCCGTCGAGCGCCCCGCCTGGGCGATCGTCGAGCGCCACGGCACGTTGCGGGCGCGGCCGCTCGAATCCGTGACCTGGCATCCGCTCGCCGCCAGCCACCTGACGCCCGGGGTCGAGATCGAGGTCGGCCCGGACGCCCGTCTGGTGCTCGAGAGTGGCGGCGACCGGGTCGTGGCGGAGGGCGGTGCCCGGCTCGTCGTGCACTCGGCCTCGGAACGGCCGCACACCATCGGCCAGCCGCAGGGGCGGGTCCGCTACGAGGTCGCCCGGCGCGGTCCGCGCCGCTTCCAGGTCGAGACACCGCTCCTCGCGATCACCGTGAAAGGCACCGCGTTCACCGTCGCGGTCGAGGCCGAGACGGCGCAGGTCGCGGTCGTCGAAGGTCGCGTGGCGGTCGTCCCGACCGGTGGGTCGGTCGCGGTCGAACTCGCCGACGGGCAGGAGCTGCGGCACAGCGCCGGGGGTGGCCTCGAGCTCGGCTCGCCGAGCGGCACGAGCGCCGCGGGCGGCGGCCAGCCGACGGCCGGCAGCCGGTCGGCCGATCGTGGCGGGAGCGAGCGTGCAGCGGCCGGCGACCGTGGCGCGCGCTCCGCGTCGGCCGGCGCCGGACCGGAACCCGGCCAAGTCGGCGGGAACAGGGAGAGCGGTCCGGAAGCGGCGGGCGACCAACGCGGAGCGGCCGGTTCCGGCGAGGAGGCCGGGAACGGCAACGCCGGAGGGAACGGCAATGCCGGCGGTAACGGCAACGGCAACGGCAACGGTGGGGGTAACGGCAACGGGAACGCCGGCGGTAGCGGCCAGGGGGGCGGGGCCGGCAGCGGTAACGGCAACGGCGGCGGCAACGGCAACGCCGGAGGGAACAGCAACGCCGGAGGGAACGGCAATGCCGGAGGGAACGGCAATGCCGGCGGTAACGGCGACGGCGGGGGGAACGGGCGCCGGTAGGGCACGGCGACCGACGGGGCCGGGCCGATGTCGGCCGCCTGCGGGACGCGACCGCTGTGGTGGCTGTTCGCCGCGGCGATGGTGGCCGCGCTCGCCGGCCTCGGACTTCTGGAGCCGATCGAGCGCTGGCTTTCCGACCGGCGGGCGGAGCTCGCGAGCCGGAGGGCGAGCGAGCGGGTCGTGGTCGTCGGCATCGACGCCGAGGCGCAGGAGGCGCTCGGGCGGTGGCCCTGGCCGCGGCGCGTCCACGCCGAGCTGGTCCGCCGGCTGATCGAGGCCGGCGTTACCCGCATCGGCCTCGACATCGACCTGAGCGCTTCGGCCGACGAGGCCGACGATCGGGCGCTGGCCGCAGCGCTCGCGGCGGCCGGCCCAGAGCGCGTGGCGTTGGCCGGCTACCGCCAGCTCCAGCCGATGCCCGAAGGACCGCCGCGGCTCGCGGAGACGGTCCCGGCCGCCTCGCTCGGCAGCGGCGCGAGCCTCGCCCTGGTCAACGTGGTGCCGGACGCCGACGGTCTCGTGCGGACCTATCCGGCCGGCGACCGGCTCGCGGGCGCGCACCTTCCGAGCTTGGCGCACTGGCTGATCGGCGCACCGAGCGATCCCGGGTCGGCGCCGATCACCGTCGACTTCGCGATCGACGTGGCGACGATCCCGTATTGGAGTGTGGCGGATCTGCTCGCCCCCGATCTCGACCGCGATCGGCTCGACGGGCGGCTCGTGCTGGTGGGAGCGGTCGACCCGGCGCTCGGCGACACGGTCGCGGTGCCCCGCTGGCGCGCCCTGCCGGGTGTGCTGGTGCACGCGCTCGCCGCCGAAACCCTGCTCCAGGCCCGACCACCCTGGGGTCCGGACGGGCGGGCGGCGGCGCTGCTCGTGGCCCTCCTTCTCCTGGCGATCGGGCCGCACCTCGAGCGGCTCTCGCCGCTCGCCGTGGCACTCGGCGGCGGCGTGCTGCTGCTCGCCACGGCGGGCGCCTCGCTCGGAGCGGAACGCGCCTGGAGCCTGCGGCTGCCGCTCGCACCGCTGTTCGCCGGCTGGCTCGCGAGCCTGCCGCCGATCACCGCGGCGACCCTCGGCCGGCTGCGGGCCGCCCGCGCGGCGGCCGCCCGCGAGGCCGAGCGACGCCGCCGGCTGCTCGAGGGGATCGTCGCCGAGAGCTTCGACGGCATCTTGACGCTCGACCCCGAGGGCAGGGTGTCGACCGCCAACCCGGCCGCCGGGGCGGTCCTCGGTCTACCCCCCGAGGCGATGATCGGCCGGCGGCTCGCGGAGCTGGCGCCGGCCCTCGAACCGGCCCGCGCGGGGGACCGGCCCGAGCGCCGCGAGGTGAGCCTCGTGCTGCCGGGCGGCCGCCGGCGGACGCTCGAGACGGTCGCGACCCGACTGGTCGACCCGGCGGCCGGCGAGGTCGGGATCCTCGTCCTGCGCGACGTGTCGCAGGCGCGCGCCACGGCGGCGGCCCTCGATCGGCTCCTCCATCGTGACGAGGAGACGGGGCTGCCCAATCGGCGGCGCCTCGAGGAGCTGCTCGACGCCCGGCTGCGCGAGTCGGGCGGGGACGGCGCCGTCGCTTGCCTCGTGGTCGCGCTCGCCGAGATCGAGGAGCGGGTCGAGGCGGACGGCCCGGAGGCCGCGGCCGAGCCGCTCGGCGCGTTGGCGGCCTCGTTGGCCACCCGGCTGCCGGCCGGAACGGTGATCGCGCGGGTCGCGACCGATGCGCTGGCCTGCGTCCCGCCCGGCCGCCTGGCCGGGGAGGCGGCTGCCGAGCTCGTGGGCCGTGCCCTCGAGCCGGCGCCGGGCAGCGGGCCGGATCACCCCGGGCGCGAGACGCTGCGGGCCGGGCTGGCGCTCGGCCCGGCCGACGCCCGGGACGGCCGGGGCCTGCTCCGCTGCGCACTCTGGGCGGCACGCCGGGTCGGCGAGGGGGGCGGCTGGCCTTCTTTTATTAAAGCCGTCGCTCTTTGGGTGCCGAAAAACGCCCGCGGTCTCGCGATCGGCGTTTGCAACAGCGGCTCGTGTCTCGGCGCTATGATCGGGCCGCCGCTGGTGGTTTTCGTCACTCGCCGCTGGGGCTGGCAGGCCGCCTTCGTCGTCACCGGGGCGTTGGGGTTCGTCTGGGTGGCCGCTTTTCAGCTCTTCCGCTATTTGCATCCGCAGATGCGCGCCACCGACAAAGGGCAGTCCGCGCAGGACCCGACCGCCCCGCGCGTGCCCTGGATTTCGCTGCTCGGCTACCGGCAAACGTGGGCCGTCTTCTTCTGCCGGTTTTTCGCCGATCCGC
>JAILZQ010000155.1 GCA_023512415.1 Geminicoccaceae bacterium | reverse complement strand
CGCGGCTGTTGGCCGCCCGGGTGCTCGTGGTGGGGGCGGGTTGGCTCGGCTCGCCGCTGCTCCTCTACCTGGCGGCAGCCGGGGTCGGCACGCTCGGGGTGGTCGATTTCGATCGGGTCGACACCTCGAACCTGCAGCGCCAGGTGCTGTTCGACACCGCCGCCACGGGCGAGCCCAAGGTCGAGGCGGCGGCGCGCCGGCTGCGCGCCCTCAACCCCGGCGTGCGGATCGTCGAGCATCGGCTGAAGCTCGAGCCGGCCAACGCCCGCGAGCTCGTCGCCGCCTACGATCTGGTGGCCGACGGCAGCGACACGCTCGCCACCCGCCTCGCCGTCCACGATGCCTGCCTCGCCGTCGGCCGGCCCCTCGTGAGCGCCGCGGTCCAGGGCACCGACGGCCAGCTCACCACCTTCAAGGCCCATCTCGGGCCGCCGCATCCCTGCCTGCGCTGCCTCTTCCCCGAGCCGCCGGCGCGCGAGGCCCTGCCGTCCTGCGCCCAGGCCGGCGTGCTCGGCCCGGCGGCCGGGGTGATGGGCTGCCTGCAGGCGGTCGAGGTGATCAAGGAGCTGCTGGGCCCGCCGGCCCCCTCGCTCAGCGGCACCCTCCTCCTCTACGATGCCATGGCCGCCCGGCTCGACCGGCTCGCGGTGCCGCGCGATCCGGCCTGCAGCCGGGCCTGCCGCCGCCGCCCGGCCGACCCGTCGGACCGCCCGGCCGCCTGATTCCGCGCGCCTTCGAGTGGCTTAGGGTGCTCCCTCCGGCCCGCTGCGGGTTGCCGGCCGCGGCCGGCTCGCGCTAAGGAGCCGCCGCCCGGCGTCACGTCGGGGGCGGGGTCCCCGGCCGGATCCGGCGGAGGTGGGATGGCGGACATTCTCCCGGAAGGCTACCGTCCCTCCGAGGACGAGCCCTACATGAACCCGCGCCAGACCGAGTATTTCCGGCGCAAACTGCTGCGCTGGCGCGACGAGATCCTCTCGGGTTCGGGCTCGACGCTGCGCCAGCTCCAGGAAGAGGAGAACCGGCTCGCCGACCAGAGCGATTGGGCCTCGGCCGAGATCCAACGTGCCTTCGAGCTGCGCACCCGCGATCGCGAGCGCAAGCTGTTGGCCAAGATCGACGCCGCCTTGAAGCGGATCGAGGACGGTACTTACGGCTATTGCGAGGAGACCCACGAGCCGATCGGCATCAAGCGGCTCGAGGCCCGACCGATCGCCACCTTGAGCATCGAGGCGCAGGAGCGCCACGAGCGGCGCGAGCGGGCCTACCGCGAGTGAGGCGCGGCGAGGCGGGTCCTGCGCCCGCCCGCCCGACGCGGCCGAGCGGCCGCAGCGCCGGGCGCGACGGTTCGACTCAAGGCTCGAGCTCGACGTCCCAGTAGAGATAGTCCCGCCAGCTCTCGTGCAGGTAATTGGGCGGGAACAGCCGGCCGTTGCGCTGCAGATGCTGCATCGTCGGCGCGAACGGCTTGGTCGCCGGCCGCATACCGCACTCCTCGGGCAAGCGGTTGCCTTTGAGGAGATTGCAGCGGGTGCAGGCGGTCACGATGTTCTGCCAATGCGTGCGGCCACCCCGCGAGCGCGGCACCACGTGGTCGAAGGTGAGCTCGTGCGCCGGGAAGGCACCGAGGCAGTACTGGCAGGTGAAGCGGTCGCGCAGGAAGACGTTGAACCGGGTGAAGGGCGGCCGGCGATTCTGCGGCACGTATTCCTTGAGGGCGACCACCGAAGGCAAGGGGTATTCGGCGCGCGCCGACCGGATCGTCCGCTCGTAGTGCGAGACCACGTCGACCCGACCGAGGAAGATCGCCTTGATCGTCTCCTGCCAGCTCCACACCGAGAGGGGATAATAGGACAGCGGCTGGTAGTCGGCGTTCAAGACCAGGGCGGGAAAGCCGTTGAGCGGGATCACGGGCCCACCCGGCGGACCGTGCTGCCGGCCCGCCGCCCCCGCCGGACACTCGGCTCAGCGGCCGCGAACGCGCCTCTTCCCATCGCGCGCGACGTTCCCCTCCTCTCGCTCCCGACGGCACTTAGCCTAGCCGCGTGACGATCGCGAGGCAATCGGCGCGGGTCCGAAGGCGCGCCCCGGACCGTTCTGGAACCGTTCGAGTTCCAAATGTGGGCCGAACGGCCGCGCCGAGGCCCGGAAGGGCTTCCGGCCGGTCGGCGCGGCCCCTAGAACGACGGACCGGAGCAGCGCCGCGAAAGATCGCGGGCGGAACCGCGCGGGAGCGGATCGAGCCGCACGATGGCCGTCTCGAGCAGCGGGATCGAAGCCTTCCGGCCGGAGGCGAGCGGAGCACCGGTCCGCTCGCCGGGCCTCGCCCGTGCCCTGCCCGCCGCCCTCCTCGTCCTGGTCGTGGCGGCACCGGTCCTGCTGCTCGCGACCTATGTGGGCCAGCCCGACGAGGGGCTCTGGGCGCATCTGGCCGGCACGGTCCTCTTGGGCCATCTGCGCGACACGGCCCTCCTCGCCCTGGGCGTGGCCCTGGGCACCGCGGTGGTCGGCGCCGGCACCGCCTGGCTCGTCACCCTCTACCGCTTCCCCGGCCGACGGATCCTCAACTGGGCGCTGGTCCTGCCGCTCGCCATGCCGACCTACGTGCTGGCCTATGCCTGGACCGACCTCCTCCAGGTGACCGGGCCGGTGCAGCGGCTGCTGCGGGCGCTCACCGGCCTCTCGGTCGGCGAGCTCTGGTTCCCGGAGATCCGCTCGCTGGGTGGGGCGATCTTCGTCCTCACCTTCGCCCTCTACCCCTATGTCTACCTGCTCTGCCGGGCGGCCTTCCTCGAGCAGTCGCAATGCGCGCTCGAGGTCAGCCGCACGCTCGGCTGCGGCGCCGGCGAGGCGTTCCGCCGGGTGGGCCTGCCGCTCGCCCGGCCGGCCTTGGCCGCCGGCCTCGCCTTCGTCGTCATGGAGACGATGGCCGATTTCGGCGCCGTCAAGCATTTCGAGGTCGGTACGCTCACCACCGCCATCTACCGGGCCTGGTACGCCCTCGGCAGCCCGGTCGTGGCGGCCCAGCTCGCCCTTCTCCTGTTGGCCGCGGTGTTCGCGACCCTCGCCGTCGAGCGCTGGGCCCGCGGCCGCGCCCGCTTCGCCACCGGCACGGTGCACATCTTCCGCAAGCGACGGGTGCCGCTCTCCGGCGTGGCCGGGCTGCTCGCCTGCCTGGCCTGCGCCCTGCCCGTGCTGCTGGGCTTCGTCTTGCCGGTCGCGGGGCTGCTCGCCATGGCCTCGGGCGAGCAGCACGAGCTGACCCTCGCCCGGCTGCTCGAGCTCACCGTGAACACCCTCCAGCTCGCCCTCTTCGCGAGCTTGCTCGTGGTCGGCGCGGCCCTCTTCGGCGTCTACCTCGCCGGCCGCGACCGCCACGCGCTCGCCGCCCGCTTGGTCCGCCTCGCCACCTTGGGCTACGCCGTGCCGGGGGCGGTGGTCGGCGTGGGCCTCCTCCTCCTCCTGGGCTCGCTCGACCGCTGGCTCGACGGGCTCTTGCGCCAGTTCCTCGGCCAGGGGCTGCCCTGGGTGCTGACCGGCTCGCTGGCCGGCGTGCTCTACGGCTATCTCGTCCGCTTCTACGCGATCGCCTACAACGCGCTGGATGCCGGCATGGCCAAGGTCTCGCCGACCCTTCTGGACGTCGCCCGCGTGCTCGGTGACCGGCCGCTCACCGCCGCTCGACGGGTGCATTTGCCGCTCTTGCGGCCGAGCCTGCTCACGGCCCTCCTTCTCGTCCTGGTCGACACGATGAAGGAGTTGCCGGCCACCTTGATCCTCCGCCCGTTCGACTTCGACACGCTCGCCATCGAGGCCTACCACCTCGCCAGCACGGAGCGGCTCTACGCCGCGGCCCTGCCCTCCCTGGTCATCGTCGCAGCCGGCCTCGCGCCGGTCGTGCTCCTTTGCCGGATGCTGGATCGCCGCCGCCCGAACATGGGCCGGACGGCGGCGGAGGCGCTCACTTCCAGCCGCACCGATCCGCGAGCGTGAGCGCCTCGGCGCTGCGCCGCGCATAGACCGCGGCGTTGAGCCTGTCCTGCTCGAAGCGGCCCCAGGCGGCGACCACCGGACCGGGCGGCACCGACGGGTTGGCCGGGTACTCGAAATTGACGTCGGCCAGATAACGCTGCGCCTCGGGCGAGACCAGGTACTCGATCAGCTTGACCGCGTTGGCCCGGTTCGGGGCGTGCGCCACGAGCCCCACCCCGCTCACGTTGACGTGCGTGCCCCTGTCGCCCTGGTTGGGGAAGAAGATGCCGACCTTCTCGGCGACCGCCTTGTCCTCGGCCCTCTCGGAGCCGATCAGCCGGCCGAGATAGTAGCTGTTGGAGATCGCCACGTCGCCGACTCCGGCGGCCACCGCCTTGATCTGGTCGGTGTCGCCACCCTGCGGCGGCCGGGCCAGGTTGGCGACGAAACCACGGCACCATTCGAGCGTCTTGTCGTAGCCGTGGGCCTCGATCAGCGAGCCCAACAGCCCGAGATTGTAGATGTTGGTGCTCGAGCGGGTGAGGATCCGGCCCTTCCACTCGGGCTCGGCGAGCGCCTCGTAGGTCGAGAGCTCCTCGGGCCGGACCCGCTCCTTGGCGTAGACGAGCACCCGGGCGCGGACGCTGAGCCCGGTCCAGAGGTCACCTTCGTGGCGCAGATGGGCCGGGATCGCCGCCTTCACGACATCCGAGCCGATCGGCTGGAACAGCCCCTTCTCGACCGCCACGGCGAGCCGGCCGGCATCGACCGTGATGAAGAGGTCGGCCGGGCTGCGCGCACCCTCGGCCACGAGCCGCTGCAGCAAGGGGTCGTGGTCGCCCGAGACCACCTTGACCTGGATGCCGGTCGCCTTCTGGAAGCCGTCCCAGAGCTGCTGATCGCTGCCATAGTGCCGAGCGTTGTAGACGTTGACCACCTCGGCCGCGGCGAGCGGCACCGGGAGCAGTGCCACGGCGCCCAACAGCGCCGCGATACGACGTCGGAAGATCATGCGGGTTCCCTCCTTTTGCCCGTCGAGGCTCGTGATCGAGCGCGAAGAGCCATAAATGAACCGAGGGATCGGCGGAAGATCTTCGAAGAAGCGGAGGCGTGATTTCGAATTGTTCTTCGTCTCCGTCGAAAACAGCTCGGCCCCTGTCGAGCGAGCGCACGGCTTGCCGACGCCGCGGCGCCGCCCCACACTGCCGATCGGCGAGCGGAGAGGAGTGCGGATGCGGCGGCACCACGACATGGGGGGACTCCCGGCCGGGCCGGTCGAGCGGAGCGAGCACGAGCACGCGCCTTGGGAGAAGAAGGTCGACGCCATCCTGCGGCTCCTCGTCGCCAAGAAGATCATGACCCTCGACGAGCTCCGGCGCGGCATCGAGGAGCTCGGCCCCGGCGCCTACGACGAACTCTCCTATTTCGAACGCTGGATCCGCTCGATCGCCAACGTCCTCCTGGAGAAGGGGGTGATCGGTGTGCACGAGCTCGGCCTCGCGATCGAGGCGGCCGAGGCGCGCCGGGCCGCGGCCGAGGCCTGCCCGAAGACGGTGCCGGCGCCGTGACCCGGCCGCGCTTCCGCCCGGGCCAGCCGGTCCGCGTGAAGGCTCTCTTTCCGCCCGGCCACTGCCGGACCCCGTTCTACACCCGCGGCAAGCGCGGCCGGATCCTCGACCTGGTCGACGTCGAGCCCGATCCCGAGGAGCGGGCCTATGGTCGGCCCGGGCTGCCGCCCGTGCCGGTCTGGCGCGTCGTCTTCGCCCAACACGAGCTCTGGCCCGACTATCGGGGACCCGCCCGGGACCAGGTGGTCGTCGGCATCTTCGAGCCCTGGCTCGAGCCCCTGGAGGACGGTGGATGAGCCACGATCAGGAGCCCGACCACGATCACGAGCCCGA
The DNA here is from genome assembly GCA_023512415.1 of Geminicoccaceae bacterium. GTDB lineage: Bacteria > Pseudomonadota > Alphaproteobacteria > Geminicoccales > Geminicoccaceae > JANXAZ01. Next base: position 2,128 of record JAILZQ010000155.1, on the reverse strand, counting down.
CCACGATCACGAGCATCGGGGACACGGGCACGACCACGAAAGCCACGGCCATCCACCCGGACAGCGCCACCCCTTCCAGCCCGACCTCGAGGACGGGCCCTACAGCTGGCACATGGCGCTCACCGATGCGGTCGCCGATCTGCTGCTCGCCAAGGGCCTGATCACCGCCGACGAGCTGCGCCGGACGCTCGAGGACATCGATTCGAAAAGCCCGGCGCTCGGTGCCCGGCTCGTGGCCCGCGCCTGGGTCGATCCGGCTTTCAAGGCGCGGCTCCTCGCCGACGTCAACGCCGCCGCGGCCGAGCTCGGCATCGACGCTGGGCCGATCCCGATCCGCGCCGTCGAGTGCGCACCGGGCGAGCACCACGTGATCGTCTGCACGCTCTGCTCCTGCTACCCGCGGCTCCTGCTGGGTGCCGCACCGGACTGGTACAAGGCGCGTGCCTACCGCTCGCGGGTCGTGCGCGAGCCCCGGCCCGTGCTCGCCGAATTCGGCCTCGAGCTCGACCCGGAGGTCGCCGTGATCGTGCACGACAGCACCGCCGAGCTGCGCTTCATGGTCCTGCCCGAGCGGCCGGCCGGCACCGAGGGCTGGGACGAGGAACGGCTCGCCGCTCTCGTCACGCGCGATTGCCTGATCGGGGTGGCGCGGCCCCGCGTACCCGCGGCATGAGACCGGCCGCACTCCTCCTCGCCGCTTGCCTGCTCCTCGCGGTCGGTGCCCGGGCCGACCAGACCGACCCGCGGCTCGACCTCTTGTTCGCCCGGCTCAAAGAGGCCGATGCGGTCGAGGCGCGGATCATCGAGTCGCACATCTGGACGATGTGGAGTGCCACCGACGATCCGGAGGCCCGCGAGCTCCTGGAGCGCGGCAGCGTGGCGATGGCGAACCGCGACCACAAGACCGCGCTCGCCGCGTTCGACGCGCTCACCGCCCGCTTCCCGAACTTCGCCGAGGGCTGGAACAAGCGGGCGACGCTTTTTTGGATCCTGGGCGACGACGAGGCGGCTTTGGCCGACATCCGGCGCACGCTCGCCCTCGAGCCCCGGCATTTCGGCGCGCTATCCGGGCTCGGCCTCGTGGCGATGCGGCTCGGCCGCAACGAGGCGGCGATCGCCGCGTTCGAGGCGGCCCTCGCGATCCACCCGCATCTCCCGGCCGCCCGCCACCATCTCGCGCGGCTTCGGCGCGAGGGCGCGCCGCTCTAGCTCCACCGCGAGCGCCGGCAGCGGCGAGGGGCCGAGGTCCCCCCTCAGCGCAGCTGCGGCATCGAGAATTCGGCGCCGGCGCGGATGCCGGTCGGCCAACGGGCGGTGATCGCCTTGAGCTTGGTGTAGAAGCGGATGCCTTCCATGCCGTGGGTGTGGTGGTCGCCGAACAGCGAGCGCTTCCACCCTCCGAAGCTGTGGAAGGCGACCGGCACCGGGATCGGCACGTTGATGCCGACCATGCCGATGTTCACGGCATTGGCGAAGGTTCGCGCCGCGTCGCCGTCGCGGGTGAAGATCGCCACCCCGTTGCCGTATTCGTGGGCGTTGACCATGGCGACCGCCTCGTCGAACGACTTGGCGCGCACGGTCGAGAGCACCGGGCCGAAGATCTCGTCTTTGTAGATCCGCATCTCGGTCGTGACGCGATCGAACAGGCAGCCGCCCAGGAAGAAGCCCTTCTCGTAGCCCTGCATCTTGAAGTCGCGACCGTCGACGACGAGCCGAGCGCCCTCTTTCACGCCCTGCTCGACGTAACCGCGGACCTTGTCGAGATGCTCTTTGGTGACGAGCGGGCCCATCTCGACCCCGGGTTCGGTCCCCGGGCCGATCTTGAGCTGGCGCACCCGGGGTGCGAGCCGTTCGATCAGCGCATCGGCGACCTTGTCGCCGACCGGCACCGCCACCGAGACCGCCATGCAACGCTCGCCGGCCGAGCCGTAGGCGGCACCCACGAGCGCGTCGACCGCCATGTCGAGGTCGGCATCGGGCAGGATCACCATGTGGTTCTTGGCGCCGCCGAGCGCCTGCACGCGCTTTCCGTACGCCGTCCCGGTCCGGTAGATGTATTCGGCCGTGGCCGTGGCGCCGACGAACGAAATCGCCGCCACGTCCGGATGCGCCAACAGCGCGTTGACCG
>JAILZQ010000154.1 GCA_023512415.1 Geminicoccaceae bacterium | reverse complement strand
GTGGTGGGGTTCGCGTCGCTGGTGGGCTGGGCGCCCTCGATCGCCCGTGCGGTGGTCATGAGCGCGATCGTCCTCGCCGGCACTGCCCTCGGACGGCCGCGCGACCGCGCCGCGACGCTGGCGGCCGCCGCGCTCGCACTGCTGGCCGCGCAGCCCTCGGTCCTGTTCGACGTCGGGTTCCAACTCTCGTTCGCCGCCACCTGGGGGCTGCTGTGGCTGGCGCCGGCCGTGCAGGCGCGTCTGGCCGCGCTTCCACGCCACGCTGCCGGGGCGGTCGGCGTCACGGTCGGGCCGCAGGTGGCGGTCGCGCCGCTGCTCGCGGCCCACTTCCAGGCCGTGCCGCTCGCCGGCCTGCTCGCGAACATGCTTGCCGTCCCGCTCGTCGCCGTCCTGGTGCCGGCGGGGTTCGCCCTGCTCCCCCTGGTGGTCGTGGCACCCGAGGCGGCCGCGCCGCTGCTACGCGCGCTCGGTCCGGCGCTCGATGCCATCCTGTGGACGGGCCGGACTTTCGGCGGGCTGCGCTGGGCAACGGTTCCCACGCCGCCGATCCCCCCCTTGGCGGTCGCGGCGGCGATGGCGGCCCTGGCCGCGGCGGCGGACGTGCTGTCCAGTCGCTGGCGGCCGACCCGCGCTCAGGCCTTGACGTCGTGCGGGGCGACCGTCCTGGTCGCCGCCGTCTGGCTGGTCGGCGCCACCGCGCCGCCGGCCCTGCTGACCGTCACGGTCATCGACGTGGGGCAGGGCGACGCGATCCTGGTGCGCAGCCCCTCCGGCCGTGTGGCGCTGGTGGACGGCGGAGGCGAGATCGGCGCGGGCCGCGCCGGGTGGGACGTCGGGCAGAGGCGGGTGGTCCCGGCCTTGCGTCGTGCCGGTGTCCGGCGCCTCGACGTCGTGATGCTCTCGCACCCGCACGAGGATCACGTTGGAGGACTGCCTGCGGTACTGGAGAACTTCCCGGTCGGATTGGTCTTGGATCCCGGCGTCCCGCACGCCTCCCCGTCGTACGCGCGCCTGCTTCGCCTGATCGAGGCCGGCCGGATTGCCTACCGGCCGGCGCGGCAGGGCCTGGCCGTCGATCTCGAGGCCGGGGCGTCCCTGCGCGTGCTCTACCCGCCCGATCCGGCACCGGTCCTCGGCGGCGACCCCGTGCACGCCCGCGGCGTGGTCGCGCGCCTCACGCACGGTGCCACCGCGATGCTGTTCGCCGGCGACGCCGAAGCCCCGGTGGAGCGCTACCTGCTGGACCACGGGGCGCCGCTGGCCAGCGATCCGGCGCGGCCGGTGCTGTTCAGCGTGTTGAGCGGGTCCTTGGGCGGACCGGATTCCAGGGCGGTCGGCGTGCCGGCCATCTCGCCGGCAGGCGGTGTGGGTGTGCTGGCACAGGCTGCAAGCAGCGCGGCACACGCAACTACCGCCAGAAATCGACCAAATCGCATTAAGTTCTCTGAAAGTGACGCCAAAAATTTCGCCTGATCCTAGGGAAAAGGCCGGTTGGCGTCAATGAGATTTTCCCCAAGATGCAATTTGGACATCTTCCGATACTTCAAGCCGCTGTCCGGGCGGCAAACGTCTGGAATGTATTAGCGAAAATTGTCCTTCCATCCCCGCAGCGCGCCGAACGCCGCGGCGGCTATCGCCGGGAAATCGTCACTCGCGCGCATCACCCGACCGGTTTCGCGCCAGGGTAGAAACCTGCGCAGCGCCCCGCCCCGTCGTCCCCCACGGTGCCGATCGTGCGCGCGACGGGCCGACGTCCCGCTCGTCGGACGAAGCCGGCGCCGACCGGATCGACCGATGTCGGTCGCCGACGCGAGGGCGAGGGATGGCCGGGAGTGGAGCGGTCCCGGCGTGCGAAGGCCTGCGCTGCGCCGACCGGCGCGGGCCTTGCGGCGGTGACCCCGACCGAGGCGTCGGAAACGGCCCTCCCGGAGGTGCCGCCCTGATCCCGACTTGCGACCCTGCGGGGGCGAGGAACGGTCGACGGGCGACGCCTGCCGGCCGAGGCGTGGTCGAGAAGAGACCTGCCTCGCCCCGGCCGCATCCAGCTCGTCCGGGCCGCTGCCCCGCGCGATCCGAGCGCCGCGCTCGCGCCGCTCCGCGCGACCGGGGCCGGGGTGGCCGATCGGCTGGTGGTGGGGCGGCCGAGACGGTCGCCTGCACCGCAGGGCGGCGGCGGGGTCCACGGGCCGGATCAGGGCTCGGGCGGCGGGCGGAGCGCCGAAGCCGGCACGTCCCGACCCCACGGCCGGCCGGGGCGTGGCTTGTAGGCGGGCAGCGCGAGGTCGAAGCGGAGCGCCGCGGCGCGCAAGCCGAAGGCGGCGGCGAAGCCGGCGAAGCCGCCCGCCGCCGGTGGCAGGCCGAGGCCGTCGAGCCCGATCGCCACGACCGCACCCAAGAGCGCCGGGGTCCAGTAGAGCTCGCGGCGCAGCACGAGGGGCAGCTCGTTGCAGATGATGTCGCGCAACAGGCCGCCCATCACCGCGCTCGTCATGCCCATGAGCACGGCCACCGGGAAGGGTGCCCCGGCGTCGCGGGCGATCCGCGCCCCCACGACGCAGAAGAGCGCGAGCCCGAGCGCATCGGCCCAGAGCAGGAGCCGGTAGCGGACCTCGACCCGATGCGCGGTGAAGAAGACGAGCACGGCGGCCAGGGTCGTGACGAGCAGATAGTGGGGCTTGTGGACCCAGAAGACCGGCCCCACGTCGAGCAGGAGGTCGCGCAGCGTGCCGCCGCCGAGGCCGGTCACCGTGGCGACGAAGGCGAAGCCCACGATGTCGAGCTCCTTGCGCGAGGCGGTCAAGGCCCCCGAGACGGCGAAAACGAACACCCCGGCGAGGTCGAGGGTGGCGAGCACGAGATCCATGGGCGGCTCCGGGCCGAAAGAGGCGGGCGCGGTCCCGCCGCCGGGCTTCCGGCATCTGTCCGGATGGCTCGACCGGACCGCACAGGCGGCACTCCTGGCCGAGGTCCTCGCCCGGGTCGAGCCCGAGGGCTGGTTCGAGCCCGTCATGCCGCGGAGCGGGCGGCCCTTCTCGGTGCGAATGGCGAATTTCGGGCCGTTGGGCTGGGTGAGCGACGTCCGGGGCTACCGTTACCAGCCCACGCACCCCCTGACGGGCCGGCCCTGGCCGCCGATCCCCGAGCGGCTGCGGGCTCTCTGGCAAGAGCTCGTGGGCGAGCCCGAGCCCGAATGCTGCCTCGTCAACTTCTACCGGCCGGGGGCCAAGATGGGCCTGCATCGCGACGAGGACGAAGAGGCTCGCGACGTCCCGGTGCTGTCGATCTCGCTCGGCGACACGGCCATTTTCCGGGTAGGCGGGCTCGCCCGGCGCGGGCCCACGGTGGCGTTCCGGCTCGAGAGCGGGGACGTGGTCCTGCTCGCGGGCGAGAGCCGGCACGCCTTCCACGGCATCGACCGGATCCTGCCGGGCAGCTCCGACCTCCTGCCGGGCGGCGGGCGCATCAACCTCACCCTGAGGCGGGTGACGTGGCCGGGCGGAGCCGGGCCCGCTGCCGGCCCGACGTCGGCTCACTCGGCGACGCGCGACCAGCTCGGATCGGGGTCGTAAGCCTCGATCGCAGCGGCGAGCCGCTCGGTCTCGGGGCCCAGGTCCTTCTCGAAGATCCGCCCCTGGTGGCTGATCTGGAAGGTCATGATCCCGGAATTGCCGTACTGCGCCGGCCAGGCCACCATCGCGTAGCCGGCGATCATGTTGCCGTTGATCACGTAGTCGTGGGCCCCGCCCGGGGCGTGCGGGCCCTGGCGGGTCAAGATCTTGAAGCGATAGCCGAAGAACGGCTCGCCGGCCCGCTGCTCGGCGGCGACCGGACCCGCCTCGGCGATGAACGGACCCAAGGGGCTCGGCTCCTCTCCCGGCTGGATCTCCCAGAAGAGCCCGTCCGTCTTGCCGGGCGTGCTGCGGATCCGCTGGGCGTATTCGAGCACCTCGTCGCCGTCGCGATCGAACGCCGCGTACGTCCGCTGCGCGTCCCAATAGGCGAACAGGCTCGCCATCGCGGCGAGCTCGTTGCGCCCGATACGCCGGTCGACGATTTCCTCGAGGCCGCGCTCGGTGTCGAACCGCCAGCCGCCCGCCTCCTCGACGAGCGGCACCGGCAAAGGCCAGGCGCGCGGGCCCACGAGCACGATCATGCCGCCGTCGGCGGCGGGCCTGAGCGCCAGGCCGCGTTCCGCGGCGGCCGCGAGCCGGCGCAGCTCGACCCGGCGCTGGGCCGGATCGCCACCCACGAGCTCGGCCTCGTGCTCGGGACCCAAGAGTGCCAGCAGCGCCTCGAACTTCCCGGTCGCGAGCGCCCCCCGCAGCGCCTCGACCCCGCCTCGGGGGTCGGGAAGCTCGGCTGCGCCGCCCCGGCCGGCACCGCCGCGAGCAGCAGCGCGGCCAGCGCCGCGCCGCGAAGGAACCGTGCTGCGATCATGGCCGCTGTCCTCGACCTCGAACCGTCCGTCACCACCTCAACCCCGCCCGCCACGGCCACCGCCGCCACCTCCGCCGCGGCTCGCCGCGCCGCGCGCGGCCTCCCGCTGGATCCGTTTCTCGCCGCCGCGGGCTTCGAGCCCGCTGCCGGTGTCGCGGCGCGGGGCCTGGGCGCGTTGGGGCTGGGCACGCGGTGTCGCCGGCGCGACCGCGCTCTTGGCCCGGCTCTGGCTGCCGCGCTGGGCCTGCGCCTCGGCGGCCCGCTTGCCTTCGTTCGCGCCGCCGAGCCCGGCAGGCGAGGTCGGCGGGACCCGACCGCGGTTCGCACCCTGGGTCTGCTGGCGATGCTGCGGGCTCGCCACCCGCTCGCCGGGCTTCGCCGTCTCGGCACCGGCCGGGCGGCCGGCGGGCGCCGGCAGCCGGACGTCGCGGGTGGCGCGCGGGGCCGCCTGGGCCTGGGCTCGGGCACCCACCTCGCGACGCGCCGGCGAGCCCGCCGCGGGGAGGGCCGCGATCTGCTGGCGGCCGCCGACACCCCCGACGCCGCCCACGCCGACCGGCTGGACCCCGGCGCGCCGCTGGTTCAGGTTCTTCTTGAGTTTTTCGTTGTCGGCGACGACGATCGTGTTGTCCTCGATGTTGATCTTGTTGTTCTTGTAGGCGTTGTCCTTGCCGTCGCCGTCCCAATCGTCGCCGTCCCAACAATATTTGTAGCAGCCGCCGTCCCCGTCGTCGTCATCGTCGTCGGCCAAGGCGTAGCCGAGCAGACCGCCGATCGCCGCACCGCCCAGGAAGGCCGCGGTCCCCGACCAGAACGAGCTCTGCGGCTCGCTGTAGACGACGACCGGGGCCGGCGCCGAAGCCGGGGCCACCGGGGCCGGCTCGACCGGCGCCGTACCGACGGGGGGCGGCGGGGCGGTCGCCTGCGCCTCCGTGGCGGGCGCGGCCGGCTGAGCCGGGGCGGGCATCGCCGCCGAGGGCGCCGCCGTCGCCGGCGCGGGAGACGGGGCCGGAGCCGGGGTGACGGGCGGCGGCGCGGTGGTCGCCGGCGCCGGCGGGGCCGCTGCCGCGGCGGGTTCGGGCTCGACCGGCTCGAGCGCCGCGAGCAGCGCCACCGGATCGTATTGCGGCAGGCGGATCCGCTCGTTCTCGGCCGTATCGATGGCGATCACGTTGCCCTGGACGGTCATCCGGATCGCTTCGTCGGACTTCAAGATCCCCCGGCTGTAGGCACCCCAGCGAAGCTCCTGGATCGCGACCTGGACGTCCTCGAGCCGGGCGAGCACCGCCTCGCCCAGCTCCTCGGTCCAGTCGATCGCCTCGTTCATCGCGGCGACGAGCTTCGGATAGTTCATGAGCGCCACGATGCTCGGATCGAAGTCGGCGGGCGGTCCGGCGGTCGGATCCTGGGCGCGGCGGGCGAGGTAGCGGTCGGCCTGGACGATCTGCAACGGGAGCGTGGAAGCCTGGAGGATCACCGAGAGGAGCGGATCGGGGTAGAGCGCCACGGGTGCGACGAGAGCTTCGAGATCGTCCGACGCGGCAACGGCACCGGTGAGCGCCGGCGCCGCGGCAGGTTCCGGTGCGGCACCCTGCGCCCGGGCCGCGTCCGGCACGGCAGCCGCCGCGACGAGCCCGCTCAGCGCGAAGCTCAGAAGAAGGAGCCGCGTGCCCCCCGCCTTTTCCCGCATCGCCTCGCTCCCCCGCCCGTCCCGATCTTCAACGCATTATTCGAGCCTACCGTGGCTGGGCGGGGGCGAGCAAGGCGCTTCGCGGAGGACGAGGGGGCGGCGTGACGGTTCAGCGCAGCCCGGCGAGGAGAAGCGGGGCGAGGAGGGCCGTGACCACGCCGTTGGTGGCCATCGCGATCCCGGCGAACGTGCCGGCGAGCTGGCTCTCCTGGAAGGCGCGGGCGGTGCCGATGCCGTGGGACGCGAGGCCGATCGCGAAGCCGCGGGCGCGGGGCTCGCGCACGCCCAGCCGATCGAGCAGCGGCCCCGCGGTCATGGCACCCAGGATGCCGGTCGCGATCACGAGCACGGCGGTGAGCGAGGGCAGGCCGCCCAAACCTTCGGCGACCGCCATGGCGATCGGCGTGGTCACCGACTTCGGCGCCAAGGAGGCCATGGTCGCCCGACTCGCGCCGAGCGGCCAGGCGATCGCCACGGCACTCGCGACCGCCGTCGCGGCACCGACCAGGAGCGCCGCGGCCATCGGCAGCAAGGCCGTCCGGACCGAATCCCGGTGCCGCCAGAGCGGCACGGCGAGGGCCACGGTGGCGGGCCCCAAGAGGAAATGGACGAACTGGGCGCCCTCGAAATAGCGGGCGTAGGGCGTGCCGGTCAGGCTCAAGAGCGCCACCAGCAGCGCCACGGCGATCGCCACCGGGTTGACGAGCGGGTGGAAGCGGGCCCGCCGAGCGAGGCCGTGGGCGAGGGCGTAGGCCGCGAGGGTGAGGGTCAGCCAGAGGAGGGGGTCGGTCTGGAGATAGACCCAGAAGGCCGAAAGGCGCTCGGGGCTCATGGCATTTCGTCGCTCGCGCGGGGCGCGTCGCCGCGCCCGTGAGCCGGGCCGGTCGCGGCGGCGAGGCGGGCGAAGAGGAGGCCCGTGACCGCGACCGCGAGCCAGGTCGAAAGGAGGAGGGCGGCGAGGATCGCCGGCCACTCCTCGGCGATCCGGCCGAGATGGAGCATCACCCCCACCCCCGCCGGCACGAAAAGCAGCGAGAGGTGGGAGAGGAGCACGGGGGCGGTGGTCTCGAGGCCGGCCGGGACGCGGCCGCGGGCGAGGCAGAGGAGGAAGAGCAGAAGGAAGCCCAGGACCGGGCCGGGCACCGGCAGGCCCGCGAGGAACACCAGGAGCTCGCCCGCGAGCTGGCAGGCGAGCAGGATCGAGAGGTCGTGGACCAAAGGCCGTCTCCGGGGTCGAGGACGGTCCGATCCTGGGCGGTCGGCGCGGGCGCCGGAAGGGCCGGCTCAGCCTTCCTGCCAGGGCTTCTTCTTTTTTTCCTCCGGACGCTCACCGCCACCGCGCCGCTCGACGCGTTGCCCACCGTCGCGTTCGCGCCGCTGCTGTCGCTCGAGCTGCTGCGCTTCGCGCTCTTGCCGGCGCAGGAGCTTGGCCTGCTCCTCGGCCTGCCGCCGCTGCATCTCCTGGGCGCGGGCGAGCTCGGCCGCGCGGGCCCGCTCGAGCCGCTGCTGCTCGCTCGCCCGGCGCCGTTCCTCCTGCGCCCGCGCCTCGGCCCGCGCCCTCTGCCGCTCGAGCTCGAGGGCTTGCTGGCGGCGGCGCTCCTCGCGGGCCTGCCGCTCGGCGGCGGCTTTCGCTTCGCGCGCCCGCTCGCGCTCGAGCCGGCGCGCTTCTTCCTCCGTCCGCTTCGCCTCGAGGAGGCGTTGCCGCTCGATCTTGCGCCGCTCCTCCTCCGCCTGGCGGGCAGCTCGCTGCTCCTCGCGCCGCGCCGCCCGGCCCTGCTCGCCCTCGCCGCGCCGGTAGGGCAGGACGGCGATCGGCGGCCGTCCCTCGCCCCGCCGCTCGCGCTCGCCGCGCTCCTCGGCCCGTCGTTCGGCGCGCTCGTGCACGGGCAGCACGGCGA
>JAILZQ010000153.1 GCA_023512415.1 Geminicoccaceae bacterium | reverse complement strand
GCAGAGAGCTAGAGCAAGCGGCTAAGGCCGCAGGCTTGCTCGACTAATTAGGTATTAATCCCTTCTTCGTCAGGGCAGAGAGCTAGAGGGACCCCCCTCGAAAAACCGAGACGGGACAAAGGGTTCCGATACACGATGCCAAAATCCACAGCGGGCGAGAAAGTTGACCCATCATGCAACCCTCCCGCGAGACCGCCAGGCTCGCCCGACATTCTAGGCCCACCCGCCGCGCAAGCAAGCCCGCTCAACCCTCGCGCGCCCTCACCCAACGGCCCTGCTCGTCCTGCTGCCAGTAAACGAGCCGATGCCCGGCCGCCCGCCAAGCCCGCCAACGCCCCCGCGCCCGCTCGACCGCCAAGGGATCGCCGCCGTCGAACGGCACGAGCACCCGCTCGAAAGCCTCGAGCCCCGCTTCCGCAGCGTCCTCGACGAGCACGAGCACCTCCGCCCCGTTCGGCCGCTCGGTCCCCTCGGTCAAGAAGATCGGCTGGCGGTCGAGGAAGCCGTCCGCAGCCGTGCCGTGCGGCAGGAACGAATCGGGCGCATAGCTCCAAAGCGCCCGGTCGAGCGCCTCGACCCGCTCGGCCGTCGGGCAACGGACCACCGCCCGCCGGCCACTCTCCAGAACCTTCTCGAGCAGCCGCGGCAAGACCTGCTCGAGCGTGCCGCGGGTCAAATGATAAAAGGCGATCTCGCTCAACCGACCGGCCCGGGCTCCTCGTGATGCTCGGCCACCAGCCGGTCGAGCAGGCGCACCCCGAAGCCCGTGGCCCCCTTGGCGCAGAGCGGCAGATCGCGGCTCGTCCAGGCCGTGCCGGCGATGTCGAGATGCGCCCAGGGCACCCCGTTCGTGAACTGCTGGATGAACACGGCCCCCGCCGTGGCCCCGGCCTCGCGCGCCCGGCCGACGTTCTTGAAGTCCGCCACCTCCGACTTGATGTGCTGCTCGTAGGCCTTGCCGAGCGGCAGCCGCCAGAGCAGCTCGCCCGTGGCCTCACCGGCCGCCAAGAGCCGCCCGGCGAGCCGCTCGTCGCTCGCGAAGAGCCCGGCCCGCTCGTGGCCGAGTGCCACGATGCACGCACCGGTCAAGGTCGCGAGGTCGATCATCGCCTCGGGCGCGAAGCGGTCCTGCGTGTACCAACACACATCGGCCAAGACGAGCCGGCCCTCGGCATCCGTGTTGATCACCTCGATGGTCTTGCCCGACATGGCGCGGACGATGTCGCCCGGCCGCTGGGCGGTGCCCGAGGGCATGTTCTCGACCAGACCCACGACGCCCACGACATCGGCCCGAGCCTTGCGCGCGGCGAGCGCGTGGAGCGTGCCGACCACGGCCGCCGCCCCGGCCATGTCGAACTTCATCTCCTCCATGCCCTGGGCGGGCTTGATCGAGATCCCGCCGGTATCGAAGCACACACCCTTGCCGACCAGCGCCAAGGGCTTCTCGCGCGCGGCACCGCGCCAGCGCATGACGACCACGAAGGGCGGCTTCGCACTGCCCTGGGCGACCGCGAGGAGGGCGCGCATGCCGAGCGCTTCGAGCCGGTCTTTGTCGAGGATCTCGACCTCGACGCCGAGCCGCTCGAGCCGCCGACAGGCTTGGGCGAAGGTCGGCGGGTCGAGCACGTTGGCGGGCTCGCTCACGAGCTCGCGCGCCTCGAGCACGCCCGCGACCCGCGCCGCCTCGCCCGGCAACGCCGCGCGGGCCGCCTCGGCCGCCTCCTCCTCGAGGTGGAGGACGAGCTCCTCGATCCGGCCCTTGGGCTCGTCGGGCCGCTCGTGCTGGTACTTGGTGAAGCGCCAGGCGCGCAGCCGGCAGCCCGTGGCGAGCGCGAGCGCCACCCGGGCGGGCGGCTCGGGCAGATCGAGCCCGGCGGGCGAGGCGAGGTGCGCGCGCGCGGACCGGAGCGCCGCGAGCCGCTGAGCGAGGGCCCCGCCCGCTTCCTCGAGGTCGAGCAGCCGGGTGCCCTCGGGCTTGCCCAGGGCCAAAAGGAGGATCCGCTCCTGCGGCAGGCCCGCCGGCAAGAGGAGCTCGACGAGCTCGCCGTGCTTGGGCGGGCCGCCCGTGGCGGCGAGGGCCCGGCGCAAGAGACCACCCGAGCGCGCGTCGAGCGCGGCCGCGGCGGTCGAGAGCGCTCCCTCGCGGCCGACAGGGACGACGAGAACGCCCGTCTCGGGTACGGGGGCCGCGGTGATCTCGACGCGCATGCGGAGCTCCTCGGAAGCGACGATCGGCCTTCCACCTGTCGGTCGCGGCACCGGCTTGTCAACCGCCACGGGGGCGGACGCGGCCGCGTGGACGGGCCGAGCCGGGCTCGCTAGAAGGCGGCCCACCACGAGCCGGGAGACGAGCCCGCGCCATGCGCCCGCCCGCGCCCGCGTCCGCCGCACACCGCCGCGTGGGTGCGAAGCTCGGTGCCGCGGGGCCGCTCCTCGCGGCGCTCCTGTTGGCCGCGGGCGGCGCCGGGGCCGAGCCGAAGGCGCCGGCGCCCGAGCCGGTGCTGCTCACCGCCGACGAGATCCTCTACGACCCGGGCACCGGCGTGATCACCGCCCGCGGCGAGGTCGAGCTGTCGCGCGGGAAGCGGCGGCTGCTCGCCCGCGAGGTGAGCTGGAGCGAGCGGGAGGGCAAGGTCCGGGCGGCGGGCGAGGTGGTCCTGATCGAGCCCACGGGCGACGCCTTCTTCGGCGACAGCCTCGAGGTCACGGGTGATCTGGCGACCGGAGTGGTCGATCGGTTCCGGGCCCTGCTGCGCGGCGTGGCGCGGATCGCCGGGCGGCGCGGCACGCGCACCACCGGCACGCTCACCACGCTCGAGGACGCGGTCTACAGCCCTTGCCCCTTGTGCGCCGACGGCAAGAGCCCGCCCGCCTGGCAGATCCGCGCCCGCAAGGTGAGCCACGACCGGACGACCCGCGACGTCACTTACGAGGACGCGCGGCTCGAGGTGATGGGGGTGCCGGTCCTTTGGACGCCCTGGTTCCGCCATCCCGACCCGACGGTCGAGCGTCGCTCGGGCTTCCTCGTGCCCACCGCCGGGACCAGCTCGAGCCTCGGCCTCACCCTCGAAGTCCCCTACCACTGGGTGCTCGGCCCGGACCGCGACCTCACCTTCTCGCCGATCTTCACGACCCGGCAGGGCGTGGTGTTGGGTGGCGAGTACCGGGAGTTGCGGGAGATCGGCGAGAGCCGGGCGAGCGGCAGCGTCACCTGGGGCGACGCCTATGCGCGCGCGGGCGAGCCGGCTCGGGGCAAGGAGCTCAGGGGCCATCTCGACGCGCGCGGCCGCTACCGCCCGGCCGAGCTCTGGGATGCCGGCTTCGACCTGCGGCTCGCTTCCGACAACACCTACCGCAAGCGCTACGGCTTCGGCTCCGAGGACGTGCTCGAGAACCGGGTCTTTCTGCAGAAGGTCGTGGGTCGCGACTATCTGGGCCTTTCCGGCTACGCCTTCCAGAGCCTCCGGGAGGAGGATCGGCAGGCCACGATCCCGTTCGTCCTGCCGCTCGCCGAGGCGCGGCTCGTGAGCTCGCCGCAGCGCTGGGGCTCGATCTGGACCGTGGATTCGAGCCTCGTGGCCTTGACCCGCCGGAGCGGGCTCGACACCCGCCGCTTCTCGACCACGATCGGCTGGGAGCTGCCGCGCGTCGGGCCGGTCGGCGATCTCTGGCGGCTGCGGCTCGACGGGCGGGTCGACGGCTATCTCTACGACGGCGATCCGGCGAGCTTCGGCAGCGAAGGCGGCAGCCGCGGCAAGGGCCGCGTCGTGCCGCGCGCGATCCTCGACGGCAGCTGGCCCCTGGTCGGAACGAGCGGGAGTTGGGTCCACGTGCTCGAGCCCACGCTCGCCTTGAAGGTGAGCCCGGACCGCGGTGACGACGACGACATCCCGAACGAGGACAGCCAGGTCTTCGAGTTCGACGAGACCAACCTGTTCGAGCCGTCGCGCTTCACCGGGCTCGACCGGGTCGACGGGGGGACCCGGCTCGCCTACGGGCTGCGCTTCGATTCCCGTGGTCCCGACGGGATCGAGCTCAGCGGGCTCGTCGGCCAGAGCTTCCAGGTCCGCCGCAACGACGCCGTACCGGCCGATTCGGGGGTCAACAAGAACTTCTCCGATTATGTGGGCCGGGTCGATCTACGGCCGAGCGAGTTCTTGGACCTGTCCTACCGCTTCCGGCTCGACCGTCAGGACTTCGAGTTCCGCCGCAGCGATCTGTTCGCGAGCTTCGGCCCGTCCCGGTTGCGCTTCGAGGTCGGCTGGCTCCGGCTCTCGGACGAGCCGACCGGGCTCGCCCCGCGCTCGCGCGAGGAGCTCAGGGCCGGGGTGCGGCTGCAGATGACCGAGAGCTTGGCGATCGCCGCGCGCACCCGGCGCGACCTCAACGAGGGGCGGACGGTGTCCAACTTGTTCGGTCTGCTCTATACGCACCCCTGCTTCGTCCTGGTGGCCGGGCTCGAGCAGCGTTTCACCACGACCGGCGACCTGGACGAAGAGACCAGCTTCAAGATCCGCTTGAGCCTCACCAATCTCGGCGGGCCGGCGAGCACGGCCGCGGTCGAGGAGTGAGGGGGAGAACGACTTGGACCGCGCTCGTCCCACGCGACGCGCCTTGCTCCTGGGCCTCGGGCTCGCGGCGTCGCCGCGCGCGCTCCGGGCACAGCCGGCGACCGGGAGTCGGATCGTGGCGGTGGTCAACAACGAGGCGATCACGAGCCAGGACGTCGCCGAGCGGGTCCGGCTGTCGATCGTCGCGGCCGGCCTGCCGGACACCCCCGAGACGCAGCGGCGGCTCGCCCCGCAGGTCCTGCGCGGGCTGATCGACGAGCGGCTCCAGGTCCAAGAAGCGCGCCGGCTGCGCCTGGCGGCGAGCGAGGCGGAGATCGACCGGGCCTTCGCGAGCGTGGCCGAGCGCAACCGGCTCGACCCCGAGGGGCTCGCCCGCACCTTGCGCGGCCTGGGTGTCGATCCCGCGACCTTCCGCCAGCAGATCGCCGCCCAGATCGCCTGGGGCAAGCTCGTCGAGCGCGAGCTCAGGCCGCGGGTCGCGATCGGCCGCGACCAGGTCGAGCAGGCGCTGGCGGCGTTCGAGGCGGAGGGCGAGGAGCTCTTGTTGAGCGAGATCCTCCTGCCGGTCTACGCCCGCGAGCAGGAATCCGAAGTGTTGGCCGAGGCCCAGGGCATCGTCCAGTCGATCCGGGGCGACGTCGATTTCGCCGCGCTCGCCCGGCAGATCTCCGCCGCACCCTCGGCCGCCGAGGGGGGCGATCTCGGCTGGGTCCGGCTCGGCACGCTCCGACCCGAGCTGCGGGCGGCCCTCGCGGGCGTCGGCAAGGGGCAGGTGGCCCCGCCGGTCCGCGGCCCGCAGGGCGTCCACATCCTCCTGGTCCGCGACCGCCGACCGGGAGCCGTGGGCGGCGATGCCGCGGCGCGCGAGGCCGAGGTCCGCCGCCGGCTCGAGGCCGAGCAGCTCCAGCGGCTGGCCGATCGCCGGCTGCGCGAGCTGCGCCGGCGGGCGTTCATCGATATCCGCGCCTGAACCCGAGCCCGACGCGGCGGCCGGGTCGCACGGCGCCGCGCTCGACCGCCTGCCGCCCTTGCGCGAGGTCATCCGCCGGGCGGGGCTCGCCGCCGACAAGCGGCTCGGCCAGCATTTCCTCTTGGATCCCGCGATCCTCCGGCGGATCGCCCTGGCCGCGGGCCCGCTCGAGGGTGCGACCGTGCTGGAGGTCGGCCCCGGCCCCGGCGGGCTCACCCGGGCACTCCTGGCCGCGGGGGCCGCCCGGGTGGTGGCGGTCGAGCGCGACCCGCGCTGCATCGCCGCGCTCGCCGAGCTCGTCGCCGCGGCCGCGGGCCGGCTCGAGCTCGTCGAGGGCGACGCGCTCGCCTTCCCGATCGAGGGGTTGGCGCCGCCCGGCGCCCTCGTGATCGTCGGCAACCTCCCCTACAACATCGGCACCGAGCTGCTGATCGGCTGGCTGCGGCGAGCCGATGCGATCGCCCGCATGGTGCTCCTCTTCCAGCGGGAGGTGGCACTCCGGCTCGCGGCGGCGCCGGGCGGGCCGGACTATGGTCGGCTCTCGGTGTCGGCGCAGCTCGTCTGCCGGGTCGAACGGCTGTTCGACCTCGAGCCCGGCGCCTTCGTGCCGCCGCCCGAGGTCCGCTCGACCCTGGTCCGGCTCGTCCCCCGCCCCGATCGCCCGCCCCCCGAGCTGCTCGCCCGGGTCGAGCGGCTGACCGCCGCCGCCTTCGGCCGCCGCCGCAAGATGCTGCGCCGCAGCCTGACCCCGCTCTGGCCGGATCCGGAGCCGGTCCTGAGGTCGCTCGGCGTCCCGCCCACCGCCCGTGCCGAGGAGCTCGCGCCCGAGACCTTCCGCCGCCTCGCCGAGCGGCTACCCGCGAGCGCCGATCAGCCGCCGGTTGCGCCCGGGCCGGCGCGGAACTGCTGGACGAACTCCGAGAGGAACGGCTGACGCCGCCGCTTGAGCCGCTCGGCCGCGAGGATCGCGCGGACCGCGGCGACGCTTCTGTCGAGCTCTTCGTTGATGATGACGTATTCGTACTCGGCCCAATGCGTGACGTCGGCTGCGACGCGCGCGAGCCGGTAGCGGACGACCTCCTCGCTGTCCTGGGCGCGGGTGCGCAGACGCTGCTCGAGCGCCTCGAGCGAGGGGGCGAGGATGAACACGCCGACCACGTCGTCGGCCGCCGCCTCGCGGAGCTGCTGGGCACCCTGCCAGTCGATGTCGAACAGCACGTCGCGCCCGGCGGCGAGGGCCTCCTCCACGGCCTTGCGCGGGGTGCCGTAATGGTGCCCGTAGACGAGCGCGTGCTCGAGCAGCTCGCCCGCCTCGACCATCGCCCGGAAGCGCGTTTCGTCGATGAAGTGGTAGTCGATCCCGTCGCGCTCGCCCGGCCGCTTCGGCCGCGTGGTCACCGAGACCGACATGGTGACCTCGGGCTCGAGCTCGAGCACGCGCCGCGAGATCGAGGTCTTGCCCGCACCCGAGGGCGAGGAGAGGACCAGCATCAACCCGCGCCGCTTGGGGCGCGGCGAACCGGCGGGCTCGAGCATCGTCGTGGGGCTCCGGGCACGGCGCGGCCGCGTTGTAGCCCGGCTCGGAGCCTCTACCAAGGCGCGATCGCGCCGGCCGCTCAGCCGCCCGGCCGGTCGGCGGCGTCGCGGATCCGCCGCCAGCGGGCGACGTTGCGGTTGTGCTCGGCGAGCGTGCGGGCGAAGGCGTGGCCGCCGGTGCCGTCCGCCACGAAGTAGAGATAGTCGACCGCGGCCGGGGCGAGGGCCGCTTCGAGCGCGCCGCGGCCGGGATTGGCGATCGGCGCCGGCGGCAGCCCGTCGATCCGGTAGGTGTTGAACGGATGGTCGAGCTCGAGGTCCTTGCGGGTCAGGGGCCGATCGAGGCTGTTGCGGCCACCGGTCAAGGCGAAGATCACGGTCGGGTCGCTCTGCAGCCGCATCCCGCGCTTCAGGCGGTTGACGAACACCGCGGCGACCAGCGGCTGCTCCTCCTTCTTGGGGGTCTCGCGCTCGACCAGCGAGGCGAGGATCACCGCCTCCTCCGGCCGCGTGTAGGGCAGATCGGGCGCGCGCCGCGCCCAGAGCTCGGCCAGGCTCTCGCGCATCGCCGCTCGCATCCGCTCGAGGAGCCGTGCCCGCGACTCACCCCGCGGCACGAGCCAGGTCTCGGGAAGGAGCGTGCCCTCCGGCCCCGGCTCGGGAAGCGGCCCCTCGAGGACCTCGGCGGCCTCGAGCAGCGCGTGCACCTCGGCCGTGGTGAGGCCTTCGGGGACCGTGATCCGGTGCAAGACGACCTGCCCGCTCTCGAGGAGGTCGAGCACCGCGCGCGGCGCGATCCCGGCTGCGAAGTGGTATTCGCCCGCCTTGAGCGCCCGCTCCCGCCCCTGCAAGCGGGCCACCAGCTCGAACGCCCAGGCGCGGTCGACCACCCCGCTCTCCTCGAGCCGTGCGGCGACCGTCCGGAGCCCGCCGCGCGGCACGACGAGGAC
>JAILZQ010000152.1 GCA_023512415.1 Geminicoccaceae bacterium | reverse complement strand
AAACCAGACCGCGCCACCCTTCCCGAAAACCGGGCCCCCACGGCCGACTTCCGGCAGGTCGTGCTGATCATGACGAGCAACGCCGGCAGCCGCGAGATGAGCCAGGCCGCGATCGGCTTCGCGGGGTCGGCGCGGGGCGACGATGCGCGCAGCCGGGCGGCGCGCAGCCGGGCGAAGAGCGCCATCGAGCGCCTCTTCAGTCCGGAGTTCCGCAACCGCCTCGACGCCATCGTCACGTTCGGGTCGCTCACGCCGGCGGTGATGGAGACCATCGTCGAGAAGTTCATCCTCCAGCTCGAGGCGCAGCTCGCCGAGCGGCGGATCGCCTTCACGCTGACGCCGGAGGCGCGGGCCTGGCTGGCCGAGAAGGGCTACGATCCCGTGTTCGGCGCGCGCCCCCTCGCCCGCGTGATCCAGGTCGAGGTGCGCGATCCGCTGACGGACGAGATCCTCTTCGGGCGGCTCGAGCACGGGGGGACCGTGACGATCGGCCTCGCCGACGGGCGGCTGACGTTCGACATCGAGCCCTCGGCTGCGCCGGCACCGCCCGCGCGCGTCGACGCGTGACGGGCGCGTCGGTCGTTCCCTTGTTCGCACAGGACGCGATGAGATCCGACTGATCGCCCTTGATCCGCCGAGGCTGATCCGAATCGGAGGCCCCGGCGGCGCCGGTCGCGTCCGGCGTTCAGGTCGGCACGAGCACAAGCCGCGTCCGGCCGTCCCGGCCGGTCGGCATCCAGACGCCATGAGCAGCGAACCGGTCGATGTGAAGGTCGTGGATCGCCGGTGGTGGGCCCAGCAGGGACAGACCCCGGATACCGCTGGCACCGCGGCCGAGGAGGGCTGGCAGCCCGAGAAGCCCACCTACGTGCAGGAGCTGGAGCAGCGGCTCGCCGAGCAGGAGCGCCTGGCGCAGGAGTATCTCGCGAAGTATCGCGGGGCCGCCCGGGAGTTCGAGGAGGCGCGCGCCCGGCTGCGCAAGGAGCTGGCGCGCGAGGTCGAGCGCGCGCGCCGCTCGTTCCTGGCGGACCTCCTGGAGGTCGTCGACAACCTCGATCGCGCGATCGACGCGGCGCGGGCGTCCAGCAGCACCGAGGCCGTCCTGGCCGGCGTCGAGATGGTGCGGCGCCAGTTCCTGGGCAAGCTCGAAGGCATCGGCGTCCGGCGCCTCGACGCCGAGGGCGCGGAGCACCTTCACCATGTCGGCGCCCTTGGTCTGCAGGGTGACCCAGGAGCCCTGCATCGCGTCGCCGCCGTCGAGCAGGAGGGTGCGGCCCTCCCGCTCCGCGCGGATCGCCCGGACGAGGGTGGCGATCCGGTCGAGCCCGCCGACCCGCCCGTAGCGCCGGGCGAGCTCGACGAAGTCCTGGTCGGTGAAGGCGTAGGCCGCGGCCGTGCCGGGGGCGATGCCGAAACGGTCGAGGAACGCCTTGCCGGTGAGATGCGGGGGCAGGCCACGGACCTCGCCCACGCCGATGTTGGTCGAGGGCTCGCGGAACCAGATCGGCACGAGCTGGGCATGCAGGTCGGTGAGGTGGAGGATCGTGACGTTGCCGACCGGGCGGAAGGCCAAAAGGTCGGCCTCGCCGAGCCGGTCCTGCGCCGCCAGCCGACCGGCGCGGCCGGGGCCGAGGATCGAGCAGGCGGCGGCCGTGAGGGCCAGAAAATCGCGGCGGCTGACCAAGGGGGTCCTCCCGGAGTATCGAACGCGACGGGCCGCACCCGCGGATGCGGCCCGCGCCGGAAAGCGGGGGGCTCGCAGCCCCCTCAGGCGGTGACGTCGATCTTGCTCTCGGCCTTGTAGACGCTGCCGTCGTCGTCGTGCCAGGCCATGGTGAGCGTCCCGCTCTCCTCGACCTTCAAGAACAAGGAGATGTAGGGGTTCGCCGAGATCGCCGGATGCAGGATCATCTCGCAGACCGGCTTGCCGTTGTATTCGCAGGTGAAGCGGTTGATGATCTTGCGCGGGATCGTCTTGCCCTCGGCGTCCTTGCGCTGGCCGGTTTCCATCACGTGGCTGACGAGCGTCTTGATCTCGACGATCTCGCCCTTCTTGGCGGTCTTCGGGACCTTGATGCGCGGCTTGACGTCGGTCATGGTCGTGCTCCTCCGCTCTCGCTCAGCCGCCGCAGCCGCCGATCGTGACCTTCACTTCGGTCTTGGTCATCCAGACCGACCCGTCGGACATCTCCGCCACCGCCCAGACGTTCTGGGTCTGGGCCAGACGCATGCGGGTCGAGAACTCGGCGCGGCCGTTGGCCGGGCTGAACTTGAACGTGCACACGGCGGCCTCGGGATTGCCCTCGGCGAGGATGTGGATCGCCTTGCAGTAATCGTTCGGGGTCATCGGGCTGTCGACCGCCGCGGTCAGCGGCACGGTTTGGCCGTTCTCGGCGATCTGCGGCATCTCGAGCCGCACCTTGCCCTCCTGCGGCGTCTTGCCGCCGATCAGCTCGCCCAAGAGCTTCTGCGCCTTGGCCACGTCGGCCTCGGCCGGTCGACCGGCCAGCCACACCCCGCCGAGCGCCAGCGCGCTCGCTCCTTTGATCACCTGGCGGCGGCTCGCCGCGCTCCGTTCCTTCATCGTCCCTCTCCCGTTGCGACGGCGCCTGCGCCGTCCTCAGTGCCGGATGGTCGGCGCCTCGATCCCCGTCCCGCTCGCCATATAGGGCGGAACGCGCTCGAGGTCGCCATGTTCCTCGAGGTCGACCGGCGGGTCTTCGGCCCGGACCGGCTCGCCGCCCCCCCTCGGACACCGCGCGGACCTTCCGGGCCTGCTGCCGGCCCGGACGATGCACGGACCGCCCTGCCAGGCTAGCGAAGGACCGGCCGCGCTGCCAAGTCCCACCGACCTTCTCGTGACGGTCGGGTCCGCCCGGGTTCCGTCGGCCGGACGCGAGGGGCGTCGGAGGCTCGCCGCAGGCCGGTTTTCCGCTGCCGTCGGCCCAACGGCCGGCGAGCGCGGGAGCCGGGCCCCGAGCAGCGCCACCGCGGCGCGTTCCGCGCTCCGAAGCCGACCCGAGCCCATGCCACCTCCCGTCTCTTCGTGTCGACACCAGCCTGCCGATTGCGCGGCCCGAGTGCGCCAATCCTGCAGGATGGCCTTGTCACGAACATAAGACAGGATTAATATACCTGACAAGCGCTTCGTGGTTGCGACGAACGGTCGCTCGGCGCAGCATGGCGTATGCGAAGGGCGCGGAGGCGGTGATGGTGCCGGTAGGGCGGCGATCGATCGGGCTCGTGGTCGGGGCGGCGGCCATCCTCGGGGTCGGGCTCGGCCCGTCCGCGGCCGAGGCCGCCGAGCTCGTCATGTTCGGCGAGCGCGCCTGCGGCTGGTGCGCGCGCTTCGAGGCCGAGGTCGGCGCGATCTACCCGAAGACCGAGGAGGCGCGGCGAGCGCCCCTGCGACGGGTCGACCTCGATCACGGGATGCCGAGCGAGTTCGCGCATCTGCGCCCCGTGACCTTCACCCCGACTTTCGTGCTCCTCGAGGCTGGACGCGAGGTCGGTCGCATCCAGGGCTATCCGGGCGAGATGCATTTTTGGGGGCTGTTGGGCATGCTCCTCGAGCGACTGGCCGAGCCGCGCGCCGCGGCGCTCCCCGGGGGTTGACGCCGATGCCGATCGCCCGCCGCCGAGCCCTCCTGAGCCTCGCAGTCGGGGTCTTGGCCGGCCGCGGCGCCGGCGCCGTCGTGACGGATGGAAGCGGCCTGCCGGCCCAGCCCTGGTTCCTCCAATCGTTCCTCGATCTGCGCGAGGACCTCGAGGCGGCAGCCGCCGCCGGTAAGCGGCTCGTCATCCTGATCGAGCAGCGCGGCTGCCCGTTCTGCAAGGACCTGCACGAGATCAACTTCGCCGATCCGGCGGTCACCGAGTGGATCCGCCCGCGCTTCGAGATCCTCCAGCTCGACCTGCACGGCGCGCGCGAGGTGACCGACCTCGACGGCAGCAAGTACGAGGAGCGAGCGTTCGCGCGGCGGATCGCCGGGCAGATGACGCCCGTGGCGATCTTCCTGCCGGCCGATCCGGCCGAGGCGCTCGGCCGTCCGGCGCACCAAGTGGCGGTCGCCAAGATGCCGGGCTATCTACCCCCACGTGAGTTTCTCCTGCTCTTCCGCTATGTGCACGAGGAGGCCTATCGGCGCGAGGGCTTCGAGAGCTACGTGCGGCGGCAGGTCTGAGCGCGACGTTCGGCCGCGGCCGAGCGAGGTTGGCGACGCTCGAACATTAGGGTTTTTGCAGATGCGGGCGGTCGGCGACTCGGGCGCTCCGCCCGAAACCCGAGGAGGATGGGGAATGTGCACGCAACGGATCGTGCTCGTGGGGACGGTGCTCGCCACGGCGGCGTTCGGGCTCGCCGCACCGGCGCCGGCGGCGCCGACGGCCGAGACGATCGCCCGCAACTGCGTGGTGTGCCACGGACCGAAGGAGGCGGGGCAGCTCGAGATCCCCAAGCTCGCCGACTATCCCGCGCGGAAGATGATCGAGATGATGACCGGCTTCCGCGACGGGCAGAAGGAGGCCACGATCATGAACCGGATCGCCAAGGCCTTCAGCGACGAGCAGATCGCCGCACTCGCCGCCTATTTCGCCAATCGGTGAGCGGGGAGGACAAGACGATGACCACGCGACGGACCTTCTTGGGCGCGAGCCTCGGCCTGGGTGCCACCCTGGCCTTGCCGAACCTCGCCCGCGGCGCCTCGCCCAAGGTGGTGGTGGTGGGCGGCGGCTTCGGCGGCGGTACGGCCGCCAGGTACGTCAAGATGCTGATGCCGGCTGCCGAGGTGACACTCGTCGAGCGCGACAAGCAGTTCGTCACCTGCCCGTTCTCCAATTACGTGATCGGCGGCATCGAGAAGATGCAGACGATCACCCACGGCTACGACAAGATCGCCAAGCGCGGCGTCAAGGTCGTCCACGACGAGGCGGTCGGGGTCGATCCCGCGGCCCGCAAGGTGACGCTCAAGGGCGGGCGGGTGCTCGACTACGACCGACTGGTCTTGTCGCCCGGCATCGACTTCGTCTGGGGCGGGCTCGAGGGCTACGACGAGGCCGCCGCCGAGATCATGCCGCACGCTTGGAAGGCCGGGCCGCAGACCGTGCTGCTCCGCAAGCAGCTCGAAGCGATGAGGGACGGCGGCACGGTGATCATCGTGGCGCCTGCCAACCCGTTCCGCTGCCCGCCCGGACCCTACGAGCGGGCCGGCATGATCGCCTGGTACCTCAAGAAGAGCAAGCCCAAGTCGAAGATCTTGATCTTCGATCCGAAGGAGACCTTCTCCAAGCAGGCGCTGTTCTTCGAGTCGTACGAGAACCTCTACCCGGGCATGATCCAGTGGATCGGCGGCAAGCAAGGTGGCAAGGTCACCAAGGTCGATTCGAAGAAGATGACCGTCGAGGCCGAGTTCGGCGAAGAGAAAGGTGACGTGATCAACGTCGTCCCGCCGCAGCGGGCCGGCAGGATCGCCCAGGTCGCCGGCGTGGCCGACGAGAAGGGCTGGTGCCCGATCGACCCCAAGACGATGGAGTCGACCAAGGTCAAGGGCGTCCACGTGGTGGGCGACGCCTGCATCGCCGGGGCCATGCCGAAGTCGGGCACCTCGGCCAACAGCCAGGCGCGCAACGCCGCGGCGGCGATCGTCGCGATGCTCCAAGGCAAGGAACCGCCCGAGCCGTCCTATGCCAACACCTGCTACTCGATCGTCGCGGAGGGCTACGGCTTCTCGGTGACCGCCATGTACAGCGCCACGCCCGAAGGCATCAAGGAGATCGCGGGCGGGGTGAGCAAACTCAAGGCACCGCCCAAGGACCGGGATCTCGAGGCGGCCTACGCCTACGACTGGTACCGGGGGATCATGTACGACGCGCTGGGGTGAGGATCGCCTCACCCCGCAGGAGGAACGAGCGATGAAGGAGAAGAACGGCGAGCCGCTCCGGCGCGCGGCTCTCGACCGGCGAACCTTGCTCGCAGCCGGTGGGGCCGCGGGGGCGGCGCTGGCCGGCAAGGTGGCGGGGGCCAGCGAGGCCACGATCCCGGAAGAGTTGCCCGACTGGTCGCGCTATCTCGGTCCCGGGGTCGACGACGAGCCCTACGGCAAGCCGTCCAAATACGAGGCGCACGTCATCCGCCGCACCGTCGAATGGCTCACGGCCTCGACCGAGTCCTCGATCAACTTCACGCCCTTGCCCTGGCTCAACGGGATCATCACGCCGAACGGGGTGTTCTTCGAGCGCCATCACGGCGGTCGGGCGGAGATCGACCCGAGCGCGCATCGGCTGTTGATCCACGGGCTCGTCGAGAAGCCGCTCGTCTACACGATGGAGGACCTCAAGCGGCTGCCGTGCGAGGACCGCATCTGGTTCATCGAGTGCGCCGCCAACGGTGGGATGGAGTGGCGCGGCGCGCAGCTCGACGGCTGCCAATATGTCCGCGGCATGATCGGCTGCGCACAATGGACCGGTGTCCGGCTCAAGACGCTCCTCGAGCGCTCCGGCCTCAAGCCGAACGCCAAATGGGTACTGGCCGAGGGCGCCGACGCCTCGGCCTTGACCCGCAGTTTCCCGATCGAGAAGGCACTCGACGACGCCTTCGTGGCCTACGCCCAGAACGGCGAGGCGCTCAGGCCCGGCCAGGGCTACCCGGTCCGGCTGATCCTGCCGGGCTGGGAAGCCAACATGAGCGTGAAGTGGCTCCGCCGGATCGAGGTCGGCGACGCGCCCTGGTACACCCGCTGGGAGACCTCGAAGTACACCGACCTCCTGCCGACCGGGAAGGCCTACAAGTTCACCTGGGTGCAGGAGGCCAATTCGGTCGTCACCTGGCCCGCTCCGGAGCACAAGGTCGACGGGCCGGGCCAGTACACGATCCGCGGGCTCGCCTGGTCGGGCCGTGGTCGGATCGTGCGGGTCGATCTCACCTTCGACGGCGGCAAGAACTGGGTGACCGCGCCGCTCGAGGAACCGATCCTGCCCAAGGCCCTCACCCGATTCTACTATCCTTGGCGATGGGACGGCTCGACGACGATCATCGCCTCCCGGGCGATCGACGAGACCGGCTACGTCCAGCCGACGATCGCGCAGCTGCGCAACGCGCGCGGGCGCAATTCGATCTATCACAACAACGCCATCGTCACCTGGCTCGTCAATGCGAGCGGCGAGGTCGAGAATGTCCAAGTCGCGTGAGCTTCTGTTCGCCACGGCGTTCGTCGCGGCCCTGGCGGCGCCGGTGCTCGCCGGCGAACGGCCGATCGGCCGGGTGCCGACACCGGAGGAGATCGCCCGTTGGGACATCGACGCGCGGCCCGACGGCCTCGGCCTGCCGCCGGGCCGGGGCACGGCGCGGGAAGGTGAGGAGATCTATCTCGCCCGCTGTGCCTCCTGCCACGGCGAGTTCGGTGAGGCCGTGGGCCGCTGGCCGCAGCTCGTGGGTGGGCAGGGCTCCTTGACCTGGGACGAGCCGATCAAAACGGTCACGAGCTATTGGCCCTATGCGCCGACCGTGTTCGACTACATCAAGCGGGCCATGCCCTTCGGCGACGCCCAGTCGCTGACCGACGACGAGGTCTACGCGATCACGGCCTTCCTGCTCGCCTCCGACGGGATCATCCCGGAGGATTTCGTGGTGGACGCCGAGAGCTTGCCGAAGATCGTGATGCCCAACGCCGACGGCTTCATCGACGACCCCCGCCCGGACGTGCCCGGGGGCGAGCCCTGCATGAAGGATTGCGTGGCCGAGGTCGTGATCGTCGGCCATGCGCGCAAGATCGGCGTCACGCCGGAGGACAAGGCGCGGCCCGTGACCGATTGAGGGGGCTCAGCCGAAGCCGCGCCGCTCGCCGCGGCCGAGGAGCCGGAGGGCGAGGCCCGAAAGGCCCAGGACGAGCCAGGCCGGCAGCGCGAGGAACGCGACGAGGACGTTGCCCGCGAGCTCGCCGAGGTGGCGTTCGACCGCCGCCTGGAAGCCGACCAGGCTGTTGGCGGAAAGCGCGTACCAAACGCCGCCGAGGCTCACCCGGTCGGCGCCCCCCCGCGCCCCGCGGGTGCGCACATAGGCGGCGGCGGCGGCGGCGCCGGGG
>JAILZQ010000151.1 GCA_023512415.1 Geminicoccaceae bacterium | reverse complement strand
GTCGAGGCGCGCGACCCAGAGCAGCGGCAGACCCACCGTCTCGACCGCCGGCTGGCCGGGATACGCGCCGAACGGCACGAGCTGATAGCCGAGATAGGGCACCGCCCGGATCAGGGCGTCGACCGGCGGGCCGACCACCGGCAGGAGCCGCGCTCCCCAGTCGCGCACGAGCTCCTCGACCGCGGGCAGGGGCCAAGCGCCCACCAGCAGGAGCGCGTCGAGCTGCCCCGTGGCCATCGCCACGACCATCGGCGTGCGGGCGAGGAAGACCGGCTCGACGCGGCCCTCGTCGAGCCCGAAGGCCTCGAGCAGCCGGCGCGCGAGCCGGCCGTTGCCCGAGCCCGGCTCCTCCAACCCCACCCGCTTGCCGGCGAGGTCGGCGGGTGTCGCGATCGCCACCTCCGCCCGCACCAGGAAATGGACGGCTGCCGGCAGGAGCGCGGCGAGGGCCCGCAGCCGCCCGCCGAGCGCCCCACGGGCGATTTCCTCCTCGCCGCGTTCGGCCGCCTCGGCCAGATCGGCGTGGACGATCGCGGCCTCGACCCGTCCGGCGGCCAAGAGCTCGAGGTTGGCGAGCGAGCCGGCCGAGGATTGGGCGAGCACCACGAGCCCGGGGACGCCGCAGCTCCCACCCTCCTCGCAGGGCGGCGTGCCGGGCGGGCTCGAGAGGGTTTCGGCCAAGAGCCCGCCCAGCGCGTAGGCGCTGCCGCCGACCGGGCCCGTGGCGATCCGGAAGAAGCGTGCCTCCTGGGCGGCGGCGCGGAGATCGGCGAGCGGCAGGGCGAGCGTCGCGAGGGTCCGGCCGAGCAGGGCGCGGCGGCTCGAATCGGAAACCCCGGCCATCAGCGGACCCGCACCACGCGCCCGACCACCCGCCGCACCACCACCCCGTCGAGGTTGCGCAGAAAGCGGAGCGCGAGGCCGTCGGCGGTCGGCTCCCGGTGGGCCTCTTGGAGCTCGAAGCGGCCGTCCTCGAGCAGCACGAAGGCGTAAACGTGCAGCCCCTCGGCGTCGACCAGGGCCCAGCGCACCGGGTCGCCGGCCATGGGCTGGAGTTCCTCGCGGGGCCGGAACAGGCTCGGATCGCGGAACTCGACGAAATAGGGCCGGCGCGCGGCCGGCACGAAGACGCTCTCCACCTCGCGCCGAACCACCCCCGGCACGTCGCGCCGCCCGTCCACGAGGCTCACGTTGATCGTGCGCAGCCGAAAGCCGGTGCGGCGGAAGGGCTCGATCGTCAGATCGAGGTCGCGCTGCTCGAGCGGCCGGCCCTCGCCGTCCTCGACCCGTGCCGTGCCGACATAGACGCCGAACAGCCGCTCGAGCGGGCTCTCGGCCGCCGCCGGTCGGACCAAGAGGGCGCAGGCGCTGGCAAGCAGGAGGCCGCGGCGGTCCATCTCAGCGCCCCGTGCGCGCGAGCTCGGCCTCGAGCTCGACGACCATCCGCTCGCCCACGAGCCGCTCCAGCCGCAAGCGTACCCGCTCGCCGGCGCGCAAGAGCTGCGCCCGCTCGATCGAGGGCCTGCCGGCGTCGATCGCGAGCCGGCTCACGATCAAGGCCGCACCCGCCTCGCGCGCCCAGAGGAGCTCCTCGCCCTCGAGCGGGTTGGCGGGTGCCCGCCGGCTCCCCAGTATCGCGAAGAGGCCGGTGGCGGTGGCCTCGAGCACGCCCGGTCGGTCGGTGGGCCCGAAGCTCGCGTCGAACAACGCCCGCCCGCTCCGGGTCAGGCGGACGGCCGTGCCGCGCCCGGCCGGCTCGACCTGCAGCTCGATCGGTCCGCTCGGCGTCTCGGCTGCCCAGCGACCCACGAGGCCCGCGACCTCGGCACGCGCCGGCCACGGCCCGAGCAGAATGCCGGCGAGGATCGGGAAGAGAACGAGAAGGCCGCGCATGGCAGCTCCGCCGGCCGGGCGCGAACCCGACGTTCCTAGGACATAGCTCCCGCCCCGAGCCCGGGCAAGCCGCGCCCGTGCTGGCCGGGCGGGATCCGAAGGGGTAGCTTCACGGCGAGCCCAGCGCGACCCGTCCCGCAAGGAGACCGAGTGATGCTCGTCGGCGTGCCCAAGGAGATCAAGACCCACGAATACCGCGTGGGCCTCGTGCCCTCGAGCGTGCGCGAGCTCGTCCACCACGGCCATCGGGTGCTGGTCGAGAGCGGGGCGGGGGCCGGGATCGGCTGTGACGATGCCGCTTACCGGGCGGCCGGTGCCGAGATCGCCGCCAGCGCCGAGGAGGTGTTCGCCCGCGCCGAGCTCATCGTGAAGGTGAAAGAGCCGCAGCCCGCGGAGTGGCGGTGGCTGCGGCCGGGCCAGGTGCTCTTCACTTACCTCCATCTCGCCGCCGACAAGCCGCAGGCCGAGGGGCTCTTGGCCTCGGGTTGCGTGGCGATCGCCTACGAGACGGTCACCGACCGGCGGGGCCGGCTGCCGCTCCTGGCACCCATGTCCGAAGTCGCCGGCCGAATGAGCATCCAGGTGGGCGCTCATCACCTCGAGAAGATGCAGGGTGGGGCCGGCATCCTCCTGGGTGGCGTGCCGGGGGTGCACGCCGCCAAGGTCGTCGTGCTGGGTGGTGGCGTGGCCGGGACCAACGCGATCCGCATGGCGATGGGCCTCGAAGCGCAAGTCTACGTGATCGACCGCTCGCTCGACCGGCTCTACGAGCTCGACCTGCAGTTCGGCCCGATGCTCAATACCGAATTCTCGACGGTCGACGCGATCGAGCGCCACGTCACCACCGCCGACCTCGTCGTGGGTGCCGTCCTGATCCCCGGTGCCGCCGCGCCCAAGCTCGTGACCCGCGCGATGATCAAGGCGATGCGCCGCGGCTCGGTGTTCGTCGACGTTTCGATCGACCAGGGCGGCTGCGCCGAGACCTCGCGCCCCACCACCCACGCCGACCCGGTCTACGTGGAGGAGGGCGTGATCCACTATTGCGTCACGAACATGCCGGGGGCCGTGCCGCGGACCTCGACCTTCGCCTTGAACAACGCCACGCTGCCCTTCGTGCTGGCGCTCGCCGACAAGGGTTGGAAGCGGGCCTGCCAGGAGGATCCGTACCTCGCCCAGGGTCTCAACGTGGTCGAGGGGGCGCTCGTCTACGAGGCGGTCGCCCGCGATCTCGGCCTGCCCTTCACCCCGCCCGCGCGGGTGCTGGGCGGCTGAGCGCCGGCTCGGCGGGCGAGCGGACGCGGAGGGAGCATGACGTCGAGCACGCCACGGTTCCGCCCGGCCGAGCTCCAGGGCCTCGCCGAGGATCTCTTGCGGGCCGCGGGGCTCGACGCGGAGAAGGCCGCGACGACGGCCGAGCTTCTGGTCGAGGCCGATCTTTTGGGCCACACCACCCATGGCCTCGCGCTGCTCGCGCCCTATCTCGAGGAGATCCGCGCCGGTCGCCTCGCCAAGACCGGCGCGCCCGAGGTCCTGGCCGAGGCCCCCGCGACGGCGCTTTGGGACGGACGCTATCTCCCCGGCCTCTGGCTCACCGCCGAGGCGATCGACGCCGCGTGCGCGCGGGCGGCCCGGCTCGGCACGGCCGCGATCGCGATCCGCCGCTCCGGCCACATCGGTTGCCTCGCCGTCTTCGCGCGGCGCGCCACCGCGCGTGGCCAGGTGGTGCTCGTGGCTTCCTCCGATCCTTCGGTCGCCACCGTCGCCCCGCACGGTGGCCGGACCGCGGTCTTCACGCCCGACCCGATCGCCGTGGGCCTGCCGACCCCGGGCGAGCCGATCCTGGTCGACATCAGCGCCTCGATCACCACGAACGCGATGAGCGCCCGGCTCGCCCGCGAGGGCCGCAAGGGCCCGGGCCTCTGGTGGATCGACGCCGAGGGTCGGCCGACCGACGATCCGGCGGTGCTCGATGCCGACCCGCCCGGGGCGATCCTGCCGGTGGGCGGGCTCGACCACGGCCACAAGGGCACCGGCCTCGCCCTCGTTATCGAAGGGCTCACCCAAGGGCTCGGCGGCTTCGGCCGGGTCGAAGCCCCGACCACTTGGGGGGCGGCGGTCCTGGTCCAGGCCTGGGACCCGGCGCTGTTCGCCGGTCTCGAGGCCTTCACCCGGCAGACCGGCTGGCTCGCCGAGCGGGTCCGCGCGACGCCGCCGCGGCCGGGCGTCGAGGCGGTCCGGGTCCCGGGCGATCAGGCGGCCGCCCGCCGCCGTACCGCCCTCGCGGAAGGGTTGGCCCTGGCACCGGGGATCCTCGAAGCGCTCGAGCGCGAAGCCCGCGCTGCGGGGCTCTCGCTGCCCGAGCCGCTTCCGGGCTGAGCCCCTTGGCCAGCGCCACCGCGCCACTGTCGGGGCCCGCCGCGGACACGGGCGTCGTGGGCCTGATCGCGCTCGCCCACTTCTTCAGCCACCTCTACATCCTGGCTCTCCCGCCGCTCTTCCCGGTGCTCGCGGTCGAGCTCGGCGTGGGCGTCGCGGCCCTCGGCCTGGCGCTCGCCGCCCTCAACCTCGCGACGATCCTCTGCCAGCCACCCTTGGGCTTCTTGGTCGACCGGATCGGTGCGGCACCCGTGCTGATCGCGGGTCATCTCCTGATGGCCGCCGCGATCGCCGCGATCGGCCTCGCCCCCGGCTATCCCGCGCTGATCGCCTGCACGATCGCAGCCGGCCTCGGCAACGCCGTCTACCACCCGGCCGACTACGCGATCCTCGCTGCCCGGGTCCCCGCCGATCGGGTCGGTCGGGCGTTCGCGATCCACACCTTCGGGGGCTATCTGGGCTTCGCCGCGGCGCCGATCACGATCGTGGCGCTCACCGGCCTCGCCGGCTGGCGGACGGCGCTCTTGCTCACGGGCGGCGCCGGTCTCGGCGTGGGCCTCCTCCTCCTGGCCTTCCGCCGGCTGCTTTCGAATCCGCCCGGGGCGCGGCGGCCGAAGGGCGAGGGCGGGCGGGCCGATCGCCGCCTGTTGGCGAGCGGCCCCGTCCTTTTGGCGCTCCTCTTCTTCGTCCTCCTCGCCCTCGGCCACGGCGGGATCACGGGCTTCACCCCGATCGTCCTCGAGCGCAGCTACGGCCTCGATCTGGCCACCGCCAACCTGCCGCTCGCCGCTTTCCTGCTCGCGAGCGCGCCCGGGGTCCTGCTCGGCGGCTGGGCGGCCGACCGGCTCGGCCGGCACGGGCTCGTGGTGGCCGTCTGTTCGCTCGTCATCGCCGCGGTGGCGGTGATCACCGGTCTCGCGAGCCCGTCGCTCCCGCTCCTCGTCCTGCTCTTCGCGCTCGGCGGCCTCGCCGCCGGAGTGATCGCGCCCTCGCGCGACATGCTGGTCAAGGCCGTCACCCCGCCCGGTGCTTCGGGTCGGGTGTTCGGCTTCGTGATGGTCGGCTTCAATCTGGGCGGACTCGTGGCCCCGCCGGCCTACGGCCTCCTGGTCGACTCCGGCCGGAGCGAGCTCGTCTTCCTGGTCGTCGCCCTCGTGAGCCTGGTGACCGTCGCTACGGTGGCCGGCACGGCCGGTCGCCGGCCGGGCGCCGCCGCCACCGGTTGAGCCCAACGGGCTGCGGGCGGGAGCGGAACGACGCTCCCGCCCGAGGGTTCAGGCATGCTCGCGGTGCTGCTCGACGATCGTCTGGGCGAGCCGGTCGGGCACCTCCTGGAGATGGTCGAAGGCCCATTCGAAAAAGCCGGTGCCCTGCGAGAGCGAGCGCAGCGAGACGATCAGATCGTGCATCTCGCCCTGCGGGATGTGCGCCCGGATCTCGTCCCAGCCCGGCCAGCCGCCCTTCGCCTCGTAGCCGAGGATCTGGCCGCGCCGTTGGGTCACGAGCTGGAGGGCCTTGGAGGTGTAGTCGGCGGGCACCGAGATCGTCACCGCGAGGATCGGCTCCAACAGCACCGGTTGGCACTTCGGCAAGCCTTCCTTGAGAGCGAGCCCGGTCGCCAGCTTGAAGCTCATCTCGTTGCTGTCGACGGTGTGGAACTGGCCGTCGTAGAGCGTGACCTGGACGTCGACGACCGGGAAGCCCAGGGGACCCTTCGCGAGATATTCTTTGGCGCCTTCCTCGACCGCCGGGATGAACTGCTTCGGGACCGCCCCGCCCACCACCTTGTTCTCGAAGCGGAAGCCGGTGCCGCGCGGCAGCGGCTCGATGTGGATCTTGACGTCGCCGAATTGACCGTGGCCGCCGGTTTGCTTCTTGTGCCGGCCGTGCGCGTCGGCACTCTTGCGGATCGTCTCGCGATAGGGGGTGCGCGGGGCGTGCGGCTCGACCTGGACGTGGTATTTCGAGCGCATCCGGTCGAGCGCCACCTTGAGATGCATCTCGCCCTGACCCCAGAGGAGGGTCTGGTGCATCTCGGGGTCGGGCTCGATCTTGAGCGAGGGGTCCTCGTCGACCAGCTTGGCCAGGGCCGTGGAGAGCTTCACTTCGTCGTTGCGGTTGGCGGCGGTCACCGCGAAGGCGAAGAGCGGCGGCAGGGGTGCGGCGGTCGGCAGCGTGACGTCGAGGGGCCCCGCGCCGTTGGAGAGCACTTGGCCGGTCCGGGCCTCGTCCAGCCGGGCGAGGGCCACGATGCTGCCCGGCCCGGCCTCGCCGATCGCCTCCTGCTGCTGGCCGAGCAGCCGGTACACGCCGCCCACCCGCATCCCGCCGAGGTGCATCCCGTCCCTGACCTGGCCGCGCCAGACGCGGACCAGCGAGAGCTTGCCGGCGTGCGGCAGGTGGTAGGTCTTGAGGACCTGGGCGAGGGTCGGCCCGCTCGGCGGGATCCCGAGTGCGGTCGCCCGGACCGCGGGCTCGGGAGTCTCGGCGACCAGCGCTTCGAGGAAGCGGCGTACGCCCATGTCGTGTTCGGCCACTCCCATGAAGACCGGGACGATCTGATCGGCGCCCAAGGTCTTGCGCAGGTCGGCGAGCACCTGCTCGGTCGGCGGCTCGCGGTCCTCCAACAGCTTCTCGAGCAGGTCGTCGTCGAAGTCGGCGAGTGTTTCGAGCATCGCCCGGCGCGCCGCCTGCTCCCGCTCCTCGTACTCCTTGGGCAGCGGGATGCGGTCGGACGGCCCGCCCTTCTTGTAGGCGTAGGCCTGCTCGGTCACGAGATCGATGTAGCCGACCAGCGAATCGCCCCGGCCGATCGCGTATTGGTGTGGGATCACCGGCCGGGCGCTCACCTTCCTGAGAGCGTCCAGGAGATCCCGGAAGCGGACCTCGCTGCGGTCCATCTTGTTGATGAACACCATGTGCGGGATGGCGTGCTCGTCCAGGAAATGGAGGAGCGGGGCCACCGCGATCATCCGCTCGAGCACCGGCTCGACCACCACGACGGCGAGATCGACGCCCATCAGCGCCGCCCGGGCCTCTTGGGCGAACTCGACCGAGCCCGGGCAGTC
The DNA here is from genome assembly GCA_023512415.1 of Geminicoccaceae bacterium. Lineage (GTDB taxonomy): Bacteria > Pseudomonadota > Alphaproteobacteria > Geminicoccales > Geminicoccaceae > JANXAZ01. The sequence continues at coordinate 766 of JAILZQ010000151.1, read as the reverse complement.
GAGCACGCTGAACTCGAGGCCGCCCGAGCGGAACCAGGCGGCCGTGACCTCGGTGCTCATCTGCCGCTCGCGCGCCTCGGGGCTCGCGTCGCCGACCGTGTTCTTGTCCATCACCCGACCTTTGCGGGCGATGGTCCCGGTCACGAACAGGATGCTCTCGAGGAGCGTCGTCTTGCCGACCCCGTTGGGGCCGACCAAGGCTACGTTCCGTCTTTGTGTCGCGTCCATGCCGCCTCCCGCCTCCTCGCCCCGCCCGGCCGCTGCCGCGGGGCCGCCGATCGGTGGCATGTTCGTGGCAAGCGCGTGACTTGTCCACCGCCGCCCGACCGAGGGGTCGGGTCAGCACCCGGGCATGCTAGAGGCCTTCGTTCGGCGATTGCGCGCCGGCCCGGAATGAGGGAAAGTCGGATGAGGGAGGGGGCGGGCATGCAGTGCGCGGACCTCGATCGGTACCTCGAGGCGTTCCTCGACGGGCGGCTCGGCCGCTCGCGCTCGGTGATGCTGCGCCGGCATCTCGCGGCCTGTCTGGCCTGCCGCGCGCGCTTCGAGCAGCTGCGTCGGTTCGAGCGCGACTTGGCCGGCCGGCTGCGCAATCTCGAGCGCTGCGAATCGCTCTGGGCGGGCCTCGAGCTCGACCTCGTGCGGAGCGGCGAGGGGGCCTTGCCCGGGCTCGCCGCGCCTTTGCGCGCGCTGCCGCCGCCGCGCGCCGCGCCGCCGCCGACTGCCACTCCGTCCCCGGCGCCCGGCCGGACGGTGGCGCCCCAGC
>JAILZQ010000005.1 GCA_023512415.1 Geminicoccaceae bacterium | reverse complement strand
GCCGCTCAGGCCGCCAGCTCGTAGCCGAGCTCACCCGCGAGGATCTCCAGCAGCTCGACGGCCGCATCGGCGATGACGGTCCCCGGCGGGAAGATCGCCCGGGCTCCGGCTTTTTTGAGCGCGGGAACGTCTTGCGGCGGGATGACACCGCCGACGATCACGATGATGTCGCCGCGGCCCTCGGCCTCGAGCGCTGCCACGAGCTCCGGTACGAGCGTGAGATGGCCGGCCGCCAAGGAGCTCACGCCGATGATGTGGACGTCGTTGTCGATCGCTTGTCGGGCGACCTCGGCCGGCGTCTGGAACAGGGGGCCTATGTCGACGTCGAAGCCGAGGTCGGCGAAGGCGGTGGCGATCACCTTTTGGCCCCGGTCGTGGCCATCCTGTCCCATCTTGGCGATCAGGATGCGCGGGCGCCGACCCTCTTGTGCGGCGAATCGTTCGACCATGCGCCGCGCCTTCTGAACTTTCTCGGCCGTGGCCATCTCACGCGCATAGACCCCGCTGACCGCCCGTATAGGCGCCACGTGGCGTCCCCAAACTTTCTCGAGCGCGGCAGTCATCTCGCCGACCGTCGCCCGTCGTCGCGCTGCCTCGATCGAAAGTTCGAGGAGATTGCCCCGGCCGGTCTCCGCCGCGAGGGTGAGCGCGTCGAGTGCGCGCCGCACGGCGAGTTCGTCCCTCTCGGCCTTGAGCCGGGCCAAGCGTGCGAGCTGCGCCTCGCGCACCGCTCGATTGTCGATCTTGAGGACTTCGATCGGCGCCTCCTCGCGCGGCGGCCAGCGGTTGACCCCAACGATGATCCGCCGACCACTGTCGATCTGCGCCTGAGTGCGCGCGGCCGCCTCCTCGATCCGCAGCTTCGGCAGGCCAGCTTCGATGGCTGCAGCCATGCCGCCCAACGCCTCGATCTCGGCGATATGGTCGAGGGCGCGGTTGGCCAGCTCGCCTGTCAATCTCTCGACGTAATAGCTGCCGCCCCAGGGGTCGATCGTCCGCGTCACGCCGGTCTCGTGTTGGATCAAGAGCTGGGTGTTGCGCGCGATGCGCGCGCTGAAGTCGGTGGGGAGCGCGAGCGCCTCGTCGAAACTGTTGGTGTGCAGGGATTGGGTGTGGCCGTGGGTTGCGGCCAGCGCCTCGATAGCCGTGCGCGTGACATTGTTGAAGACGTCGCAAGCCGTGAGGCTCCAGCCCGACGTCTGGCAATGACAGCGGAGCATCAAGGAACGCGGGTCTTTGGGGCGGAACTCCTCCTGGACGAGCTTGGCCCACAAAAGCCTGCCCGCGCGCAGCTTGGCGATCTCCATGAAAAAGTTCATCCCGATCGCCCAGAAGAACGACAGGCGCGGCGCGAAGCTGTCCACGTCGAGACCAGCACGAAGTCCCGTACGGATGTACTCGAGACCATCCGCGATCGTATAGGCGAGCTCGAGGTCCGCGGGCGCTCCCGCTTCGTGCATATGATAACCTGAAATACTGATAGGATTGAATCTCGGCATATTATTCGCTGTCCAGGCGAAGATATCGGCAACGATACGCATCGAGGGTTCAGGCGGGAAAATGTACGTGTTTCGTACCATGAATTCTTTGAGAATGTCGTTCTGGATGGTTCCGGATAACTTTTCGGAAGGAACACCTTGCTCCTCGCCGGCAACCACGAACAGCGCGAGGATCGGCAAGACCGCGCCATTCATGGTCATGCTCACGCTGATCCGATCCAAGGGGATGCCGTCGAACAGCACCTGCATGTCGAGGATCGAATCGATCGCCACGCCGGCCATGCCGACATCCGCGACGACCCGGGGATGGTCACTGTCGTAGCCGCGATGGGTCGCCAGGTCGAACGCGATCGAGAGTCCTCGCTGCCCCTGCGCGAGGTTCCGCTTGTAAAAAGCGTTCGACTCTTCAGCGGTCGAAAACCCGGCGTATTGCCGGATCGTCCAAGGCTGGGTGGTATACATGGTGGGATAGGGGCCCCGCACGAAAGGCGGCAACCCCGGCAGCCCCTCGACGAAGTCGAGCCCGTCTCTGTCGGAAGGGCCGTATACAGGCGCGAGCGCGATCCCCTCCGGCGTGATGAACGGCTCGCCATCGACCGACGTCGTCCGGCTCTGTGCCCCTTCCCAGAGTGGCACCGAGCTCAGATCCGGGATCCGACTGTTCACGACGAGCCTCCCGACGCCGATTGCGGGATACCCAGCAGTGTGTGCAGTTCCTCGAGAAACGCGACCACGTTCATCTCCCGGCCGATCGCCGCCACGTCCGCCGGCCAGGGTTCGGCCGAACCTGCGAGCCAGATCCTTCGGGCTCCAGCCGCGCGCAGTGCGGCAGCGACTTCGGCAGCCCGCGGAGCCGCGCTCGCGCCGACGCAGAGGATCGCCGACCGGCCCCCGAGCCGGAGCAGCGCTTCGACGGCGGCACCGGGTTCGCCATTCGGGCTGCGGACCGCGACGAGCCCACCGGCCGCGAGCAGGTTTTCGACCTCGGTCACGAGTTCGTGCAGCTCGCCGGCGCGGCCGAGCCCGACCACAAGGACCCGGGGCGGAACGCCGTCACGTTGCCGAGCGGCATCGGCTCGGTCCCGCAGCTGCTCGAAGGGCTCGGCCAGGCGGATGCGGCGTAAGGGCGGGAAAGGGGTTGCCCCCGAAAGCGGGCGGTATCCGGCCAGCGCCCGCCGGGCGGCTTCCAATGCCGGGCCGATGTCGAAGGCCGTCGATGGAGGCGCCCTCTCCTCGAGCGCGGGGAAGGCCGATACGCCGACGAGCCGATCCCGCCGATCGGCGAGGCGCGTCAGACGGGACCGCGCGAGTCCTTCGACCTCGTTTTGCAGGCCGCCCGCCTGCAGCGTTGCCAGAAGGCCACCCTGCGCCTCGATGGACTGCAAGCGGGCCCAGGCGGTCTCGGCGAGCGCGCGCGTGAGGTGCGCAACGTACCACGATCCGCCGGCCGGGTCGCGGACGCGGCCGAGGCCCGCTTCCTCGCGCAGGATCAATTGAATGTTGCGTGCGAGCCGCCGCGCGAGCGGGCCGACATCACCGAGCGGAAGGTCGAACGGCTGCACCGTCAGCACGTCCGCACCGCCCGTGATCGCTGCGAGTGCCGCGACGGTCGTACGCAGGATGTTCACCCAAGGGTCGAGACGCGCGAGTATGCGGGAGCTGGTCTCGGCCCGGATCCGAATGGTCGTCGACCACCGGCCGAGGCCCGCAGCCTCCAAGACCCTCTCGAAGCAAAGACGTGCGGCTCGCAGCTTGGCGAGCGAGAGGAACAGATCCGCGTCGACCGCCAAGACGAGTTCCATCCGGGAAAGCGCCGTCTCGATGGGGACGGCCGCCGCCTCGGCAGCCCGCAACCAGAGCACGACCGATGCGAGCGCAGCTGCGATCTCCTGGGCTTCGCTCGCACCGGCCTCGTGCCATGGCCGGCCGTCAGCCATCAAGTAGAGCAGTGGGCGGTCCGCCAGCGAAGCGACCACCGCCTCGATTCGTTCCCGGAGATCGACCTTCGCGCCCTCGAGGGCATCGCCGATGGGATCGGCGAAAATGCGCCAGGCGCAGGCTTCCGGACCGCCCCGGTGCGCGCCCAAAGCCTCCAGGTCGGCGAGCCGTTCGAACGTCCACTCACCGGCCTCGAAACGAGCCGGGACCTGTTCTTGCGGCAGCTCCCGCAGCAGCCGCTCGAGGGCGACGCGGTCGTAGACCAGTACGCCGTCGGGCCGATCGGCTCCGCGCCCGATCGCTCGGTCGAAGCGAAACAGCACCGAGGTGGCACCGCCCTCGAGATCCTCCCGTGCCCGACGTCCGGCCTCTGCAGGATCCGGGTGGGAGTGTGGCTGCGCGATCTCCCAGGCCGTCGGCCATCCCGATCCCGGCGTCCGGTCGGCGACCGCGTTGCCGAGCGGCGGTGCGTACAAAGGCGCGATTTCGATCCCGTCATCGGCGTGCGAGACGAGTGTCTCCAAACCTGCTCCACCGCACGCACGGGCCGCCGAAGCCCGCCACGCTTCGGCGTCCGCAGCGGGGAACTGATCGGCCAGGGATCGCCGCCCGCTCGACCTCATTCGACTGTTGCCCGGTTGGAACGACCCGCGCCGGAGTGTCTGCGATCCGTCGAACGGACGCCAGAGCCCGCCGCGTCGCAAGCGGTGACCTTTTCGACGTTTCGGCGGTAGGCAACCGACTACCGGGTCTCAATCGTCGCCTCGTCCCGGCGCGGGGCTCGGAACGAGCGCGTGATCTGAAAACCGGTGCCGCTTGCGGTGTCGGGGGCAATCATCGTTCGAGAAAGCCAAAGCGTGATACTCCTCATCACCTCAAATGCGGATACGACATCGGCGACTTGGGAAGAATGTTCGGCGGTCGAAGTCACGAAAGTGCTGTTGATGAATTGTCTTTGACATCAGTAGATGGCGAAATCCCTTTCGCGGGCGGCTCGCTCCCCCGCGCTTACGCCACTCGACCGACGTTCTCACCTCCTTGCCGGCCGTCGAGCGGTCTCCAACGCGGACGTGCCGTGGCCGGCTGCGATCGTGGCTTCGAACGGCCTCGATGCCGTCTCTCGTGTCTGGCCATTCGAGAGCGAGACGTCGGTTCGGACCGAACGAAGAGGCAGCGGGAAAACCGCACCTCTGCCCCACCACCTCGGACCCGGGACCGACGCCGACCGGGAGAGCCGCGACACAGAACTCTTTGAAACGACAGGCTCCCCAGCCTGTTGCCTACTGGCCCCTCAAAGGAGCCGTGCCGGAGGGTCGGCCTCAAGGACGGGCTCGACAAGCCCCGGGTGATCGCTGCGAGGGTCGTTGACCCCGCGGCCGATCTCGAACGCCTCGAGGCTCGGCTCGTCCGGAGCGCCGCGGAGGAGTTCGTCGACCAGCCCGACCGGAAATTCGGTGGCGAGCCAAAGCCCGACGAGACGGGCAGGCAGGACCACCGGCATGCGGTGGTGGATCGGCGCCAAGAGGGGATCGGCGGGCCGCGTCAGAATCGCCACGGTTTCGAGCAGGCTGCCATCGGTCAGGCGGTTGCGTCGCCAGAGGCCGGCCATGAGCACGGGGGCTCGGTCGACGCGCCGGACGAAGAACGGCCGGTTCCGACCTCCGGACTGCTTCTGCCACTCGTAAAAGCCGGTCGCCGGCACGAGGCAGCGACCCTTGACGAAGGCCGCCCTGAACATGGGCTTCTGCGCCGCGGTCTCCAGCCGCGCGTTGATCTGCCGGCCCGGGTCGTTCGGTTCGGCGGTCCAGGGTGGGAGAAAACCCCAGCGCGCGAACACCGCCACGTCGCCTTCCCCCGTGTTCCGAACGATCACGATCGGGCTGTCCGGGGCGACGTTCCAACGCGGTCGATAGCCCTCGGGCGGCGGCACACCCAGAACGTCCGCAAACTCGGACGCCACGAGGGACAGTGCGAACCGGCCGCACATTCAGACGGCCGCCGCGATAATCGCGCGGGCTCGAGCCAGCACGCGCTCGAGCCCGTCGCCGGCCGCGATCGTCCACCACCCCTCTTCCGGCGTTGGCGGCAGGATGGTCGTCGCCTGCCGGCGGACGACCATCACGTCCGCGTCCGAGGCATCGCCGCTGCGGGCCGCCACACGTGCCTCCATGACCTCTTCGGGGGCTTGCAGCCAAAGGCCGGCGAACGGGACTCCGGTAGCCCGCGCCGCCGCGGCCAGACGCGCGCGTTGGCCGGGCAAGCCGTAGACCGCGTCGCACAGCACGGTACAACCAGCGCGGAGCAGGCGTTCGGCCCGCTCCGCCAGAGCCTCGAACACGCGCTCCGAGACGGCCGGAACGTAAGCGTCGTCGGGCAGGCGGCGATCCAACGGGGTACCGAAGAGCCGCTTGCGCAAAACGTCGCTGCGGAGAACCAAAGCCCCTGGCGGTGCACCGAGCTCGGGGGCCAGGACGCGGGCGAGGCTCGACTTGCCCGTGCCCGACCTTCCGCCGATGGCGATGAGACACGGTCGACCCGGCTCGAGCACGCGTCGAGCCAGCTCGAGGTAAGTTGCGGCAGCCGAACGGTGCGCGTCCTTGGTCGGTTCCGCCTTGGCGAGGCGCGCCGTGAAGCCTTCGACCTTGGCGCGAATGGTCGCGCGGACGGCGACCAGTAGCGGGAGGACGGCGAGCTCCTCGTCCTCGATCCGGGCATCGATCCACGCCTGTAACGTGGCAGAGGCCGCCTCGGTGAGCCCCCGGGCCAAGAGATCCATGATCAAAAAGGCCAGGTCGTAGAGCACGTCGGTGGTCGCGAGCTCGCGGTCGAATTCGAGACAGTCGAAGGGGACCGGCTCGCCTTCGAGGACCACGATGTTGGCGAGGTGGAGATCTCCGTGACCGTGGCGCACGAGGCCAGCCGCGCGGCGCGCCTCGAGGTGCGGAGCGGCGCAGGCGAACGAGGCCTCGATCTTTTGCACCACCGTGTCGACCACATCGGGCTCGAAAAAATCCGGGACCAGCGTGCGGAGATCGCGGGCGTTGCCGGCGATCACCTCGGCTAGAGCCTCCGCCCCGCTGCGAGCGCGACAGGGGGGCAGTCGGCCGTGAAAGCGAGCCACGGTCTGTCCCAGCCGTTCGGCCACATCCCGCTCGAGACCACCACGCGCCGCCACTACGTCGAGCCGCGCTTCGGAAGGGAAACGCGCCATCTCGAGCAACCACTCGACGACCTCGCCGGGGCCCGAGAGTTCGAGGCCGCCCTCGGCCCGCCGAGTGACGGCCACCAGCCTGCGGTACAAGTTCGGCGCGGTCCGGCGATTGAGTTCGAGTTCCGCTGCCAAGGCACGGCGGCGTTGCTCGAGGGTCCTGAAATCGAGGAAGCTGTAGCGCACGGCCTGCTTCATCTTGAAAGCCCGATCTCCCACCAGCAGAACCGTGGCGGCGTGGGTGTCGATCCGCTCGATCGGTTGACCGAGGCCCCCGCCCTGCAGGAAAGAGAGTACCTCTTTTTGATCGGCCACCCTGGCTCCCGTGCGCTCTGCCTCGTGCGCATCTCGGCGCGGAGCGGCCCCGCTGCAGGCTACCGCGACGATCGGTCGCAGAGCGCGGGAGCCGATGCTCGACGGGCGCGCCGAGGCCGCGTTAAAGGTCGTGCGTACCGCTGCAGCGAGCGGCATGATGATGGAAACGGAAACGCGGCTCACCCAGCTCGGACAGGCGGTTCCGGTCCCGCCGTCGCCCGAAGCGGCGGCACTCGAGACCGTGCCGAACCCGGATCCCGGGGCGCTCTACCTCGTGCGGTTCACCTGTCCCGAGTTCACGACCCTCTGTCCCATCACCGGCCAGCCGGATTTCGCCCATCTGGTGATCGACTACGCGCCCGATGCTCGGCTCGTGGAAAGCAAATCGCTCAAACTCTTCCTCGCGAGCTTCCGGAACCATCGCGGATTCCACGAAGCCTGCACGCTTCTCGTGGGCCGCCGGCTGGTCGAGGCTGCGGTTCCCCGCTGGCTGCGGATCGGCGGCTACTGGTACCCGCGCGGCGGCATCCCGATCGACGTGTTCTGGCAGACCGGGGAACCGCCGGCCGGCTTGTGGCTCCCCGAACAAGGCGTACCGCCCTACCGCGGCCGCGGCTGAAGCCAACACCAAGCGATCGGCTGTTAGGGCTCCGTTAACGGGCGCGGCCTACGTTCGAGCTCGTGCGCGGCGGGACGGTCCCGGCCGCCTTCAGGAGTCGGGCGATGGCACGGACCACGGAGACCCCCGACGTCGATCGATCGAACATCTGGCAGGTAGCCGCGCCGGACGACGAGCAGCGCTGGCCCTTGTACAAGACGGCGTTCTTCGTCGTCACGAGCTCGGTACTTCTTTGGAGCGGGATCTTCGCTGTGCTCGGCTGGCTCCTTTGATCCCGGTCGGGCGCTCGCGCGGGCTCTTCCCATTTCGGGCGGAACGAGCTTCGTCAGCCGGGCAGGCCGCGCGGCCTTGAGGTGAGCCGACCGCGTCGCCATCATTCCCGCTCGTCGGTGAGGAGATGGCGCGATGTTCGGCGAGGCTCTCAACGTCCTCGATAGGCTGAAGGATCTGTCGGGTGAGCCAGCGTTCGTCGCGCGGCCGGAGGGGGGGCGCCTTTTCGAGCTCGTCGCCGACTACCGGCCGGCCGGGGACCAGCCCCAGGCAATCGAAGAACTCGTCGACGGGTTGCGCCGCGGCGAGCGTGATCAGGTCCTGCTCGGGGTGACCGGCTCCGGTAAGACTTTCACGATGGCCAACGTCATCGCCCGGGTCCAACGTCCGACGTTGATACTCGCGCCGAACAAGATTCTGGCGGCCCAACTCTACGGCGAGATGAAGAGCTTTTTTCCGAACAATGCCGTCGAGTATTTCGTAAGCTACTACGATTACTATCAACCCGAGGCCTACGTTCCGCGAACGGATCTCTATATCGAGAAAACCGCCAGCATCAACGAGCAGATCGACCGTATGCGCCACAGCGCTACCCGCGCGCTGTTCGAGCGTGACGACGTGATCATCGTCGCGTCGGTATCCTGCATCTACGGTATCGGCTCACCCGAAGTCTATGCGCGGATGACGTTGACCATCCGCGAGGGTCAGCGCATCGAGCGCCAACACTTCCTCCGGGCGCTTGTCGAACTCCAGTATCGTCGTAACGATCACGATTTCTCGCGGGGCACCTTCCGAGCCAAGGGCGACGTGATCGAGATATTCCCCGCGCACCTCGAGGATCGGGCTTGGCGCGTGACACTCTTCGGCGAACTGGTCGAACGGATCGTCGAGGTCGATCCCCTCACCGGTGAGCGGACGGCCAAGCTCGAACAGGTCCGGCTGTACCCGAACAGCCATTACGTCACGCCGCGACCGACGCTTCAGCAAGCTGTCGAGGCGATCAAGAAGGAATTGGCCGAGCGCCTGGCGGAGTTCCGTGCCCAAGGCAAGCTGCTCGAAGCCGAGCGGTTGGAACAGCGGACCAACGCCGATCTCGAAATGATCCTCACCACCGGCTCCTGCCCAGGCATCGAGAATTATTCTCGTTACTTGACCGGACGACGTCCCGGTGAGCCGCCGCCGACCCTCTTCGAGTACTTACCCGAGAATGCACTCCTCTTTGTCGACGAGAGCCACGTCACCGTGCCGCAACTCGGCGGCATGTTCCGCGGCGACTGGCACCGTAAGTCGACGCTCGCCGAGTACGGCTTCCGCCTACCCTCCTGCTGCGACAACCGCCCACTCAAGTTCGAAGAGTGGGACGCGATGCGACCGCAGACGATCTTCGTCTCGGCCACACCCGGACCGTTTGAACTCGCCCGCACGGGCGGCGCGTTCGTCGAGCAGGTGATCCGCCCCACAGGGCTCGTCGATCCCGAATGCATCGTACGGCCGGTCGAGCACCAGGTGGACGACCTCCTGGCCGAGTGCCGGACCGCACGCGAAAAAGGCTACCGCGTCCTGGTCACCACGCTGACCAAGCGCATGGCCGAAGACCTTTCTGAATATCTCCACGAGCAGGGCGTGCGGGTGCGCTACATGCACTCCGATATCGATACGCTCGAGAGGATCGAAATTGTCCGCGACTTGCGCTTGGGCAAGTTTGATGTCTTGGTGGGGATCAACCTTTTGCGCGAAGGCCTCGACATTCCCGAATGCGGCCTCGTCGCCATCCTCGACGCGGACAAGGAGGGCTACCTCCGCTCCGAGACCTCACTCGTTCAAACGATCGGCCGGGCTGCACGCAACGCCGAGGGTCGCGTTATTCTCTACGCCGATACCATGACCCGTTCGCTAGAGGCCGCGATCCGCGAGACCAACCGGCGGCGCGCGAAACAGATCGCCTGGAACGAGGCCAACGGCATCACGCCGCAGTCGGTCAAGAAGCACATCGCCGATATCTTGGGCTCCGTCGCCGAACGCGACTACGTCACGGTCGAGATCGGGCCGGACGCGCCGAAGACGCTCGTTGGCAAAGATCTGTCCGCGTACATCGCCGAACTCGAACGGAAAATGCGCGAAGCGGCTGCGGAGCTCGAGTTCGAGGAGGCAGCGCGGCTCAGGGACGAGATCCGCCGGCTCGAAAACAGCGAGCTCGGGCTAGCCGTCCCGGCCGAATCGGCCCCGCTCCCGCCGCAGAAGCGCAACCTCCGCGAGGAGAAGCGCCAGAAGGCGGAGGCTTCGCGTCGCGCGCGCGCAAGACGGCGGACCGGCGCGTGAGCAGCCCGGAGGGGGCGGTCTCGGCCGACCCGGACCCGAGCGCCGACGGTCGACTCCCCGGACCGGGGACCGACCTATCGGCCCAACGAGCGACCGTCTCTCCGGCGCGGAAGGGCGACGGCTGTTGATCTCGCTCTTCGATCCCTCTCCACTCGAGGTTTCTCCCTGTCCTCCTGCTTGCCGCCACGCCTGGGGCAACACGAAGCCGGCCGGTCGGCGCCACTGTCCAGACAGGCGCCACCGCCGGCGCCGCGGGGCCAGCGGTCCGGCCGAACGCGAGCTCCGCCCGATCGGACCCGGGGCGCTGGTGCCGGTTGGCGTGCTCGCAACTTTCGGTGGATAACTCCTACAGTTTGTGGCCCACGTGGTTGACTTGACCGACATGTTGTGAGGATATCGGGTCGAGGAGAATAACGAGGAAGGCTCCGCCGTCGGCCGGGGGTTGCTCGAACAAACCTTCGACGATCGGCCCGACGGACCGACGTTCCGTTGCCCCGACGATCCGCCGGTGCCCCGACCGGCGCCACATCGCAGCGCGGCTCTGTCCGTTCACCGCCCCTCGAGGGCGGTTTCTTTTTGGTCGAGTGGGGTCGCGGTGAGCCCTCGCTCAGCCGGCGGCACCATAGAGGCGCTCGAACGCCACCACGTAACGCTCGACGATGCGCGTCCGCCGCAATTTCATCGTTGGTGTCATCAGGCCGTTCTCCACTGTGAAGGGCTCGGTCAGGATCCCGACACGGCGGATCCGCTCGAGCGAGGAGAGCTTGGCGTTCGCTCGGGCGACCGCGGCCTCGACGGCGCGCTCCAGTTCCGGATCGTGAGCCAGCTGCGGACTGTTCGGTGGCAGGCCGGTGCGCGAAGACGCAGCTTCCAACAGCTCTCTGGACGGGACGACGAGGGCGACCAGGTGCGGGCGGCGGTCCCCGTAGACCATCGCCTGACCGATCTCGGGTTCCAACGCGAGTACCCCCTCGATCTTCTGAGGGGCGACGTTGTCGCCTCCCGACAGAACGATGATGTCTTTCTTTCGGTCGGTGATCGAAAGAAAGCCCTCGGCATCGAGCGAGCCGACGTCACCGGTGTGCAGCCAGCCGTCTTGCAGCGCCGCCGCGGTCGCCTCCGGATCTTTGTAGTAACCTTTCATGACGAGCTTGCCGCGAACGAGGATCTCGCCGTCCTCGGCGATCCGCACCTCGACCCCGTCGAGTGGCGGACCGACCGTTTCGACCTTGTTGCGTCGCGGCCGGTTGGCACTGATGACCGGGCTCGCCTCGGTCTGGCCGTAACCCTGCAGGAGCGGTACGCCGAGGGCCAAGAAGAAACGGCCGACCTCGGGACTCAACGGCGCCCCGCCCGAGACCATCGCCTTGAGCCGGCCACCGAAGCGCATCCGCACCTGAGTGCGGACCAGGCGGTCGAGCAAGCCGTCGAGCATCGCGCGCATCGGGTCGAGACGGCCGCCGCGATCGAGCCGTCGCAATCCCATCTCGAGCGTCAGCCGAAAGAGTTTCGCGCGAAATGCCCCCTGTCGCTCGACGCTCCCGAGGATGCGCTGACGCAGCACCTCGAGGAGGCGCGGGACGCAAGTGAAAATCGTGGGCCGTGCCTCGATCAGATCCTGCGAAAGGCGCTCCACCCCGTCCGAATACCAGATCTCGGCCCCGATCGCGATCGGCAAGAACTGACCGACGGTGTGCTCGTAGGCGTGGCTGAGCGGCAAAAACGACAGGAAGACGTCGTCCCCGATGCCGACCTCCTCGAGCAAGCTCCACGCGCCTTCGAGATTTGCCATGATGCTACCGTGGCTCAGCATCACCGCCTTGGGGCGGCCGCCGGTCCCGGATGTGTAGATGAAACAAGCGAGATCGTCGGCGGTGGATCGTTCCCCCGCGAGCTCTCCACCCGCGTCCCGACCCCGCGCGACAGCCTCCTGCCATCCCAAGCAAGGGGTGCCGGACGGAACCTCGGGCGGCCGCTCCAGCGCCACGACCAGCCGCATCGGCGGAAGCCGAGAGAGTGCGGGGGCGATGCGGTCCGGGATCGTCCCGCCGCCCGTGATCACGGCGACCGCCTCGCTGTGGCTCAAGACATAGGCGTGGTCGTCCGCCGTCCAGGTAGTGTAAGCCGGGACGGTGATCGCTCCGAGCGCCAGACAAGCGAGATCGGCCACACACCATTCCGGCCGATTCTCCGCGACGATCGCTACCCGGTCACCGGGCCGTACGCCGTGCGCGGCGAGACAGGCACCGAGCGCGCGTGCCTGTTCATTGGTCTCGGCCCAGCTGAGTGCCCGCCACGAGCTCCGCTCGCGCCGACGGAGAAACGGACGATCGCTTCCCTTTTGTACGGCTCGAGCGAACATCGCCCACAAGTTGGTGCCGAGATCGGGTGCCGCCACCACGCATCCTCCCCGCCCTGGCGGCGGCCGCCTGGATCGCGGCCGCCGCGGCCATATATGAGCCGCAGCAGACAGCTTGGAGTCCGTGGTAGATGAGTGCGCGGCTTTCCGCACTGGCGACGAACGTCGACGAGGTCCTGAGCGAAGCACCGCGCTGGGACCTCTCGGATTTGTTCGCCGGGCCGGACGACCCGCGGGCGAAGGCGCTGCTCGACGAAGCGGCAAGTGAGGCCATCAACCTCGAGGCGACCTACAAGGGAAAGCTCGCCACGCTCACCGGCCACGAGCTGGGCGAGCTCGTACGCGCATACGAACGGCTCGAGGAGAAGCTCGGAAGGGTATCGAGTTACGCTTCGTTGTTGTTCGCGGCGCACCGCGACGATGCCGAAATCGGTCGCTTCTATCAGGACGTCGAGGAGCGGGTGAATGCAATCGAGACCCGCCTTTTGTTCGTCACGCTCGAGCTCAACAAGCTGGATGATGCCGAACTCGATTCCAAGATCGGCGCAAGCACGGTCCTCGCCCGCTATCGGCCTTGGATACGCAACGTGCGCGCCTTCCGTCCACACCAGCTCGCGGACGAAATCGAGCGGGTGCTACACGAGAAACAGATCACCGGGCGTGCCGCTTGGGTCCGGTTGTTCGACGAGACCCTGGCATCCTTGCGCTTTCCGATCGACGGTCGGGAATTGACCGCCCAACAGGCCTTCGATCTCCTGTCAGCGAAGGATCGGGCGCAGCGTGAGGCGGCCGCGACCGCGATCGGCAAGGTCCTCGGTACCAACATCAAACTCTTCTCGCGTATCACCAACACGCTCGCCAAGGACAAGCAGATCGAGGACGGTTGGCGCAGCTTCCCACGCCCGATCAGCGCCCGCAACCTCGCCAACCAGGTCGAGGACGAGGTCGTGGACGCGCTGATCGGCGCGGTCCGCAGCGCCTATCCGAGGCTCTCTCATCGTTATTATGCCTTGAAGGCGCGCTGGCTCGGTCTCGACAAGTTGCAATACTGGGATCGCAACGCGCCTTTGCCCGAAGACGACGATCGGCGCCGGCCTTGGTCCGAAGCGAAAGTCGTCGTCCTCGATGCTTATCGTCGATTCTCATCGCGACTTGCTTCGATCGTCGACCGCTTTTTCGAGCGGCGTTGGATCGACGCCGAGGTCAGAGCGGGCAAGGACAGCGGCGCATTCTGCCACCCGACGGTACCCTCGGTCCACCCGTTCGTGCTCATGAACTATCAAGGCAAGACACGGGACGTCATGACGCTAGCCCACGAGCTGGGACACGGGGTGCACCAGACCCTGGCGGCCGAACAGGGCTACTTGATGTCCGGGACCCCTTTGACGCTCGCGGAGACGGCATCGGTCTTCGGGGAGCAGCTCGCTTTCGAGGCTCTGCTCGACCAGGAGCGAGATCCGGCGCGTCGGCGTGTGTTGCTCGCCGCCAAGATCGAGGACAAAATTAACACCGTCGTGCGCCAAATCGCATTCTGCGAGTTCGAGCGCCGCGTGCACGATCGCCGCAAGGCGGGCGAGCTCACGCCGGAAGAGCTCGGTGCGATCTGGATGGAGGTCCAGGGCGAGAGCCTCGGCCCGGCATTCGAATTGCGTGAGGACTATCGTGTGTATTGGTCCTACATCCCACACTTCGTCCACGTACCTTTCTACGTGTATGCTTACGCCTTCGGCGATTGCCTGGTGAGCTCGCTGTACGCGGTCTACGAGGAGCGGCCGGACGGCTTCGAAGAGATGTATCTCGGGCTGCTCCGTGCCGGCGGCACCTTGCGCCACCGGGAGCTGCTGGCCCCCTTCGGTCTCGATGCCAGCGACCCGGCCTTCTGGGCCAAAGGGCTCGGCCTCTTGGATCGGCTGATCGACCAGCTCGATGCCGAACTCCCGTTGAACAGGTGAGAACCCGGATGGCGACGCCCAAGACCCGGAGCGAGAACACCCTCGGCGGTCGGATGCGCCGCTACGCCCAAGTGGGCGGCACCGTCGCCGGTCAAGCGGCGAAGTTCGCCGGCGCGCGGCTCGTGGGTGCCTTCGACCGCGGCACGCATGCAGCCGAGCTCAAGGCCGCACTCGGTGGGCTCAAGGGTCCGCTCATGAAGGTTGCCCAGATGATGGCGACCATCCCCGATGCGCTGCCCGCCGAATACGCCGCGGAGCTCGCCCAGCTGCAGGCGAATGCGCCGCCGATGGGCAAGCCGTTCGTCCGGCGCCGCATGGCGGCCGAGCTCGGCCCCGACTGGCACCGATATTTCGCCGAGTTCCCACTCGAAGCCGCGGCCGCCGCCTCGCTCGGACAAGTGCACCGCGCCCGACTGCACGACGGCCGGATCGTCGCTTGCAAACTGCAATATCCCGACATCGAAGCAGCGGTCGAGGCCGACCTGGCCCAGCTGGGCGTGATCCTCTCGATCTGGCGACGATTCGACAGCGCGATCGATACCAGCCGGATCTACGAGGAGATCTCCGCAAGGCTCCGGGAAGAGCTCGACTATTCGCTCGAGGCCAAACACATGCGGCTCTACGGTCACATGCTCGCATCGGAGCCGCGTGTGCACGTGCCCGAGCCGGTGCCGGAGCTTTCGACCCGTCGGTTACTCACCATGAGCTGGCTCGAGGGCCGGCCGCTCATGACCTATCGCTCGGTCGACCAGGAAACGCGCAACGAGCTCGCGCTCGCCATGTTCAGGGCCTGGTACGTGCCTTTCTACGAGCACGGGGTGATCCACGGTGATCCACATCTGGGCAACTACACTGTGCGGCCCGATCTATCGATCAACCTTCTCGATTTCGGGTGCGTGCGGATCTTTCCGCCGACCTTCGTCCAGGGCGTGATCGATCTCTATTGGGCTCTCGTGCGCAACGACCGAGACCTCGCCGTCCGGGCTTACGAGAGCTGGGGCTTCACCGGGCTCACCCACGAACTGATCGACGTGCTCAACGAATGGGCAGCCTTTCTTTACGGGCCGCTCATGGAAAACCGGGTCCGCAAGATCAACGAGACCAACAGCGGGGAGGTCGGCCGCAAGGTTGTCGAGCGGGTGCACCGACGCTTGCGCGAAGTGGGTGGGGTCACCATCCCGCGCGAGTTCGTCTTCATGGATCGTGCCGCCATCGGTCTCGGCTCGGTTTTTCTCCACCTCGCCGCCGAGATCAATTGGTACGAGCTCTTCATGAGCTTGATCGAGAATTTCGATGTCGAGGCGGTCGCCGCCCGCCAAGCCCGCGCCCTCGAGGTCGCAGGTCTCACGGGACGAACCTGATCGGGGATGCGTCATCCCCCCAGCGGGTCAAGCGAGCCATTCGTGAAATGGCCGGATCGTCACGCCGGCCCGTTCGATCGCGGAGCGCACGGCGCGTGCCATGGCGACCGCCGCTGGATTGTCGCCATGAACACAAATCGTATCGATTCTGGCTGGCACCTTGTTTCCCGACTGGCTCGTGATCGCCTGGTCCTCGAGCATCCGAAGGATCCGGCGCGCGGCTTCTTCCGCGTCGTGCAACACCGCACCGGGCAGCTTTCGGCTGACCAACATCCCGCGGTCGTCGTAGGCGCGATCGGCGAAGACCTCTCGCGCGACCCGGAGACCTTTTCGCTCACCGGCACGCTCGAGAGCACTCCCTGGCATGGCCACGAGCACGAGGTCGCGCCCGCAGAGGCTGGTCGCTTCGGCTACCGCCATGGCGAGCCCGTCGTCCTCGGCTGCCATGTTGCCGAGCGAGCCGTGCGGCTTCACATGCGTGACCCGGTGCCCGACCGCCGCCGCCACCGCCTGGAGGGCGCCGATCTGATAGACGCAGTGGCGCATGATGTCCTCCGGTCGCTCGCCTTGGATCGGCCGTCGCCCGAAGCCCCAGAGGTCGAGGAACGAGGGGTGGGCGCCGACCGCGACACCGTGGGCCTTGGCGAGCTCGCAGGTCCGCCACATCACGAGAGGATCACCAGCGTGGAAACCGCAGGCGACGTTGGCCGAACTCACGACAGCGAGCATCGCCTCGTCTTCGCCCATCGTCCAGGCGCCGAAGCCCTCGCCGAGATCGGCGTTGAGATCCACCTTGGTTTGCATCGCCGCGCTCTCCGACCTTGGTCGCGGCCAGCCTAACCACTCGCTGCGAAGGAGCAACCGAACGTGCCGCTGACGGCACGCTCGTGGCGCGCTAGGTGTTGCGCATGAGCGAGCCCGCGTCCGAGCCGTTTCGGCCGAGAGTCGTTCCGGTCGGGGATTCGGCCGTCCTGCTCGAGCTCGGCGAGACCATCGATCCGCTGATCAACGCGGCCGTGTTGGCGCTCGATGCGGAGATCCGTAGCCTCGAGCTCGAGGGCGTCATCGAACTCGTGCCGACCTACCGCTCGCTACTCGTCCATTACGATCCCGAGCGCATAGACGGACGGGTGCTGCTCGCCCGTCTTTCGAAGCTCGACCTTGAGCATCCCGGGACACCACCCGAGGGTCGGCTCTGGACCGTACCGGTGGCTTACGGTGGCGAGTTCGGGATCGACCTCGAGGCCGTCGCCCGGCGGCACGGCCTCCGCGCCGAGGAAGTCGTGCAGCTGCACACGGGCCCAACCTACCGCGTCTACATGGTGGGTTTCGTTCCGGGCTTCACCTACTTGGGCGGGCTCGATCCGCGATTGTACACTCCCCGCCTCGACGATCCACGGCCGCGGACACCGGCCGGCAGCGTCTCGATCGGTGGTATCCAGGCCGGGATCGCTTCGCTCGAAATCCCCTCGGGCTGGCACCTCTTGGGCCGCACGCCGGTGCGCACCTTCGATCCGGAGCGCACGCCGCCCCTGCTCTTGGAGCCGGGGGATCGGGTCCGCTTCGTGCCGATCGATCCGGCGACCTTCGACGAGCTCGATCGCCGCGCCGCTGCGCACGACCCGCTGATCGCTCCGGAGCCCGCGTGATCGACCCCACCCCCTCCCTTCTCGTCGAGCGCTGCGGGCCCCTCGTCACGGTCCAAGACGTGGGCCGGTTCGGCTATCAGCGCTTCGGCGTGACGCCGGCGGGGCCGATGGATCCTTGGGCCTGGCGCCTCGCCGTGCGTCTGGTCGGTGCGGCCGGCAACGACGCCGGACTCGAGCTCGGTCCTGGCGGCCTCGTGCTCCGTGTCGAGGCGGAGCGTGCTCGGCTCGCCTTCGGCGGCGCCGAACGCGCGTTGGCGGTTGACGGGCGGCCGTTCCCTTGGTGGTCGGTTCTCGGCTTGGTGCGCAGCCAGCGGGTCGAGATCGGGCCCGCTCTCCGCGGCGTCTGGTCCTACGTCGCCATCGCCGGTGGTCTCGGTTTGTCGCCCGTGATGGGCAGCCTGGCCACCCACACGCTGACCCGCCTCGGGGGGCTCGAGGGGCGGGCGTTGCGCGCTGGCGATCGCCTGCCGCTCACCGATTCCGAGATCGGGGCCGGTCTCCCCGACCTGACTTTGGCGGCGCCACCACCCGAGCCCGAAGGCCCGATCCGGGTCGTGCTCGGCCCGCAAGAAGCTTGGTTCGGCAAAGCTGGCATCGCTACTTTGCTCGAAGGAACTTGGCGCGTTTCGCCGCGCAGCGACCGCATGGGCTATCGCTTGGAAGGGCCCCGAATCGAACACGCGCGCTCACCGAACATCGTCTCCGACGGCATCGTCATGGGCGCGATCCAGGTTCCGGGGTCGGGCCAGCCCATCGTCTTGATGGCCGATCGCCAGAGCACGGGTGGCTATCCGAAAATCGCGACCGTGATCGGGGCCGATATCGGCCGGCTGGCGCAAGTCGGCGTCGGTGGAGCGATCCGTTTCCGAGCCGTAACCTTCGAAGAGGCCCTCCAGGCACGAGCCGAAGCGAGGGCGCGGCTCGAGGCCGCGCTTGCCGGCCTCGAGCCGGTGGCGTGTAGCGGACGCCTGGACGCGGGCTTTCTCCTGTCCGTCAACCTCGTGAGCGGGGTCACAGCTGGCGAGCCTTGAGCTCTCGAGAGTTGCACCGCTCCGTCGGCGGGCGGGCCTTGCCGATCGTGGGCGCGGTGGGCAAAGCTCCCGGGCCGCGGGCGGAGGGAGGGGATGAAGGTCGTCCTGCAAACCACCTGGAACACGACAGCGGCATGGCGCGCCGAGCTCCTCCGCCAAGCCCCGGACCTCGACGTCCGGGTCTGGCCGGAAATCGGTGATCCGGCCGAGATCGAGGCTGTTCTCTGTTGGCAGCCGCCTCCCGACCTCTTCGCCGGCATGCGTAACCTCCGGCTGATCCAGGTTTTGGGTGCGGGGGTCGACGGCCTGTTGCGCTCCCATCCGCGACTCCCGCCCGTACCGGTGGCAAGGCTCGTCGATCCGGTCATGTCGCAACGGATGGCCGAGTATTGCCTCTACGCCACGCTCCGCTTCCATCGGCAATTCGACGTCTACGAGCGGCAGCTCGCCCAGGCCCGTTGGGAGCGGCACCAGCACCCCGATCCGGGCGAGGTCGGGGTGGGCGTGATGGGCCTGGGTGCGATCGGCAGCGCCACCGTTCGGCTGCTGCGCCAGCTCGGCTACAATGTCGCCGCGTGGGCCCGCTCGCCCCATCCCGAGGCCGAGGTGCCGGTGTTCGTCGGCGAGGAGGGCCTACCCGCCTTCCTCGCTCGTACTCGGATTCTCGTTTGTCTCCTCCCGCTCACACCGGACACGGCGAGTATCCTCGATCGCCGGCTGTTCGAGCAGCTCCCGCGCGGCAGCTACATCGTCAACGTCGCCCGTGGCGAGCATCTCGTCGTGCCCCATCTTTTGGCGGCGCTCGAAACCGGCAGGCTCGAGGGAGCGATGCTCGACGTGTTCGCCCACGAACCTCTTCCGAAGAGCTCGCCCCTCTGGCGCCATCCGAAGGTGTTCGTGACGCCGCATGCCGCCGGCATCACCAACCCGCGCACCGCCACGGCCGTGATCGTCGAGCAGCTGCGCCGGCTGGAGCGCGGCGAGCCACTCCTGCACCTTGTCGACCCCGCTCGGGGTTATTGAGGGAAGACCGTCGGTGGGTGTGGCGCAGACGCCGACCGAAGCGGTGCGCCTCGAAGGCGTTTCGATCGTTTACCGATTGCCGGACGGTACCAATTATGCCGCCGTGGCGCGGATCGACCTCGCGGTAGCACCCGGGGAGTTCGTCGCGCTCGTCGGACCAACGGGCTGCGGCAAGTCCACCTTGCTCAACGTCGTGGCGGGGCTGATCGCGCCCTCGGCCGGCCAGGTCTTGATCGACGGGTCGCCCCTCGCCGGAATCAACCGGAGGGCAGGATACCTCTTCCAGCAGGAGGCCCTCTTCCCTTGGAAGACCGCTCTCGCCAACGTCGCCCTCGGCCTCGAGGTGCGCGGTCTACCGCGCCGCGAGTGCGAAGACCGTGCACGGCACTGGTTGGGCCGCGTGGGTCTGGCCGCCTTCGCCGACCGGTATCCACACCAACTTTCGGGTGGCCAGAAAAAACGGGTCGGGCTTGCGCAGGTCTTGGCCTGTGACCCGGCAATCCTTTTGATGGACGAGCCGTTCGGTCCACTGGACGCACAAACCCGCTCGATCATGGGCGATCTTTTGCTCGAACTCTGGAGTGCCGAGAAAAAGGCGGTTCTTTTCGTTACCCACGACCTCGAGGAAGCGATCGCACTTGCCGACCGAGTCGTCATCATGTCCGCCGGCCCCGAAGCGAGGCTCATCGGCGATCATCGGGTACCGATCTCCCGGCCGCGTGATACGCACGAGGTCCGTCTCACCCCGGACTTTCTGGAGATCCATCGCACACTGTGGCACGAATTGCGGAACGAGGTCATCAAGGGTTACCAGCGATCGGAACTGTCACCATGAAATCGAAATTCTCGCTCGTGTTCTGGCAAATTTTCGTCCTGTTTTCTTTCTTGGGCGCTTGGCATGTTGGTACGGAGATAGGAATATTGGATCCTTTCTTTTTCTCGCGTCCATGGGATGTGCTTGTGCGAACGTGGCGTGATTTCGTTTCCGGAACGATCTGGCGGCACCTCTGGATCACGCTCGTGGAGACGGTGCTCGCCTTCGTGATCGGCTCGATAGCCGGTGTAATGACCGGTTTCTGGCTCGCCCGCAAAGAGAGGCTCTCCGCGGTGCTGCAACCGTACCTCAAAGCGATCAACGCCATGCCACGGGTGGTCCTCGCCCCGATCTTCGCGCTCTGGTTCGGGCTCGGCATCTGGTCGAAAGTGGCGCTCGGGGTCACACTCGTCTTTTTCATCGTCTTTTTCGCAGTCTATCAGGGGGTGAGGGAGGTCAGCCCGGTACTCGTCGCCAACGCCCGGATTCTCGGCATGAACGAACGGCAGATGTTGCGGCACCTTTACCTGCCCGCTGCCCTCTCCTGGATGTTCGCGAGTTTGCACACGGCGGTAGGGTTCGCGCTCGTGGGTGCGGTCGTCGGCGAATATCTGGGCTCCGCCGCAGGCTTGGGCTACCGGATCCAACAGGCAGAGGGCAGTTTCGACGTCACCGGAGTTTTTTCGGGGATGCTGATCCTCGCCGTCTTCGTCCTGCTGATCGACGGTATCGTCTCCTTCGTCGAGCGACGGCTGCTCGTTTGGCGACCGCAAGCCGCATCGACGACCCTTCAGGGCTGAGCTCGATGTCTTCGACCCTTGCAGATCCGGGCATGGGTCGCCAAGCTCTCCATCGTGACGACGGGAGGTCGCGATGCGCAGACGTACACTTCTCGCCACGGCAGTGATCAGCGGTACTCGGCTCGCCTTCGAAGGCCGCCCGCTCTCTGCTCGAACGCTCGAAAGAACGAAGGTCGTGCTCGGGGTCGGCGGCAAACCTCTTCTCTACTACCTTCCCCTGACCATCGCCGAGCGCAAAGGCTTCTTCAAAGACCAAGGTATCGAAGTCGAGATCAACGATTTCGGCGGGGGTGCCAAATCTTTACAGGCGTTGGTCGGGGGGTCGGTCGACGTGGTGACGGGCGCCTACGAACACACCATCCGGATGCAGGCCAAGGGTCAGGACATCCGGGCAGTGGTCGAGCTCGGGCGCTTCCCGGGGATCGTCCTCGCGGTGAAAAAAGGCCTCGAGAATAAAGTGAAATCTCCCAAGGACCTCGTCGGTATGAAAGTCGGGGTGACGGCTCCCGGCAGCTCCACCAACTTTTTCGTGAACTTCTTGCTTGCCAAGGAAGGGGTGGGCCCCGATAAGGTGGCCTTCATCGGCGTCGGCGCCGGACCCACCGCGGTGGCGGCCATGAAGAAAGGGGAGCTCGACGCAATCGCCAATCTCGATCCGGTGATCGCCAAACTCGAACAGGACGGTGATGTCTTCGTCTTGGCCGACAGCCGGACGGAAGAAGGAACGAGAGCCATCTTCGGCGGCTCCAACCCGGCAGCCGTGCTCTACACGCGTGGCGAGTTCATCGAAAAGTATCCGAACACGGTCCAAGCGCTCGTCGACGCCTTCCTGGCGGCTCTGCGTTGGATCGAGAAAGCGAGCCCCGAGGAGATCGCCGCGGCCGTGCCCGAGGAGTACCATCTCGGCGATCGCTCGCTCTATCTCGCCGCGGTGGCCAAGTCCAAGCCAACCTATTCGCGGACCGGCGTCGTGCCGCCCGAAGGCATGCGCAACGCCCTCGACATGCTCGTTCGCTTCGACAAGGAGCTGGCCGAGGCCAAGATCGACCTGTCGCGAACGTTCGATCCGCGTTTCGTCGATCGCTCCGGGAAAGGATGAGCTCCGCGCAATCGGCGCTTCCCGGCTGCTTCCGGCGGCGCTAGGCCTCGGCTGAAAGGGGGGTTGGGGCCGATGGCGCGATTCGATCTGATCCTTCGTGGTGGGCGGGTTTTGGATCCGGGTACCGGCCGCGACGAGATCGCCGACATCGCGTTCGGCGATGGAAAGGTGGCGGCGATCGGGACCGAAGCGGCGGCCGGTACGGCCGCCACCGAACGCCGCGTCGACGGCTGCGTCGTCACTCCGGGACAGATCGACCTGCATGCCCACGTCTATTGGGGGGGTACATCCCTCGGTGTGGAAGCCGATCGGTTGGCCCGGCGCTCCGGTACGACGACGTGGGTCGACGTCGGCTCGGCCGGGCCCGGAAATTTCCTGGGCTTCCGCAAGCACGTGATCGAGCGGTCCGAGACCAGGATATTGGCCTACCTTCACATTTCGTTCGCCGGCATCTTCGGTTTCGCGCACGAGGTCATGGTCGGCGAGGCCGGCGATCTCCGGTTGTTGAGCCCCGAAGCGTGTGCTCGCGTCGCTCGCGAACATCCCGACCTCGTCAAGGGCATCAAGGTCCGTATCGGCGCCAACACTTCTGTCGCCAACGGCCTCTCCCCCCTGTTCCTCGCGATCGAGGCTGCAGACCGCGCCGGCCTTCCCGTGATGTGCCACATCGACCGGCCGCCTCCCCGC
This sequence comes from Geminicoccaceae bacterium, assembly GCA_023512415.1. GTDB lineage: Bacteria > Pseudomonadota > Alphaproteobacteria > Geminicoccales > Geminicoccaceae > JANXAZ01. Next base: position 23,878 of record JAILZQ010000005.1, on the reverse strand, counting down.
TACGTCGACGTCCTCGAGGTCTTACGGCCCGGTGACATCCTCACCCATTGCTTCAAGCCCTTTCCGAACGCCCCCTGCTACGCCGACGGCCGGGTCCGCGAACAGGTCTGGAGGGCACGTGAGAAAGGGGTGATCTTCGACATCGCCCACGGCAAAGGCTCCTTCTCGTTTCATACTGCGCGCGCCATGTTGTCGGCCGGCTTCTGGCCGGACGTGATCAGTTCGGACGTGCACACGCTCTGCATCGACGGACCGGCCTTCGACAATCTCGTCACCATGTCGAAGTTCCTCTGCCTCGGGATGCCGCTCGAGGAAATCGTTCGTGCAGTGACCGTCACGCCGGCTCGGATCCTCGGCCGACCGGATCTGGCCGATCTGTCGATCGGGTCGACCGGCGATGCCACGGTGATACGGATCGTCCCCGGCCGGCACGTCTACGAGGACGTTCTCGGTGAGAAGATGGAGGGGGATCGCCGCCTGGTCGTCGACAGCATCGTCTTGCGGGGCCGGCTTTGGCACACCGCAGAACCCTCAACCGAGGGTGTCTGACACCGACGGAGGGCCGCCCGGAGATCGTGTGACGCTCAGCGAGCCGCTCGGGTCGGAGATTCGCCTCCCGTTCCGGCAGACGAACTGCGCGTCAGCGCGTCTGGCGGGTCGATCTGCAAGCCCATCAAGCGGCCCCGCGTGGTCCGGTAGTTCCGCTCGGCGTCGTAGCGCTCGACTTTGAGGCCGAGACCTTCGGTCGTGAGTTCGCCGATCGCCGCTTTGAGTTGAAAACTCGCCAGGACTTCCTCGCGCTCGGCACGAACGAGGTTGACGCGCGAACTGAAAAGCTCCTGCTCGGCATCGAGGACGTCCAGCACGGTACGGGCTCCCACGAGATTCTCCTCTTGAACGCCCTTCAATGCAATGTCGTTGGCACGCACCTCGGCACGCAGCGCCACGATCGCCGCGGTCGCCGCGAGCAGCCGGTCCCAGGCCGAGGCGACCTGCTGTTGCACGGTCCGATGTGCCGCCTCGAGATCGTTGCGCCGGGCTTCGACGGATTGTCGTGCTGCTCGGATCCGAGCGTACTCCGCACCACCTTGGTAGAGAGGCACGGTCACCGACAAGCCGATGGAAGCACTGCGCTGCCAGCTCAGTGTCGCCTGGGGCTCCTCGACGCGCTCGGCACGAGCCACGAGGTCGACACTCGGCAGGAGCGAGGCGAAAGACAGGTCGACTTCGTCCCGGGCCGCGGCGAGGCTGAAGGTCGAAGCGATCACCTGAGGATTTTGAACCGCGATCGATCGTGCTTCGGCGAGTGTCTTCGGAAGCGCCGTCAGCCGAGTCGGCTTCGCGAGACGCCCGGGCTCCTTCCCTACGACCCGTTCGTAAAACGCCATCGATCCAGCGAGGTTGGCCTTGGCGGCCTCGACGTCGGCCCGGGCCCGCGACAGCCTAGCTTCCGCTTGCGCGACGTCCGTGCGAGCCACTTCGCCCACCTCGAAACGATCGCGCGTCGCTTGGAGCTGTCGTCGAAGCCTCTGCTCGTTGTTCAAAGCGAGATCGAGCACCGCCCGGTCGCGCCAAACTGCCGTGTAGGCATCGATGGCGTCGAGCAAAACACGCTGCTCGAGGGCGAGTAGGTTGGCCCGCTCGGCCCTAACCAAGTTTTCGGCCCGGCTGGTCGCCGCCGTGGTCGCGCCACCCGAATAAAGGTTTTGGCGAAGCTGGGCGCCGATCCGCCGGGTGGTTCGGTCGATGTCGAGCTGCTGGCCGGTCACCGAGGAACGTGACTGGCCTGTCACCCCTTCGACCCCGGTATCGAGGGTGATCGTAGGCCGCCAGCCCGCGAGAGCTTGGGGTACGAGCTCATCCGCGGCCCTCAAACGAGCACGACCCGCCGCGAGCTCCGGATTACCGACGTAAACGTCGACCAAGGCCTCCTCGAGAGTCTCGGCCCGGGGCGCGATCGAGTCACAAAGGAGAAACGCGAGGGCAGCCATGGCCATCAGCGTTCGTACCGGACCCACCCTTCCCTCCTCGATGACCCCTCAGCGGTCCCGGGTGTCGAGCCAGATGCCCGCCGCACGGATCGTAAGCTCCTGTCCTTGCTGTGGACAAGTCCTGCTCGGGACATCTCGGAACGGCCCAGACGGCCTCTCCCTGGCCGTGGACCGATCGCCACATCACCTGGTTGACCCGGTGATGGCCGAGACGTGAGGGTGACAAACCCCGCTCATCCCGGGGAGTGAAGGGCAATCTTGCGTCCGCTATGCTCATCGTCCCCGCTCGGCGACTGGCGGCCGTTCGCCGGTCGAGGCCGAGCCGGGCCAGCGCCGCGAGATGAACCCTCGAAGCCGGCCCCATCGAGCCGGGGCGTTCCCCGGGCGCGCTCGTATCGCGGCTTGCGGACCGCATCCGTTCGACAGGCGAAGGTGCTCGCGGCTACGCCACCGGAGGCTCCATCCAACCCTTCAACGGCTTCTCCGATCACGGGTAGTCGCACGTCTCGAGCACGAGGTCGATGGTACCCCGCCGATCTCCGACACGGGCCGTGAAGCGGTATTCGCGCCGATCGAGCACGAGCGACTCCACGAGGGGAAGTTTGCCCGTCACGATCTTCGGCTCCTGACCGGCCTGCCGGATCGTGAGCTGGACGGGCTGACCGGGATCGAACCAAGCCTCGGTTCGACCGGTCGGGCTCTTGGCGGGGACGCCCCGCGCAACCGCGCTGAAACGTCCACCCCCGAAGCTACGGCCGCCCGCTTCCCTCGTCGGTGTCACGGCGACCGTCAAAGTCCGCTCCTCGATACCAGGATCACACACCTGTTGGACGGTTACAGCCGTGATCGCCCGGGCCAAGCGCTCGCGCGATACTCCTTCGGCAAGCCGGGCGGCGAGCAGGGGCACGAGCGAATCGATCTCCGCCGAGCGGCCCGTTCGCGCTGCTTCCCTCGTGCTTTGTCCCCGCTCGATCAACCGCGCCGCCCGCTCCTCGGCCGCAGCGGCACGAGCGGTTGCATCGCGTGCGATCGCCCGGGCACCTTCCAGATCCGCCTGCAGACGCACGATCTCGGCCGCGCGTTGTGAGGTCCCCACGAGGTAAGCCGCCCCGAGACTGAGCAGCAGCCCTCCCGCCGCGACCACACCGAGGAGAAGAGCCCACAACAACCTCTGCCGCTGGCGCCGAGCCGTTGTCCCGAGGGGCCCGGTGGCCCGCGACGGTGTCATCTGTCGGACCTCACGGTTCCGCAGACCTGGAAGGATCGACCGTACCGACCAGTGCCTGGACCTCGGGCCGTTTCCGAGCCTGGAGCATCTGGTAGATGGTCGCTGCCGTTTCCTCTACCGAGCGCTTGGTCACGTCGATCTCCGGCCAACCCATCCGCGCATAGAGGCGCCTCGCGGCCACGAGCTCGGCGCGCACTCTCGGGAGCTCGGCGTAGTCTCCCCCGTAACGCCCGTGGTCACCGGCACGCACGCCCAACATTCTTTGACGGTTGGCTCGGATCTCCGCCAACAGCTCGGGATTCACCGTCAGGCCGACGACCAGCGGCCGCCGAAGTGTCTCGAGCAGCGGCGGATGCGGTACGTTGGCGACCAGCGGTACGTTCGCCGCTTTGATCCCTCGATGGGCCAGGTAAACACAGGTTGGTGTCTTCGACGTCCGCGACGGCCCGACCAGAACGACGTCGGCTTCGTCGAGCTCCTCGAGGAGCTGGCCGTCGTCGTGGCGCATCGCGAACTCCATCGCCTCGATGCGGGAGAAATAGCCGGCGTCCATCGCGTGCTGCCGGCCGATTTGCGGCTTTCCTGCCGACCCCAGCAGGCTCGCGAGAGCATTCATGACCGGGTCGAGAACCGAGACACACGGAACACCGATGATTCGGCATCGTTCTTGCAAAACGTGTCTCAGATCCGGTGACACCAGGGTATAAAGCACCAATCCCGGTAACGCTTCGATCAAAGGAAGAATTTTTTCCAATTGATTCCTTGTTCGGACGAAGAACCAGACGTGCTCGACCGGGACCACGTCCTCGAACTGCGAGACAACGGCCCGTGCTACCGTGCTCACCGTCTCGCCGGTCGAATCGGATATCAAGTGCAAGTGCAGGCGCACAGAACACCTCCGAGGAAAGGCACGGGACAACGCTGAGGAGACCCGCACTCGCCCCGACATCGGCAAGGCCACCCGGAGCCCGGGGCTCCTTCACCGTGCAATCACCCACAGGGATTTCAGCGAGGGACGGGCGTGCGGCGACGTCGTGGCGCAACGTGTGCCGAACCGATTATCCTCGCAATCCCTTTCCCCTTTCAAGTTGCCCGATCACGCCGTGAGGCCAAGGGGTTGTCGGCTCGAATTCGCCTCTTGTCCGGAGCGCCGCGACGTGCCAACGCGTTGGGGAGCAGTATGGGGATCACCCTTGACAACGATGCAACACGGTTTTGCCCCTGACAATATTCTTCAACCTCAACCGTGTTTCCTTATCTGAAAAAAGATTGGAGGAAGGATGCCGAACGTACCACGACCAGAGAAACCAATTTTGTCAGTGCTTTCTGGAACTCGAGTTGACCCTCCTCCAGTCTGGCTGATGCGGCAAGCAGGGCGTTACTTGGAGGAATACAGAGAGATCCGCAAGCGAACCAGAGACTTTCTGGAAATGTGCTACACACCTGACTTGGCGGTCGAGGTCACGCTACAACCTCTCCGCCGCTTCGCTCTCGATGCAGCGATCCTCTTTTCCGACATCCTCGTCGTTCCTCACGCCTTGGGTGCCGAGATCAAGTTCAAGGAGGGGGAGGGTCCGTGCGTGAGGCCCGTGACGGACGCCTCCGGCCTGGCTCGGCTCGACCTGGCGCATTTGCACGAGAGGCTGGCGCCGGTCTACGAAACCGTCCGTCGCTTGCGGTCGAGTGTCCCCGAGAAGGTGGCGTTGATCGGCTTCGCCGGTGCGCCCTGGACGCTCGCAGCCTATTTGGTCGAGGGGCGGGGTTCGAAAGAGTTTCTGGAGCCCCGGCTCCTCGCGCGTCGCGACCCGAACCTGTTCGCCCGTATGATCGACCTCCTCACCGAGGCCGTTACCGAGTTCCTCTCCGCGCAGGTCGAGGCCGGTGCGGAGGCACTGCAGCTCTTCGACAGCTGGGCGGGGGTTTTGCCGGAGGCCGAGCTTCGCCGATGGTGTATCGAGCCGGCGCGCCGTATTGTTTCGATCCTTCGCCGACGCCATCCCGAGGTCCCGATCATCCTGTTCCCGCGCGGGGTCGGTGCCTCGTTGAAGTTGTTCGCCAGCGAGAGCGGCGCCCAAGCGCTGTCGCTCGATACCAGCGTCCCGATGGCTTGGGCCGCAGCGGAGGTGTACGGACCGGGGTGCACGGCCTTGCAAGGGAATCTGGATCCCGTGGCGCTGCTGGGGCCCGAGCCCGACCTGTTGGCCGAAGCGCGATCGATCCTGCGCGCCGCTGCTTCCCGGCCACACATCTTCAATCTCGGCCATGGCGTCCTTCCCATGACCGCGCCCGAGCGCGTACAGGCGCTGGTGCGCTACTTGAAATCCGGCGACGTATGAGCGATTTGACGCGAGGGGCGTGGCACCGGCCGGGCTGATGGGTGGCGTGCACACCAGCTTGGGTCGGATTTCCATCTTTGGCCCGCGCTCTCGAACATCCATCCCGACGTTCGGGCGTGGTGGCAGTGTCCGAACACCCGACATGACGAGCTTGGTGCTCTGGCTCAAGGCTTTGCACATCATGGCCTTCGCGGCCTGGATGGCGGGCATGTGGTACCTGCCGCGGTTGATGGTGTATCATGTCGAAGCGCCGGTGGACTCGCCTTGCTCGGAAACCTTCAAGGTCATGGAACGCCGACTCTTGAAGGCCATCGTCACGCCTGCCATGGTCGTAACCGTGATCGTCGGCGTTTGGCTGGCGAGTGCGCAGGGCCAGTGGCGCGAGGGCTGGCTCCACGGTAAACTTCTCCTGGTTCTGTTGATGCTGGCCGTTTACGGTCTCCTTGCCCGTCACGTTCGCGAGTTTGCGGCCGACCGCCGAGAGAGGTCCGGCCGCTACTTTCGGATCCTCAACGAGGTCCCGACGGTTCTGTTCGTCGGTATCGTCCTCTTGGTTGTGCTCAAGCCTTTCTGATGCCGGCTGGATGAGCCTCGCCGGCCTGCTGGGATCGCGACCTTGGCCGACAGCGACTTGACAGACAGCAAGCTGCCCTTTCCGGAAGGTTCCGAGGGTTCGCCTGAAGCAACCCCGACGGCCCGCCGTCGACGCGGGCGGCCCCGGCCCGAGCGGGCTCCGGAGGTGCAGCCCTCTGCGCCGGCGATGGAGCACATCCCCGCGTTCCTCCAACCACCGGGGGAGTCGCGGGCCGAGCCGCAGTCGGAAGCGCCCCCGAGCTCACCGCCTTCGCCGCCACGCGGCGACGAGGATACCTTGAGTGAACTGCGCTTCGAGACGCTCTCGGAGCCAGCCGAGGCGCCGCGTCCGACAACCCGCGAGCTGCGCCCCGAGCGAGCTTTGCCGGAGCGACGTGAGGCCCGCTTTTCCGGACGGCCGCCCTTTTCGCGTGAGCGAGGGCGTGACGAGCGGCGCCAGGATGGTCGATTCGGGGGCGAGCGTGTCGAAGCGCGACAGCCGGAAGAGCGCGGCGAGCCTGTCGAGCCACCACCACTCGGACCGGACGTGCCGGCGATCAACCTCACCGAGCTCAAGCGGAAATCGCCTGCTCAACTTTTGAAATATGCTGAAGAGTTGGGAATCGAGGGAGCCGCAACTTTAAAGAAGGGTGATCTCGTCTTCGCCGTTCTCAAGCAGCTCGCCGCTTCGGAGGTGCCCATACGCGGCGAAGGTGTGCTCGAGATTCTGCAGGATGGTTTCGGTTTTCTTCGATCGCCCGATGTGAATTACGTTGCTGGTCCCGACGACATTTATGTCTCTCCCTCACAAATTCGGCGCTTCGGTCTGAGGACCGGTGACACCGTCCAGGGGCTCGTCCGGGCTCCGAAGGAAGGTGAGCGATATTTTGCGCTGCTCCGGGCAGACACCATCAATTTCGACCCGCCCGAAGTTGCGCGTCACCGCGTCCATTTCGACAATCTGACCCCCTATTACCCGACACGAAAGCTCAATCTCGAGATTCCAGGGCAAAAGGATCTTTCAACCCGGATCATCGAGATCGTCGCACCGTTGGGAAAGGGTCAGCGTGCGTTGATCGTCGCCCAGCCGCGGACTGGGAAGACGATGCTCCTGCAAAACATTGCCCATGCCATCATGCACAATCACAAAGAGGTGTTCCTCATCGTCCTGCTCATCGACGAGCGGCCCGAAGAGGTCACGGATATGCAGCGGACCGTGCGGGGCGAGGTCGTCTCGTCGACCTTCGACGAGCCGGCGACACGTCACGTGGCCGTGGCCGAGATGGTCATCGAAAAGGCGAAACGACTCGTCGAGCACGGACGGGACGTGGTGATCCTGCTCGATTCGATCACCCGGCTCGCTCGTGCTTACAACACCGTGGTGCCTTCTTCGGGAAAGGTTTTGACCGGCGGGGTCGATGCCAACGCGCTGCAGCGCCCCAAACGCTTTTTCGGCGCGGCTCGCAACATCGAGGATGGCGGATCGTTGACGATCATCGCGACGGCCTTGATCGATACGGGCTCGCGCATGGACGAGGTTATCTTCGAGGAGTTCAAGGGGACCGGCAACGCCGAGATCGTCCTCGATCGTCGCGTGGCCGACAAGCGCGTCTTCCCGGCGATCGACATCAACAAGTCGGGGACGCGGAAAGAAGAATTGCTGGTGGATCGCGCCATTCTGGCCAGGATGTGGGTCCTCCGGCGAATCCTCAATCCGATGGGTACGGTGGACGCTATCGAATTCTTACTCGACAAGATGAAGTACTCGAAGACCAACGAGGATTTCTGGAATTCGATGAATCAGTGATCCTCGGCGGGGCTGCCTCCGTACGACCCATTGTTACAGCTGCTGGGCTACCCACGAGGTCGGCACGGGTGTAGTGTTCGACACGGTCCAGCGCTGGGTCCGAAAGGGGAAGCCGTGCTGCGTTCGATCCTTTCCGTGCTCGTCGTTCTGATCGTCGGTGGCGGCGGCGCTGCGGCTTATTGGAAGTTCGCCGCCGTTCCGGCGCAACAGCAGCGGCAGCAGCTCGGCTCGGGTGGGCGGGGCGGAGGTGGACCCGTCGCGGTCGAGGTGGCGCCCGTCAAGGTGGCGCCCGCAGAACGCACGGTAGAGGCGGTCGGGACTCTCTTGTCGAACGAACGGGTCACGATCCGCCCGGAGGTGGCCGGTCGTATCGTCGCCCTCGACGTGCTCGAAGGGGGACGAGTGGAAAAGGACCAGCTACTGGTTGAGCTCGATGCCTCGGTGGAACGGGCAGTACTCGCCGAAGCCGAGGCCCGCCGGCTCCTCGCACTCGCCAACCTCGAGCGCGCTCAAGAGTTGCGGCGGAGCAATGTCGGTACGCAGCGTGCCCTGGACGAAGCGCAAGCGAGCTTCCGGATCGCGGAAGCTGCCGTCGAACTCGCCCGTGCCCAGCTCGCAAAACGGACGATCCGCGCTCCCTTCGCTGCCAAGGCTACTTTACGTGGAGTCAGCGTCGGCGAGTTCGTCACCGCGGGGACCCCGCTCTTCAGCCTGGAACAGATCGACCCGGTCAAAGTCGATTTTCGGATACCTGAGCTCTTTTTGCCAACTGTCCAGGTCGGCAACGAGATCCGAATCGGCATCGATGCCTTTCCCGGTCGGACTTTCACCGGCAGGGTGACGGCAATCGATCCCGTGATCGACGAGCGGGGTAGGTCACTGCTGATCCGCGCGTCGATCGCGAACCCCGACGAGGCGCTGCGACCCGGATTGTTCGCGCGCGTCTCGTTGACGCTCTCGATCAAGCCCGATGCGCTTTGGGTGGCGGAGGAAGCGCTCTTGCCACAGGCCGGGAAGCAGTTCGTGTTCCGGGTCGTCGATCAAGGGGAGGGCAAGCCCAAAACCGTCGAGCGAGTCGCGGTGGTCACAGGCCTTCGTCGGGCGGGCGAGGTGGAGATCACGAGCGGTGTTCGAGCCGGCGATCTCGTCGTGGTGGCCGGCATCACGAAGGTCCGCGAAGGTGCCCCGGTGACGCTCCTTCCCGCGACGGCTCCAGCGCCGCGGGATACACCGGACGGCGCCGCGCCGCCGACTGCCCGGGGTGCCAACGGCACGCCCCGGCAGGGCTGAGCGGAAGGGAAGGTCGTGATGAGCCTTTGGGAGCTGTCGATCCGTCGACCGGTCCTGGCGAGCGTGATGAGCCTGATCGTTCTCCTCGTCGGGCTGATGGCCTACAGCCGTCTTTCGGTACGGGAGTACCCGAAGATCGACGAGCCCGTGGTCTCCGTGACCACGACCTACAAGGGCGCGTCCGCCGACATCATCGAAAGCCGGGTCACTCAGCCTCTCGAGGAAGCACTTTCCGGGATCGAGGGCGTCGATGTGATCACCTCCTCGAGCAGGCCCGAGCGAAGCCAAATCACTTTGCGCTTCCGCATCGACCGGGACCCCGAGGGGGCGGCAGCGGACGTACGCGATCGTGTTGCCCAAGCCGGTGCGCGCTTACCTACCGACGCCGATGAGCCGGTGATCCGAAAGGTAGAAGCGGACTCGCAGCCGATCATCTATTTGGCCTTGGCCTCGGATCGCCACAGTGCGATGGAGGTCAGCGAAATTGCCGACCGCATCGTCAAAGATCGGCTTCAGAATCTTCCTGGAGTCGCCGAAATCCGCATTTTCGGCGAGCGGCAACCGGCAATGCGGATCTGGTTGGATCGCTTGCGGCTCGCTGGCTACGGGCTGACGCCCCAGGACGTGGAGGACGCGTTAAGACGGCAGAACATCGAGGTGCCGGCCGGCCGAATCGAGAGCAATCGGCGCGAATTCGAGATCTTGGCCGAGACCGACCTGCGGACCGTCGAGCAGTTCAACCAGCTCATCATCCGCGAGGCCGATGGTTATCTGGTGCGCCTTTCGGACGTGGGGGAGGCGCAGATCGCGCCCGTGAGCGAGCGGGTGAGCTCGCGCTTCAACGGCAATCCGTCCGTGGCAGTGGGTGTGGTCAAGCAGGCGACGGCGAACCCGCTCGAGGTGGCCGAGGCGGTCCGCGACGTGATGCCGCGCCTGCTCGAGATCTTGCCCGACGGTGTACGGATGGAGGTGGGATATGACAGCACGGTGTTCATCGACCGTGCGATCCGCAATGTTCGAAACGCAGTGGTCGAAGCCATCGTTCTCGTCGTTCTCGTCATCTTCCTGTTCTTGCGCTCGATTCGAGCCACCCTCGTACCGCTCGTGACCATTCCCGTCTCACTCGTGGGTGGCTTCATTTTCATGTGGGCCTTCGACTTTTCGATAAATACACTGACCCTTCTCGCGATGGTTTTGGCCGTCGGACTCGTTGTCGACGATGCCATCGTCGTCCTAGAGAACATCTCGCGGCACGTCGAGAAGGGCATGCGACCCTTCGAAGCTGCCCTCAAGGGATCGCGCGAGATCGCCTTCGCCGTGATAGCGATGACGATCACTCTGGCAGCGGTCTATGCGCCGATCGCCTTTCAGACCGGCAGGACCGGCCGCCTCTTCGTCGAGTTCGCCCTCACGCTCGCCGGGGCGGTGCTGGTTTCGGGCTTCGTGGCGCTCACGCTGTCGCCGATGATGTGTTCCATCCTGCTGCGTCACGAGGGACGCCACAACTTCCTCTACCGGGCGTTCGAGACGGGCTTGGCAGCGCTCACCGCGGGCTATCGGGCGAGCTTGCGCTTCGCCATGACGGTGCGTCCCGCCGTGATCGTTCTCATGTTGCTCGTCGCCAGCTTCGCGGGCCTCCTCTTCAAGAGCCTCCCGTCCGAACTCGCACCCGTGGAGGACCGGGGCACGGTGCTCACGATCGGCATCGCGCCCGAGGGCAGCACCCTCGCCTTCACGGACCGCTACGCCCGACGGATCGAGCAAGCCTACCGCGAACATCCGGCGATCGAGCGGATCTTCTTGGTCATCGGGTTCGGCAACGACGTCACGCGGGCGCTCGGCTTCGGGAGGCTCAAAGACTGGGACGAACGACCGGGCGTTCTGCAGCAGAACATCACGCGCGAGCTCGCCCCTAAGATGGCGGCCATCCCGGGTTTGCTGGCTTTCCCGAACAATCCACCCTCGCTCGGTCAGAGCCCGGTGAGCAAGCCCGTTCAGTTCGTCCTGCAAACTTCGTTGCCTTATACGGAACTCCAGCGGGCGGTGGACCAACTCCTGGCGAGTGCACGACGTAATCCCGGCCTCGTCAACGTCGACACCGACCTCAAGCTCAACAAACCGCAGCTCAACGTCACGATCGATCGGGAAAAGGCCGCGTTGATGGGGATCGACGTGCGGACGATCGGTCAGGCTGTCGAGACCATGCTGGGTGGCCGGCAGGTCACCCGCTTCAAACGCGAGGGTAAACAGTACGATGTGATCGTTCAAGTGAAGCCCGAGGACCGAGCCACGCCCGACGATCTCTCGCAGATCTTCGTCCGTGGTGCCGACGGGGTGATGGTGCCCCTCGCCAATCTGGTGCGCATCGAGGAGACGGTGGCGCCGAAGGAGCTCAACCACTTCAACAAGTTACGCTCTGCCACGATTTCTGCGACCTTGGCCCCGGGCTATTCGCTCGGCGAGGCGGTGGCGTTCCTCGAAGCCGAGGCGGAAAAGCTCGGGGCTGGCATCGTGAGCGACCTCGACGGCCAGAGCCGCGAGTTCCGTCAGTCGTCGGTCGGTCTCGCGGTGGTCTTCGTCTTGGCGCTCGCTTTCATCTATCTCGTTCTCGCAGCGCAGTTCGAAAGCTGGGTCGACCCGTTCGTCATCATGCTCACCGTGCCACTCTCGATGACAGGGGCACTCTTGGCGCTCCAGCTGACCGGTCAGAGTCTCAACGTCTACAGCCAGATCGGCTTGGTGACGTTGGTCGGGTTGATCACCAAGCACGGCATTCTGATCGTCGAATTCGCCAACCAGCTACGCGCCCGCGGCCTCGAAAAGATCGAGGCCGTGGTCGAAGCCTCGGTCCTGCGCCTCAGGCCGATCCTCATGACAACCGGTGCCATGGTACTCGGGTCGATCCCGCTCGCCCTGGCGACCGGAGCGGGGGCCGAGGGGCGCCAGGCGATCGGCTGGGTGATCGTGGGAGGCCTCGTGATCGGCACCTTTTTCACCCTCTACGTGGTGCCGGTCGCTTACACTTTGTTCGCTCGCCGCAGTCTGCCGCGCTACGTGCGCGAGGCTGCGGAGCGTGAGTTGGAAGAGACGGCGCAGCCGGTCGCGGGACGCGCCCTGCCCGCCGAGTGAAGCTCATGCAGCGTACTCGGAGAACCGATAAGGGCCCGGCCAGGCACCGAGCGGAAGGAGATGGGTGACGATCGCGCCGTTCGGCAGACGGGCATGCAGATGCAGGCCCGGAGGCTCGAGCGTGAAAGAGGAGGGAGCCGCTGGATCGAGGCTCAGAGCGACTTGGTGGGCGGTCGAGGGAGCGATCGAGGCGATCGTCCCGGCCCAGATGGTCTGGACCGCGCGGTGGACGTGGCCGCACAGGATCCTTTGGACCCGACCGTGTCGGCGGACGAGCCCCTCGAGATCCTCGGGGTTCGCGAGACCGATTCGATCCATGTGGGCGATGCCTGTCGCGAAAGGTGGGTGGTGGAGCGCGAGGATCACCGGTTTGTCGCGGACCCGCGTGAAAGCCTTCGCAAGCCAAGCGAGCCGGGCAGAACAGAGGACGCCGCCGTCCGCGCCGGGCACGAGCGTGTCGAGCCCGATCAGGGTCGTTTCTGGGAACTCGTAGACGAAATGGAGGAATTGGGGATCCTCGCTCGGGCAGAACCGCCGCCCCAGAATTTCTCGAAACGGACCGCGCGCATCGTGGTTTCCTGGTAATGCCAGCACCGGCATCGGTAACCGGCCCAGCTCCGCTGCCAAGACCTCGTATTCCTCGGTTCTCCCGTCGTAGGCGAGATCGCCTGTGACGATGACGGCGTCCGGTGCCGGCGCGAGCGCAAGGAGTGCGTCCACCGCCTGCCGCAGCGCGTCGACAGTATCGACGATCCGATAGGCTCTGCGGCCTGGGCAGGTCACGTGGCAGTCGGTGATCTGGGCGAGGAGCATGATCTTCTCTCCGAAATGGGCCACCTCGGTCTAGCTTGTTCCCTTGGCCCGCGCGAGTCATCCGGTGTCGACCTGCCGCGTTGGACCACCCGGGACCGACCCTTTATAAAGAGGCGTCTCCGCCGGCTCGGGGCGCTCCCCGCCGTGCGGACCCTGGGCCGACGAAAGGGTTCCCCCGCCATGCGCATCACCGGTCAAGACAGCCTGGGCGTCCGCCGCACCCTCGAGGCCGACGGCGTCGCTTACGACTATTTCAGCCTGTCCGAGGCGGCGCGCCGGCTCGGACCGATCGACCGCTTACCGTGCGCCATGAAGGTGCTCTTGGAGAACCTGTTGCGCTTCGAGGACGGGCGGACGGTCACCGTGACAGATCTCGAGGCGGTCGCCCGTTGGATCGAGACCCGCAGGAGCGAACACGAGATCGCCTTCCGGCCGGCGCGTGTCCTCATGCAGGATTTCACTGGCGTGCCCGCTGTCGTGGATCTCGCCGCGATGCGTGATGCCATGCTGGCACTCGGCGGTGACCCGCGAAAGATCAACCCGTTGGTTCCGGTCGACCTCGTGATCGATCATTCCGTCCAAGTCGACGTCTTCGCCAGCCGAGACGCATTCGAGAAAAACGTCGAGCTCGAATACGAGCGCAACCGTGAGCGTTACGCCTTTTTGCGCTGGGGCTCGCAGGCATTCGACAATTTCCGCGTGGTGCCGCCGGGGACGGGCATTTGCCACCAGGTCAATCTCGAGTACCTGGCGCAGGTCGTCTGGACCGCGAGGGAGGGGAATCGCGCGATCGCCTATCCCGACACCCTGGTCGGCACCGACAGCCACACCACGATGATCAACGGCCTTGCCGTCCTCGGCTGGGGTGTGGGTGGCATCGAGGCGGAAGCCGCGATGCTCGGCCAGCCGGTCTCGATGTTGATCCCCGAGGTCGTGGGCGTGCGGCTCGTCGGGCAATTGCCCGAGGGGTCCACGGCGACCGATCTCGTCCTCACCGTGACCCAGATGCTGCGGAGAAAAGGGGTAGTCGGCAAGTTCGTCGAGTTCTTCGGGCCTGGGCTCGATCACTTGTCGTTGGCCGACCGGGCGACCATCGCGAACATGGCCCCCGAGTATGGGGCGACATGCGGTTTCTTCCCGATCGACGAGGTGACGCTCGACTATCTACGCCTAACCGGCCGTGATCCGGCGCGTATCGCGCTCGTCGAGCGGTACGCCAAGGAGCAGGGACTCTGGCGCTCTCCGGACTCCCCGGATCCGGTGTTCACCGACATCCTGGAACTCGACCTCCGGACCGTCGAGCCGTCGCTCGCTGGTCCCAAGCGGCCACAGGATCGCGTTTCGTTGAAGGCGGCACGGAAGAGCTTCGAGGACGCTCTGCCGAACCTGCTCGCGGGCGCCGATCCGGAAGCCGAGGTGCCGGTGGAGGGCACCGATTACCGCTTGCGTCACGGTGACGTGGTCATTGCCGCCATAACCTCTTGCACCAACACCTCCAATCCCGGCGTACTCGTGGCAGCCGGCCTGGTCGCGAAGAAGGCCCACGAAAAGGGGCTGTGCAGGAAACCCTGGGTGAAGACCTCGTTCGCGCCGGGCTCCAAAGTCGTCACCGATTATCTCGTAAAAGCCGGTCTCCAGGAACATCTCGATGCGATCGGCTTCGGTCTTGTGGGTTACGGCTGCACGACCTGCATCGGCAATTCCGGCCCCTTGCCCGAGCCGATTGCCGAGGCGATCAACCGGGGCAAGCTCGTCGTCACGGCAGTTCTTTCCGGCAACCGCAATTTCGAGGGTCGCGTCCATCCGCAGGTGAAGGCGAACTATCTGGCCTCACCGCCGCTCGTCGTGGCGTACGCGCTCGCGGGTTCGATGCGACGCGATCTTGCGAGCGAGCCACTCGGACTCGGCCGCGACGGCAGTCCGGTATATTTGGCCGACATCTGGCCGAGCCCTCGCGAAGTCGCCGACGTTGTTCGGAGAGCCGTCACGGCGGATCTGTTCCGCAAGTCTTACGCCGAGGTGTTCGCGGGCGACGAGCGTTGGGCGGCGATCGGTGGGGGAGAAGCTGGTCTCACCTACCGCTGGGACGATCGCTCGACTTATGTGCGTCGGCCACCCTACTTCGATGGAATGTCTCGCGAGCCCCGGGCGGCACTCGAAGACATCCGGGGTGCGCGGATCCTCGCGATCTTGGGCGACAGCATCACGACTGATCACATCAGCCCGGCGGGTAGCATCCCTCGGGACAGCCCGGCCGCGCTCTACCTCCAGAGCTATCAAGTCCAGCCGAAGGACTTCAACCAGTATGGGGCGCGCCGCGGCAATCACGAGGTAATGATGCGCGGGACGTTCGCCAACATACGTATCAAGAACGAAATGCTTGGTGGAAAAGAGGGCGGCCGGACGATTCTCTACCCCGACGGGGTGGAGATGTGGATTTTCGACGCTGCCATGTGTTACAAGGAACGCGGGATACCCGTGGTGGTGTTCGGCGGCCAAGAATACGGCGCCGGGAGTTCGCGCGACTGGGCCGCCAAGGGTCCGGCGCTGCTCGGCGTTCGAGCCGTGATCGCCGAGAGCTTCGAACGAATCCACCGCTCGAACCTCGTGGGTATGGGCGTGTTGCCGCTCGAGTTCACGGATGGGCAAAGTCGCAAGACGTTGGGGCTCGACGGCAGCGAGGTCGTGGACATTCTGGGCCTCGCTGGCGGCTTGCAGCCGCGCATGACGCTCGAAGGGGTGATCCATCGCAAGGATGGATCGACCGAGCACATCCGGTTGCGTTGCCGGGTCGATACCGCGGACGAGGTCGAGTACATCCGGCACGGCGGCATCCTCCACTACGTCCTGCGAATGCTCCTGGCATCGGGCGAGGCGGCCGGCCGAGCGTAGCGCCGCCGGCTCCGAGGCTCGGGGGCGAGGTGCATCAACTCCCGCGGGCCTTCGCCTCGGCTCGTCGGCTGCGATCGCCGGGTCGCCGTGCGCCGTGTCGCAGTCGCGGCACAAGTGCACGCATAGGCGTCTCCATGGACCCCGATCGTCGCCTCGGGTGCAGAGAGTGCCGAGGTGCCTCGGCCGCGGTCGCGAGCCGTCCGTAGCAACGTCCAGCCCGACGAGGACGGATGCAGACACGAGGCTTCGGGGGCGAACGTCTCTTGGACGCGGTACACGCGCATCCGAGTGATCGTCGACGCTGCCCGCCTTCGCTTCGCCGCAGCAGCCCCGATCTTTCCCACGAGCGGACGCGCCCGGCGTCCGCTGGTCCGGTCGAGCCTTGGCGTCGTAAGCAGCGGAGGTCCAAGAGGGAGAGTGCCGCACATGCAGCGACCGATTCTTGATGAAGCGGGCCGCGATCTCCTTTTCCGCACCGCCCGAACCCACAGTGCCTGGCTCGACCGACCGGTGGAGGACGCGAAACTCGTCGAACTCTGGGACCTTCTCAAGTGGGGTCCGACGAGTGCCAACAGCTTGCCGCTGCGCGTCCTCTTCCTCAAGAGCCGGGAAGCGAAAGAGCGGCTCCGACCCGCGCTCTCGCCCGGCAACGTGGACAAGACCATGACCGCACCGGTGACCGCCATCTTGGCCTACGATACGCGATTTTACGAGCTCTTGCCGCGCACTTTCCCGCACGAGCCCGAGGCCGTGTCGTGGTTCACCGGCCCGGGCAAGGAGGGGGTTGCCGAGGAGACCGCCTTTCGAAACGCGAGCTTGCAGGGGGGCTACTTCATCTTGGCAGCGCGTGCGGTCGGGCTCGACTGTGGGCCGATGTCGGGGTTCGATCGCGCGCGGGTCGACGCCGAGTTCTTTCCGGATGGCCGGTACCGTTCGAACTTCTTGTGCAACCTCGGCTACGGGGATCCGTCGAAACTGCCGCCACGCAACCCACGGCTCGCCTTCGACGAGGCCTGCCGCATCCTTTGAGCCAGCTGGCGAGAGGCGTGTCCCTCAGGTGAAATCCTCGTCAGGAGATGCCGCGGGGCTTCATCGAAAAGCTCGATTGGTCAACGGGTTGGCAGTAGCGCCGACGAGTTGTTCGGTGCCGTCGCGTTCATGTGAGCGGGCGCCCCATTGATCCGGGACCAATTTGGTCCCGTATGATGGGGCGTGGTCGGCCCGATCGAGATCACGGAGCCGACCCGAGCGACGGAGGCACCATGGTGGCGTTGTCGGAGACGGCGGACACCGCCCGCGCCAACCGGAAGCTGGTTCGCGAATCGATGGCCGCCCCCCTTCTGGAGCGCGAGCACGAGCGCGAGCTCGCGGTCCGGTGGCGGCAGCATCGCGACGAGAAGGCGTTGCACGAGCTGGTCCAATCGTACATGCGCTTGGTCATCGCCACGGCCAGCCGCTTCAAAAATTACGGGTTGCCACAGGCCGACCTCGTCCAAGAAGGTGTAGTCGGCCTCATGCAGGCGGCGGCGCGTTTCGAGCCCGAGCGTGACGTGCGATTTTCCACTTATGCCGCGTGGTGGATCCGTTCTGCCATGCAGGACTTCATCTTGCGCAA
The DNA here is from genome assembly GCA_023512415.1 of Geminicoccaceae bacterium. Classification (GTDB taxonomy): domain Bacteria; phylum Pseudomonadota; class Alphaproteobacteria; order Geminicoccales; family Geminicoccaceae; genus JANXAZ01. The sequence continues at coordinate 6,204 of JAILZQ010000005.1, read as the reverse complement.
CTGGTCCGTGGTTCGCACCGGCACCACGGCTGCACAGAAGTCGCTCTTCTTCAATCTCCGGCGGCTACGGGCGAAGATCGAAGAAGGCACGGGTGGCAGGCTCGACGATGTCGGGCGCGCGCAGATCGCGGAGCAACTCGGCGTCACCCGGGCGGACGTCGAGGACATGGAGATGCGTCTTTCGGGCGGCGACCAGTCCTTGAATGCCACGATCGGTCCCGACGGGGACGACGCTTGGCAGGACTTCCTCGCCGACGAAAGGCCGAATCCGGAGGAGAGTGTCGCCGAGCTCCGTGACAGCCGTCGTCGGTCCGAATGGCTCGCCTCTTCCCTCATGGAGCTGAGCGAGCGCGAGCGGATCATCATTCGGGAGCGGCGGCTGCGCGAGGAGGGGAGCACCCTCGAAGAGCTCGGCGTGAAGCTCGGTATCAGCAAGGAGCGGGTGCGACAGATCGAGCACCGCGCACTCATGAAGCTCAAAGCCGCCCTCCTCCGCCAGGTGGATCATCCGGCCGATCTCGCGTTCCTGGGTGCAACCCCCAGCTGAGGCGGGAAACGCACGCGTCGGGAGCCGCGGCGGGCCGTCGCCGATCGCGGTATCCGAGGGCCGGCTGCCCTGGACAATCGGCTGCATCTGGCGAAGATGCATGCGGCCTGGGGTTGGTAAGGGCGCTCCTGCTTACCACCTACGGGGTCGAACGGACCCGCGGTCGTGTTCGTGGCCAGCCAGCGAGAGGTGGGAATGAAGGTTGCCTGGGCGGGAGCGGTGGCGCTCGCGCTGGTCGCTGTGGTTTCGGGGTTGGCCGAGGCCCGTGACAAGGATGGCTCGTTCGCGGTCAAGGGCGTCGGCAACGAGAGCTGTGGCGCCCTCCTCCAAGCCTTCAAAGAGAAGAAGCCGGGTGTGGAAGCTTACATCAACTGGTTGGAAGGCTTTCTCACTGGGCTCAACGATGCGACTCCGCAGACCTACGATACGGCACCCTGGCATTCACCCGTGATCCTTTTCGAGCTCACTGCGCGGTATTGCGACCAGAACAGGGAGGCCCGCCTGATCCAAGCCGCCAAGGCGGTGGAGGAGGTCCTTCGCCCCTTCCGCCTCACCCAGCGGTCGCCGGTCGTCGAGATCAAGGTGGGCGAGCGGACCATGCGCCACTACCAGGACACCATCCGGCGCGCGCAAGAGCTGCTCATCAAGGCGGGTGTCTTGACGGGGAAGGCGGACGGGGCATGGGGGCCGAAGACCCAACAGGCGTTCGAGGCTTACCAGGAGCGGTCCGGTCTGAAGAAGACCGGTCTTCCCGACCAGGAGACCCTTTTCAAGCTCTTCTTCGAGGCGCGGCAAGCTAGTCTTTCCGAGGGCTCCTCCTCCAGCCCTGCCGCCCGCCCGCAACAGCCGGCGACGCGTCAACAATCGGCGCCCGCGCGTCAGCCGACCGGTAGTCGCCAGGGTACCAGCGGCGGAGCGCAGGCCCAGGGACAAGCTCCGGCCGCCCAACCGCCTTTGAACCTGCAGGTCCGCTGAGCCGTCTGCTCAGGCGACGTCCCGCCAGGCGGCGAGGAACGCCCGAGCCCGGTCCCGCACCTGTCCGGGCGGGGCGCCAGGTCGATACAGCGCCGAGCCCAGGCCGAAGCCGGCAGCCCCCGCCGCGCGGAACGCGGCCATCGCTTCCGGGGTTATCCCGCCCACCGGCAAAAGTTTCGTGCCCGCCGGCAGCACGGCTGCAAGTGCCTTGACGACAGGAGGCCCCAGCATCTCCGCAGGGAAGAGCTTCAAGGCGTCGGCTCCTGCATCGAGCATGGCGAAGGCCTCGGTGGGCGTCGCCACACCGGGAACCGCGAAGAGCCCCAGTCCCTTGGCCTCGCGGACGATGCTCGCATCGGCGTGCGGTGTGACGATCAGCCGACCGCCGGCGCGGGCCACATCGTTCACCTCGGCCGGCCGCCGGAGCGTCCCGGCACCCACGAGCGCTCGGCCGAGGAGCGTGCTCGCCAGGCGACCGATGCTCTCGAGCGGCTTCGGCGAGTTGAGCGGCACCTCGAGGACGCGGATCCCCGCTTCCACCAAGGCCTCGCCGACGGCCTCGACCTCTTCCGGCTTCACGCCGCGCAGGATCGCGACGATCGGCGGGTCGAACCAGGCATCGAGCGAACTCATCGACCTCGCCCCTCGAGCAACCGGGCCAAGAGGGCGAGCCGGTGCTGACCACGCGCCGCGGCATCCGGCGCGGCCAGGGCGAATGCCCGACCCGCGAGCTCGAGCGCCCGAGCGTACCGCGCGGCGAGGGTCGGTTCGCCGACGAGCAGCACGGGTTCGCCGTCAGCGGCGATGGCCGCGGCCTCACGAAGCTCGCTGCCGATCAAGAGCCCGGAGAGGTAGCTCTCGACCGCGTTGGTGCCGAGCTCCCCTGCGAGCACGAGACTTCGGGCCGAAAACAGCCGAGCGAAGCTGGCACCGGCCGGACTTTCGGCCGCGAGCCCGACCTTCACCCCGCGCTCGAAGCCGGGTTCGTCCCATGTCTCGCCCTGGACCAATCGACCGAGGATCGAGTACCTCTTGAGGAGAGCGAACAACTCACCCGTCATGAAGGTCGAAAAGTTCAGCACGCAACCCGCCTCGACCCTCACCCACTTGCTGTGGGTCCCGGGCAACAGAAGCGTGCGCGCTTCGGGCACTTGGGCGAGGGCTCCCAGGATCTGGGTCTCCTCGCCGCGCATCACGTCCGGCAACCCATCGGGCCGGCGTGTCGAGAGCCCAGGGACGAAGCGCAGCGCCAGGCCATCTTCGAGATGGAGACCTGCGAGCGCATCGGCGAGGCGTTCGGGCGTCACCGGGCACGGAAGGTAGGGGACCTCGAGCCAACCCTGCCGGCTCGTGACCATACCGGACAGAACGATCGGCAGCCCGGGGTGGGCGTCGAGCCAAGAGCCCAAGAGTTCGCGAAGGCGAGTCTCGAAGTCGCCTCCCGACACCTCGAGGATCCCGGTAGCCGCCACCCTCCGCTCGAGGACCCCACCCTCGCGGTCGATCAGCGCGGCACGGAAGCTGCTCGTTCCCCAGTCGACACCGATCAGGGCGGGCGGGCTCAACCCACGTCCCCCCGATCGAGAAGCGCCTCGACCGCTTCGCGGGTCGGCAACGGTGCCACTGCTCCGAATCCCGTCGTGGCGAGGGCCGCAGCGGCATTGGCGAAGCGACCCGCGCCGAACGGATCGCCTGTGCGCAAATAGACGGCGAGGAAGGCGCCGTCGAAGGCATCGCCCGCGCCGGTCGCGTCGACTGCCGCCACACGGTGTGCTGCCAATCGTTCGCGCCGCTGCGGCGTCGCGACGATCGCTCCTGCCGCGCCGAGAGTCAGCGCCACGACCTTCGGACCGAGGTCGAGGAGATGGTCGAGGATCGCTTCCGGCTGCTCGAGGCCGAACAGAGCTCGCGCATCCTCGAGGCCGGGCAACAAGATGTCGGCCATCCGCGCCGCCTCGCGGACGATCGCCCGGGCCCGCGTTGCCGGCCAGAGCGCCGGGCGGTAGTTGGTGTCGTAGGCGATTGCGCCGCCCGCCGCGCGGACGATCTCGAAAGCGCGGAATACGGTGTCACAAGCCGAGGTGGAAATCGCCTGGCTGATCGCCGAGGCGTGCAGGACCCGCGTTCCACGAAGCCAGGTTTCAGGGAGATCCTCCGGCCGCATCCGGCTGGCCGCCGAGCCGCGGCGCAAATAGCTGAAGTGGTGACCGTCGCGGCCGTGTGTGACGACGTAAAGCCCGGTGGGTGCCTCCGGGTCGCGCGGTACCCGCGAGGCGTCGACGCCTTCCCGCCGCCACAATTCCAAGAAACTGTCGCCCAGCGGGTCGGCGCCGAGGCGGGTCCAATAGCCGACCTTGAGGCCGAGCCTCGCTGCGGCGATTGCGCAGTTCGAAGTGTCACCACCGTGACCCAGCCGGAGCAAGGGCTCGTCCGGCCGGGTCTGGTTGAGCTCGACCAGAGGCTCGCCCAAACACACGAGATCGAGGCTCATGGGGGCTCGGCGGCCATGAGCTCGGTGAGCGCGCGGCGGTGGAGCTCGGCCGAGGCGGCGCCGAAGCAGCAGAGCAGCACCCGCTCCGGCAGCGCCTGCCGCGCGAGGGTGTCGGCCACCGTGCGCACGGCGACGGCGGCGGCGCGCTCCGCGGGGAAGCCGTAGATGCCGGTGGAAATGGCGGGAAAGGCGATGCTCGCGATCCCCTTTTCGGCCGCGAGCTCGAGCGACCGGCGATAGGCGCTCGCCAAGAGCGAGTCCTCGCCGACCTCGCCGCCGTGCCAAATCGGCCCCACGGCATGGATCACCGAACGCGCCTTGAGCCCGAACCCGGGTGTGATCACGGCATCGCCTGTTGCACAATGACCGATCGCCGCACAGGCGCGGGCGAGCTCCGGCCCGGCAGCGCGATGGATCGCCCCGCAAACACCGCCTCCCGGCGCGAGGCGCTCGTTCGCGGCATTGACGATCGCCTCGACGTCGAGCGTCGTGATGTCGCCTTCGACCACCGTGATCCGCTCGAGAGCGCGGCGCAGGCTTGCTCCGGCTTCGGCCATCGCCCAACCTCCCCCTCACACGAGCTTCCCTAGCACGGTCGAGGCCGCCGCGAGGAGAGATGATCGTTCGCCGCCCCCTCGTGATCTTGAGCGAACGCCAACGGCGGTTGCACAAGCTGCGCAACGTCGTCCAGTCCGCGCTCCTCGTGCTCGGCATGCTGGGTATCCTGGGCTTGTGTGCCTTTTTCGTCTGGGGCTGGGTCGGCCTCGTTTGGGCCGTCGTACTCACCGGGGCTTCGTTGCTTTTGGCCCCCTCGATCGCCCCCGAATGGGTGATGCGCGCCTACGGCGCCCGACCACTCGCGCCCGCGGACTTTCCCGAAGGTTACGGGCTGTTGCGGCGGCTCGCCGCGCGGGCGGGTCTGGAGCGGCTGCCGCGTCTTTTTTGGCTCCCGACACCGATCTTGAACGCCTTCGCCGTGGGCCGGCCGGATCGCGCCGCGATCGGGCTGAGCGACGGTCTGCTGCGGACCCTGACACCCCGCGAGCTCGCCGGCGTGTTGGCCCACGAACTGAGCCACGTCCGCAACGACGATCTTTGGATCATGGGCTTAGCTGACGTCGTGAGCCGCCTTACGAGCTTACTGTCTTGGCTTGGTCAATTGTTGTTCATCTTCAACCTGCCCGCCCTTTTGACCGGTGAAGTCGCCGTCCCTTGGCTCGTCGTCTTGCTGCTGGTGTTCGCGCCGACGCTCGTGGGCCTCCTCCAGCTCGCGCTTTCGCGCTCGCGCGAGTTCGATGCCGATCTGGACGCGGCGGCGCTCACCGGCGACCCGCAGGGTCTCGCTTCGGCGCTCGCCAAGCTCGAGCGCTTCCAAGGGCGCTTTTGGGAAGAGATCTTCATGCCGGGGCGGCGCATGCCGATCCCCTCTCTGTTGCGCACCCACCCGCCGACCGAAGAGCGGATCCGTCGCCTTCTCGACCTCTACGAGCCGGTCGAACCGCCGATCGAAGTCCCGGAGCGGATCGTCGGGCCTCGCAGCGTTTGGATCGCGAGCGGCCCGCCTCGCTGGCATCGCACCGGCGTATGGTATTGAACCTTGGCGGCCACGGCGCCGCCCCACGATACTCGGTGTGATCTTGGGCATGGCTCGCTGCAGCGGCGTCGATGCGGCCCGTAGCCTCGGGTCGTTCAGGATGGAGCGCCGGGCCGCCGCGTTCGGCGAGCCCAGCGGCGACCCGCGGCTGCGGTGGACGAGCTGCCGGCCTTGGGCACGTGAGATCCGCTGGTTCGTGCTCCCCGGTCTGGTAGCCGGCCGCCACGCCCTCGGTCGGCACAGCGCCGTCTTCGTGTTCTTCCGGCTCGCTGCCCCGGCGTCGCTCTGTTCCAGCGGCGGGCGGACGCGGTTTTCCGTTCGATCTTCGCTCTCACGGTAAGCGTGGGCCGGCTGCGGCTTTCGCCTGCCCGGCTGCTCGTCGCGGTCCCCGCACTCGATTTGCGCCTTTTCGATGCGCGGGCTCGGTTCTGAACGCCGTCTCGGCAGCCGATCGCCAGGAAGTTGCCCCTTGCGCCTGGTTCTCGCCGATTTCGGGTGTCCAGGCCCAGAAGTCGAGGTCGACGTGAAGCTGGCCGAACCGCGGCGCGCCAATCTGCTGTTCCGGGGGATGGCGCTGCCCCCAAGGATGCGACCACG
>JAILZQ010000150.1 GCA_023512415.1 Geminicoccaceae bacterium | reverse complement strand
GTCCTCCGGCAGGTCGGGGAGCGGGTCGCCGAGCCGCAGCGGCGGAACGGCCGGCCGGCGCGGCGCCGGCTCGTCGGGGCCCTGGCCGTCGGTCCGGGGCTCGAGTGGCGGTGGCATCGGTGCGGCCGTCTCCGGGTCGGGACGGACGAAGGAGGCGGGGCAGGTCATGGGGGTCGATCCGCTGGCGGGGCGCCGGGGAGCCGGCGCCGTCTCGCGGATCGCTAGCCGGCTATAGGAAAAATGTCAAGGAAATCGGCCGGAAGTCAGATGGCGTAGGGCGGGCGCTCGAACCCCGCGGGCGAGCGGGTGAAGACCTCGACGCCATCCTCGGTGACCCCGACCGTGTGCTCGAACTGGGCCGAAGGCTCGCGGTCGCGGGTCACCGTGGTCCAGCCGTCGGCGAGGATCTTCACCTCCGCCCGACCGGCGTTGATCATGGGTTCGATCGTGAAGAACATGCCGGGTCGGAGCACGAGCCCCTCGCCGGGCTTGCCGAAGTGGCGGACCTCGGGGGCGTCGTGGAACACTCGGCCGATGCCGTGGCCCACGAAGTCGCGCACGACCGAGAAGCGGGCGGCTTCCGCGACTTTCTGGATGGCGTGGCCGACATCGCCGAGCGTGGCACCCGGGCGGACCGCGCGGATGCCCGCCCACATGGCCTCGTAGGTCACCTCGATGAGCCGGCGGGCCTTGACCGGGATCCGCTCGATCGGCCCCACCACGAACATCCGGCTCGTGTCGCCGTACCAGCCGTTCAGGATCACGGTCACGTCGATGTTGAGCGTGTCACCTTCCCGGAGCCGCTTGTCCTCCGAGGGGATGCCGTGGTTGACCACGTGGTTGACCGAGATGCAGCAGGAGGCCGGGAACGGGTTGTCCGGCTGCTCGCGGTGCGGATAGCCCTTGGTCGCCGGCACGCCGCCGTGGGCGCGCATGAAGGCGTCGATCGCCCGGTCGATCGCCGCGGTCGTGACACCCGCCCGGATCATCGGTGTCACGTGATCGAGGGTCATCGCGGCGAGCCGGCCGGCGGCGCGCATGCCGGCGAAGGCCTCGGGCCCGTGGATCGGGACCGGCCTCTTGTCGCCGTCGGTGTCGATGCTCGTGCGGTGCATCCGGCTCATGCGTCGACCGTCCTGGAACAGGCGAGCTCAGCCCGGGGCGACGGCCGGCCGGGCGAGGACCTCGGGATTGAGCAACAGCCCGGCGCCGGGGTCCTGACCGCGCAGCACGGCCAGCACGTTGGCCACCGTGCGCGCCGCCATGGTCTCGATCGCCCACTCGCTCGCCCCCGCCGCATGTGGGGTCAAGACGACGTTCGGCAAAGACCGGAGACGGGAGGTCTCGGGCAGGGGCTCGACGGCCATCACGTCGAGCCCGGCACCGGCGATCGTGCCGCGCTCCAGGGCCTCGATCAGCGCCGCCTCGTCGACGAGCCCGCCGCGCGCGGTGTTCACGAGGAAGGCCGTGCGCTTCATGAGGGCGAGCCGGCGGGCGTCGATCAGGTGGCGGGTCTCGGCGGTCAAAGGCGCGTGCAGCGAGACGAAGTCGGCCCGGGCCAGGAGTTCGTCGAGCGGGACCAGGGTGCAGCCGAGCCGGGCCAATGCCTCGCCGTCCATGTAGGGATCGGCCACCAGGACGTCCATGCCGAAACCCTGGCAGCGCTTGGCGAGCGCCCGGCCGATCCGGCCGAAGCCCACGATCCCCACGGTGGCGCCGGTGAGCCGGCCGTGGAACAGGAGCTGCCAGCGGCCCTGGCGGATCGCCTCGTCGTAGCGGCGGATGGCGTGGGCGAGGCAGGCCATGAGCGCGAAGGCGTGGTCGGCCACCGGCTCGTGGTTCGAGCCGAAGGCCATCGCCACGGCGACACCGTGACGGGTGGCGGCGGCGATGTCGACCGCGTCGAAGCCGACCCCGAGGCGGGCCACGACCTTGAGCCCGGGGGCCGCGGCGAACACCCGCTCGGTGTAGGGCTCCTGGCCCGCGAGGCTGGCGACGCAGCCGGGCAACAGGCGCACGAGCTCGTCCTCGCGCAGCGGCCGGCCGTAGGGGTTGGGGACGAGCTCGAGGCCGGCCTCGACGAGCGGCTTCAAGAGATGCTCGCGGCCCTGGAGGTGGACCACGGCCACCAAGACCTTGCCCGGCGCGGCCGGGCCGGGGGCGGCCACCCGGCGGTGGACGGTCACTTTGCGCTCGAGCAGGAGCGGCTCGGCCCGCTCGCGGTACCAGGCGAGGTAGGGGGCGGCCTTGTGCGCCTCGAAGGCCGCCTCGTCGCGGTACACCTCGTAGACGAAGGCGCGGTCCGGGTCGCTGCCGTCCCGGACCACGTCGAACTGCAGGCAGCCCGGCTCGTTCGTCCGGCTGTTGCGGGCGTGCTGCTCGAGCAACGGGAGGAATTCGTCCATCCGGCCCGGCACGACCTTGAACTCGGCCAGCACGACGAGCGCCTCGTCTCGCGCCACGGCTCTTCTCCTCGGTGAGGCCCTAGCCGGATCCCCCGACCGCCGCCCGGGCGGCGCGCGAGCGGACATGCTCGCGCCAGGCCGCGTAGCAGCCGGCGCCCACCACGACCAGGGCGCCCGCCACCGTCCAGCGGTCGGGCAGGTCACCGAACACGAGGTAGCCGATCACGACCGCCCAGACCAGCATCGTGTAGGAGAAGGGCTGGATGACCACGGCCGGCGCGTGGGCGAGCGCGCGCACGAGGCAGTAGTGCCCCGTCGCTCCGAGCGTGGCGAGGGCCGCGAGCAGGCCCCATTGGGCCGGGGTGAGCGGCTGCCAATAGAACGGACCCACGAGCGAGAGGAGGACGGCCGCCACGACCGTCTGCCAGAGGAAGCTCGTCTGCGGTGGATCGGCCGTGCCCGCGAGCCGCGTCAAGATGTTGTAGAGGGCGTACATGCCGGCTGCGAGTGCCGCCAGGAGGAGTGCCGGGTGGACCTCGGCGAAGCCCGGGCGGATGATCACGAGCACGCCCGAAAAGCCCACCGCGACCGCGGTCCAGCGCCGCCAGCCGACCCGCTCGCCCAGGAGCGGCACCGAGAGCGCCGTCACGATCAAGGGGGTCGCCGCCAGCACCGCGTGCACGTCGGCCAAGGGCAGGGCGCGGAAGCACAAGAGCACGATGCCCATCTCGACGACCAGGAGCGCGGTGCGGCCGATCTGCAACCAAGGCCGGGTCGAGCGGAGGTTGCGCCGCACGCCGGCCGGACCCAGCACGAGGAGCACGAGGGGCAGGGCCGCCAGGTGGCGCAGCCAGAGCACGAGCGGTGCCGGATGATGGGTCACGAGGTGTTTCGAGATCCCGTCCATGGCCCCGAAGCAGGCCATCGCGAAGACCGCGAGCGCGATGCCCCTGAGCTCGCTGCGGACGAGCGGGCCGCTGCCCGCCTCGCGTTCAAGCCGCACCGGGCGGTCGCCGGGAGGTCCAGCCGGTCTGCGTCTCGAAGGCGTGCGCGGCGCGCAACAAGAGCGCCTCGGCGAACGGCCGGCCGACGAGTTGCAGGCCCACCGGCATGCCGCGCGAATCGAAGCCCATGGGTACGGAGAGCGCCGGCAGGCCCAGATAGTTGGCGAAGCCGATCGCCGAGCTCATGGCGTTGGAGATCGCCACGAAGCGGGCATCCGCGCCGGTCTCGGTCTCGGCGAGCGTGGGGGTGCGCACCGGGCAGGTGGGCAAGGCCAGGACATCGCAGGCCCCGAAGACCTCGGCCACGAAGCGCTCGAGCAGCGGTGTGCGCAGCTGGAGCGCGCGGAGATAGTCGACCGCGCCGAGCGCGAAACCGGGCATCATCCGGGCGAGCGTTTCGGGGTTGTAGTCGGCACGGCGGGTGCGGACGAGCTCGCGGTGCAGCGCCGCGCACTCGACCGTGAGGACGATCCGGCGCAGCGCGTTCAAGGGCGCCATGGCGGGGATCGGCTGCTCGTGGACCCGGGCGCCGAGCGCGCGGAAGACGGCCATCGCCTCGCGCTCGAGGGCGGCGATCTCGGCTTCGGGCTCGACCTCGAGGCCGTCGCGGGCGAAGCCGATCCGCAAGCCCTTCACCCCGGCGTCGATCGAAGCGGCGAGCGACCCCGCCGGGCGGAGGCTCGTCGCCCGGTCGAGGGGATCGGGGCCGGCGATCGCCTCGAGCAGGAGGGCGCAGTCGCGGGCGGTCCGCGCCAAGGGGCCGACATGGTCGAGGGAGAAGGAGAGCGGCATGGCACCGTGCCGGCTCACCCGCCCGAAGGTCGGCTTGATCCCGACGATGCCGCAGAGGCTCGCCGGCACGCGGATCGAGCCGCCCGTGTCCGAGCCGAGGGTGCCCGGCACCGTCCGGGCGGCGACCGCGGCGGCACCACCGCTGGTCGAGCCGCCGGTCACCCGGCTCGGGTCCCAGGGGTTGCGCGGGTGGCCGGTGTGTCGGTTGTGGCCGGTGATGCCGAGGGCGAACTCGACCATGTTCAACCGGCCGAGGTCGATCGCCCCGGCGGCATCGAGCCGGGCGATCACGGTCGCGGTGCGCTCGGCCACGCGGCCGCGGTGGATCTCGGTGCCCCACTCGGAGAGCTCGCCCTCTCGGTCGAACATGTCCTTGTGGGCCAAGGGCACGCCGTGCAGCGGGCCCGCGAGGCGGCCCTCGGCGCGCGCCCGGTCGAGCGCCTCGGCGCGGGCGAGCGCCTGCTCGGGCCAGAGGCGCGCCACCGCCACGAGCTCGCGGCCGCGGCCCTCGAGGGCGGCGAGCGCGGCTTCGGTGGCGGCCCGGGCGGTCACTTCGCCGGTCCGCAGCCGGGCGGCGAGCTCGGCGAGCGAGAGGTCGAGGAGCGGGCTCACGGCCGCCCTCCCGTGGCCGGCTCGGGCTCGGCCAGCCGCTCGAGGGCGGCTTCGAAGTCCTGCGGCTCGAGGCCGAAGGGCAGGCGTTCGGCCGCGACCTCCCGGGCCGTCCGGGCGAGCGCTTCCGCGGTCCGCCGATGCTCGACCTCGATCGGGATCTCCTCGGCCGCGTCTCGGGTCTCGTCCATGCTCGCTCTCCCGCTGCCCGGCGAGGCGTTAGCACCGGCGCGCGGCGGATTGAACGTTCGCGCTCCGGACCCCGGCATGCGAGCCGTCGGGAAGGGCGGGCCGCGCGGCCCGCCGCCGGCTGCGGAGCGGCGATCCCGTGGCGGCGGTTGGCCGGACGGGCGACCCCGGCTAGATCGGTCGGAGTCGGTGAAGGGTCGGAGCCGGGCGGGGGCGGTCGTGGCGCGGCAAGCGGTGGTCGAGACGGCGGGCGAAATCGGAGCGACGGAAAAGCTCCAACTCTTGCGCGCGATCGAGAAGAAGATCCTTTGGCTCTCGGCCTGGACGATCCACCACGCCAACCATCTCCGACCCTCGCGCGACAAACTCAAGGTCGGCGGCCACCAGGCCTCCTGCGCCTCGGTCGCCTCGATCGTCACGGCGCTGTTCTTCGACGTGCTGCGCCCGGGCGACCGGATCGCGGTCAAGCCGCACGCGAGCCCGATCTACCACGCCGCCATGTATCTACTCGGCCTGCAGAGCCGCGAGCGGCTCGAGCGGTTCCGGGCGATGGGCGGGGCGCAGGCCTATCCCTCGCGGACCAAGGATGCCACGGGGGTCGACTTCTCGACGGGCTCGGTCGGGCTGGGTGCGGCGATGACCCTCTTCGCCTCCCTGGCCCAGGACCATGTCCGGCTCAGAGGGCTCGCGCCCGCGGACCTGCCCGAGGGGCGGATGGTGGCGATCGTGGGCGATGCCGAGCTCGACGAGGGCAACGTCTTCGAGGCCCTGCTCGAGGGCTGGAAGTACGACGTCCGCAACCTCTGGTGGGTGATCGATTACAACCGCCAGAGCCTGGACCGGGTCGTGCCGGAGAAGCTGTTCGCCAAGATCGAGCAGTTCTTCGCCACCGTGGGGTGGAACGTCGTCACCGTCAAATACGGCAAGAAGCTGCAGACGGCCTTCGCCCGGCCGGGCGGCGAGGTCCTCAAAGACTGGATCGACGCCTGCCCGAACGATCTCTACGCCGCCTTGACCTTCAAGGGCGGGGCCGCCTGGCGGGCGCACCTCGAGAGCGACCTCGGCCGCAACCCGGCGATCCGCCGGATCCTCGACGAGCACGACGACGCGGGCTTGGCCGCGCTCATGACCAATCTCGGCGGCCACGACCTCGAGGCGCTCCTCGAGGCCTTCCACGCCGTGGCCGACGACCGGCCGCACTGTTTCATCGCCTACACCGTGAAGGGCTACGGCCTGCCGATGGCCGGCCACAAGGACGCCCACGCGGCCCTCATGACCCCCGAGCAGATCGAGACGCTGCGCGCCGCCCACGGCATCCCGCCGGGTGCCGAATGGGAGCCGTTCGCCGGCCTCGAGGTGGACGAGACGGCACTCCGCCGGTTCCTCGAAGCCGTGCCCTGGACGCGGCGCACCGAGCGGTTCACCGCCCCGCTCGTGCCGGTGCCGGCCGTGCTGCCGATGGGCCGGCGGACGGTGCAGACCTCGACGCAGGAGACCTTCGGCCGGATCATGGGCGAACTCGCCCGCTCCGACCTGCCCTTGGCCGAGCGGATCGTCACGACCTCGCCCGACGTCACGGTCTCGACCGGGCTCGCGGCCTGGGTCAGCCGGCGCGACGTCTTCAACCGCAAGGAGCACGAGGACGTGTTCCGCGCCGAGCAGGTGACTTCGCCCACCCTCTGGCGCGAGAGCCGCACGGGCCAGCACGTCGAGCTCGGCATCGCCGAGAACAACCTCTTCTTGAACCTCGCGGCTCTCGGCCTCGCCCACGAGCTGTTCGGCGCCCGACTCCTGCCGGTGGGCACGCTCTACGACCCGTTCATCGCCCGCGGCCTCGATGCGCTCACCTACGCGTGTTACCAGGGCGCCCGGTTCGTGCTCGTCGCCACGCCCTCGGGCGTGAGCCTGGCCCCCGAGGGCGGGGCGCACCAGTCGATCGGCACCCCCCTCGTCGGCATGGCCCAGCCCGGCCTCACCTATCTGGAGCCGGCCTTCGCCGACGAGGTCGAGGTGATGCTGCGCTGGGCCTTCGCGCACATCCAAGAAGCCGAAGGCGGGGCGGTCTATCTGCGCCTCTCGACCCGGCCGATCGCCCAGCCCGAGCGGCGGATGGGCGCGGCGCTCGAGCGCGCGATCCTCGACGGCGGTTATTGGCTCGTGCCGCCGAGCGAGGGGGCGGAACTCGCGATCGCCTTCGCGGGCGCGGTCGCCCCGGAAGCCCGAGCGGCCCTCGACGCCCTGCGCGAGGAGGTGCCGGGGGCGGGGCTCTTGTGCGTCACCTCGGCCGACCGGCTGTTCGCGGGCTGGCGGGCGGCGGGGCGGGCCTCCTGGGCGAGCCGGCTCTTGGCCCCGCTCGCCGCCGATGCCGGGCTCGTCACGGTGCTCGACGGCCATCCGGCGACGCTCGGCTGGCTCGGTTCGGTGCGGGGCCAGCGCATCGAGGCCCTGGGCGTCGACCGCTTCGGCCAGTCGGCCGACATCCCCGACCTCTACGCGCTCGTCGGGATCGACACCGAGGCGATCTTGGACGCCTGCGCCCGGGCGCTCGTCGCGCGGGCCCGCGGCCGGGGGTGAGGCGCGCCGTCGGGTCGGGCGCCACCGAGCCGATCCCCGCCCGCCGCCAACACTCGGCTTGCCCGCTGCCGACCCGCGTCCTAAAGGCCCGGCTCGGAAGGGGATCGCCCGAGGGGGGACGGCCATGGACATGACCGGGGAGTATCGCATCCCGGCGCCGCGGCAGCGGGTCTGGGAGATGCTCAACGATCCGGAGGTGCTGGCCAAGGCCATCCCGGGCTGCGAGTCGCTGCAGAAGATCTCCGACAGCGAGCTGCAGGCCAAGGTCAAGGCCAAGGTCGGGCCGGTCTCGGCGACCTTCGCCGGCAAGGTCACGCTCTCCGACCTCGATCCACCGGCCGCCTACACGATCACGGGCGAAGGCTCGGGCGGGGTGGCGGGCTTCGCCAAGGGCGGGGCGCGGGTCCAACTCCTCGAGGACGGTCCCTCGGGGACGATCCTCAAATACGAAGCCAAGGCCGAGGTCGGCGGCAAACTGGCGCAGATCGGCTCGCGGCTCGTCCAGGGCACGGCCAAGAAGATGGCCGACGAGTTCTTCGGCAAGTTCGCCGAGCTCGTCGCCGCGACCCAGCCGGCCGAAGCGGCCCCGGCGGCCGAAGCCGCACCGCCACCGC
>JAILZQ010000004.1 GCA_023512415.1 Geminicoccaceae bacterium | reverse complement strand
ATGTTCTCCAACGGCAGGGTGGCTATCCGCCGCGGCCCGGCGTGACGGAGATTCCCGGTCTCGAGATCGCCGGCCGAGTCGTCGCCTGCGGACCTGGAACCAATCGGTTTCGTGAGGGGGACCTCGTTTGCGCGCTGGTGGCCGGCGGAGGCTATGCCGAATATTGCCCCGTCCCCGAGCCGCAGGCCCTTCCGCTGCCGCCGGGTGTGCCGGTCGAGGTCGCCGGTGGCGTGCCGGAGACCTTCTTCACCGTGTGGACCAACGTGTTCGAGCGGGGCCGCCTTTCCGCTGGCGAGACCTTTCTCGTCCACGGCGGAAGTTCGGGGATCGGCGTGACCGCGATCCAGCTCGCCAAGGCGTTCGGCGCAACCGTGTTCACGACCGTGGGCAACGGCGCCAAGGCGGAAGCTTGTCGAAGGCTGGGCGCGGATCTGGCGATCGTGTATCGCGAGGAGGATTTCGTTACCGCGGTAAAAAAAGCTACCGGAGGTCGTGGTGTCGATCTGATCCTCGACATGGTGGGCGGTGGTTACGTTGCCCGCAACATGGAGGCGGCCGCAATCGAGGGCCGCATCGTCCAAATCGCGTGGCTCGAAGGCTCGACCATCACAGCAGATTTCACCCGGCTCATGATCAAGCGGCTGACTTGGACAGGGTCGACCCTGCGGCCGCGTAGCGTCGAGCAAAAAGGGGCGATCGCCCGGGCTCTCGAAGCCCGGGTCTGGCCGCTGTTCGCGGAAGGCCGAGTACATGTGCCCGTCTACCGCACCTTTCCGCTCGAGCGAGCGGCCGAAGCGCACGCGCTGATGGAAACCAGTGCGCACATCGGCAAGATCCTGCTCCTGACCGGACGCTAGCCAGCGGTCGAGCACGGTCCTCGGTACGCGACGGGTTCGAAGGGGGTCTCGCCCGGCCTTCCCTCGGCATGCAGAAAGACCGTCGCGCGCTCCGGCCCCGCGGGAACGGCGAGGAGGCTCGCGCTCACGGTACCGTAGGGACCGTCGGTTACGACGCAGAGGGCGTCGCGCGGATCGCCCGTCGTGCTCGCGCGACTCGCCAGCAAGAGCTGCCAGTCCGACCAGTCACCCCGTACGGGGTCCGGTACTTCGGCCGAACCGAAGAGCGGGCGATAGCGGCGGATCCGTGCGCAGGCGGGATCGTTCGGCTCGCGCGAAGTGAGGAGGGTGAGACCCGGCCCCAGCCGGACGACGCAGATTGCACCGTGCCCGGCGTGCCTCAAAACGAAGGCATCGCGTGCGTCACAGAGGAGGAGGTTGAAGGGGCGATAGGCAGCCGGGTCGAGGTCGGCGAGTGCTGCAGCTGCGGAAGGGGCATCCGCGTGGTCGAGGGCCTCGAGCACGAGTTCGCCGCGCGACCGCTTACCCGCGACGGGCCCGAGTGTGCCCACGCGGTTGAGCACGGCGGCTACCAGGCCCCGATCGTTGACGCCGAGCCAGCTGCCGCCGGCGGCGAGATCGAGCCCGGCGCGGACTTCCGGACGGTCGGGCCAATGTCGGCCTGGCGGCCGAGCCGGGCGCGTGACGAGCTCGTCCCGGTTCGCGGCCAAGAGCAAGGGCCAATCGTGCTGCGGACGGTGGAGAAGGACGACGGTGCACACGGGTTTTCGACGCTCGCGACGGGATGCCCGGTGGCGGGGGCTCGACGCGCCACCTATATGAGCGGCAGCGAACGAGCGACCAAGGGGGCCGCAGCCGATGAGCAGCTTCAACGAGCGCGAGCGCACCGAAGAAGCGAAATTCAAGCACGAGCAGGAACTCGCGTTCAAGATTCGCAACCGGCGCAACAAGCTGTTCGGACTGTGGCTCGCCGAAGAGCATCTCGGCCTCAAGGGTGATGATGCTCTGGCCTATGCCAAGGACGTCGTGATGGCCGATTTCGATCTGCCCGGTGACGAGGATATCTTCACCAAAGTGAAGGCCGATCTCGCCAAGGCCGGAAAGAGCCTTTCCGACCACCTGCTCAAGAAGCATCTCGACGAATGCGAGACCATCGCCAAGCAGCAGGTCATGCAGGAGTGAGCGAGGCCGCCCCTCCGCCGGAAGGCTTCGAGCCGCGGCCGGCCGAGCCGGCGGCCCCGCCCGCGGGCCCGAGCCTGGTTCTTCGCGGTCCGGTTCAGCTCCCCGGCGAGGTCGACGGGCCATCCGGGCCGGAGCCCACCCGCTACGGTGATTGGGAACGGGGTGGCCGCTGCTCCGACTTCTGAACCGACGTCTCTCCTCGGCGCAACGCAGGTGCGCGCTGCGTCCGCCTGCGCCTTACGAAGCGCGCGGCTAACTTCGGCTTTCGCCGAAGCGGCGCGGAGGGCTGCGCGGGTATGCGGACATCGCTGGCGCTCGCCCCGGCCCGGGCCGGATCCGGGACCTCTCGGACCAAGCTCGCGCTCCTGATCGTCGCGGTCACTGTTCTCTGGGGTGCGAACTGGCCGGCCATGAAGTTGGCCGTGAGCGAGTTCGAACCCTGGACCTTCCGGCTCGTCTCGGTCGTCGGCGCCGGGCTGACGCTGTTGGTCCTCGCCAGGCTCGCCGGAGAGCCGATCATGCTCGAGCGCCGCCTCGTTCTGCCGCACCTCGGGATATCGTTCTTCGGCGTGACGCTCTGGCACATGCTGACAGCCTACGGGCTGCTCTGGGTGGGGGGCGGGCGGGCGGCGATCGTCGCGTTCACCATGCCGATCTGGGCGACCCTGCTGTCGATCGTCTTTCTGCGGGAGCGGCCGACGGCGCTCCTCGGGCTCGCGCTCGTTCTCGGCACGATTGGCCTCCTCGTCCTGATCGGGCCCGATCTGGCCCGTCTCGGCCAGGAACCGCTCGGCGCTCTGCTCATTCTGGGGGCGGCGTTCGTCTGGGCGGTCCAGACGGTCGCCACCAAAGCGTTCGACTGGCGGATCGGCACGATGGCGCTCTCGGGCTGGCAATTGCTCGCGGGTGGGGTTCCCATTTTCGTTGTTTGGCTCTGGCTCGGGGATTGGCCGGATCCCGAACGGGTCACCGTCCAGGGCGTCCTCGCCTTGCTGTACGTGGTGTTCGTCGCGCTCGTCTTCTGCTTCACCACGTTCCTGCGGATTGTCCGGCTGTTGCCGGCGATCGCTGCCTCGTTGAGCACACTCGCGATCCCCGTCGTGGGTGTCGCGAGTTCGGCATGGCTCCTGGGCGAACCCGTGGGCCTCAGGGAGCTGGTCGCGCTGTTCCTGGTCCTCGCCGCAGTGGGATCGATCGTGTTGCCGGGGGCCTTGGCCTCACGTCGTGGTTGAAAACACGGCAGCGTGCCCATTGGCCCGAGGCCGCCGCTCCTCTATAAGCGAGACGACATCGCACGCATCGGACCGGGGATCGGACATGGCCGAAGCCGTCGTCAGCCGCCGCGAGGGCAGCGACCGCCAGCGCGCGCTCGACGCCGCAATCGCGCAGATCGAGCGAGCCTTCGGCAAGGGCTCGCTCATGCGTCTCGGCCAATCGAGCGCACCGGTCGAGATCGAGGTCGTCTCCACCGGTTCGCTCGGCCTGGACATCGCGCTCGGGGTGGGTGGTTTGCCCCGCGGTCGCGTGGTCGAGATTTACGGCCCCGAAAGCTCGGGTAAGACGACCCTGACCTTGCACGTCATCGCCGAAGCGCAGCGGGCGGGAGGGACCTGTGCCTTCATCGACGCCGAGCACGCCCTCGACCCGGGCTATGCGCGTAAGCTCGGCGTGGATCTCGACGCACTGTTGATCTCGCAGCCCGACACCGGTGAACAGGCCCTGGAGATCGCCGACACGCTGGTGAGGTCCGGCGCAATCGACGTCATCGTGGTGGACAGCGTGGCCGCTCTCGTGCCGAAGGCCGAGCTCGAGGGCGAGATGGGGGAATCGCTACCCGGGTTGCAGGCGCGGTTGATGAGCCAGGCGCTGCGGAAGCTCACCGCCTCCATCAGTCGGTCGAAATGCCTTCTGATCTTCACCAATCAGATCCGCAGCAAGATCGGCGTGATGTTCGGTAGCCCCGAAACCACGACCGGAGGCAACGCACTCAAATTCTATGCCAGCGTTCGGCTCGACGTTCGCCGTATCGGCTCGATCAAGGAGAAGGACGCGCCCATCGGGAATCAGACGCGCGTCAAGGTCGTCAAGAACAAGGTCGCGCCGCCGTTTCGTGTGGTGGACTTCGACATCATGTACGGGGAGGGAATCTCGAAGACCGGTGAACTGATCGACCTGGGTCTCAAGGCTGGTCTGGTCGAGAAGTCGGGCTCTTGGTTCGCTTGGAACGGTCAGCGGATCGGCCAGGGTCGCGAGAACGCCAAGGCTTGGCTCAAGGAGCATCCGGAGGCTGCGGCCGAGCTGGAGAAGGCGATTCGCGAGCGAGCCGGCGTGGGTGGAGTGACGATGGCCTTGCTGGACGAAGACCGGACCGTCGAGGAGTGAAGCCGCGGTTCGACGCCGCCGACCGACGGCAACGCAGCGCGAGCCACGCAGCCGGTTGAACGGGGGAAACGAGAATGGCGACGGCATTCGACGACGTGCGAGCGCGGCTCGCGGACCGCGCTCTGTTTCGCGAGAACTGCTACGTCGACGGCGAATGGATCGCGGCCCACGACGGTAAATCCACTCCGGTAAGCGACCCGGCAACCGGGCGCGTGATCGGCACCGTGCCCTCGCTCGGGCTCGAGGAAACCCGCCGAGCGATCGCTGCGGCCGAGCGAGCGCTCCCCGCATGGCGGGCCAAGACGGCCAAAGAGCGAGCGGCGATCCTGCGGCGCTGGTTCGAGCTCGTCACCGCGCACACCGACGACCTCGCCTACATCATGACACGTGAGCAGGGAAAGCCGTTGGCGGAGGCCAAGGGCGAGATCGCTTACGGTGCTTCGTTCATCGAGTGGTTCGCCGAGGAGGCCAAGCGGGTCTATGGCGACGTGATCCCGCAAACGGTCGCCTCACGGCGGATCTTGGTGTTGAAACAGCCGGTCGGTGTTTGCGCGGCGATCACGCCGTGGAACTTTCCGAATGCAATGATCACCCGAAAATGCGCTCCCGGTCTCGCGGCCGGCTGCACGATGATCGTGCGACCGGCCTCGGCTACGCCCTTCTCGGCGCTCGCGCTTGCCGAGCTCGCCGAACGAGCGGGTGTGCCGAGGGGCGTCTTCAACGTGGTCACCGGCCCGTCGAGCGTCGTCGGTACCGAGCTCGCGACCAACAAAGCGATTCGCAAGCTCTCGTTCACGGGCTCGACCGAAGTCGGTAAAATTCTCTTGAAACAAGCGGCCGATACGGTCAAGCGAGTCAGCATGGAGCTCGGGGGACATGCGCCCTTCATCGTGTTCGATGACGCCGATATCGATGCTGCGGTACGAGGTGCAATCCTCTGCAAGTTCCGTAACTGTGGGCAAACCTGTGTCTGCACCAACAGGATATATGTTCAAGAAGGTGTCTTCGAGGGATTCACGCGGAAGCTCGCGGACGCGGTGGCGCGGCTCAAAGTGGGCCCAGGGACCGAGCCCGGGGTGGAGATCGGGCCGCTGATAGACGATGCCGCGGTGGCCAAGGTCGAGCAGCACGTGAGCGACGCCGAGGCCAAAGGGGCGGTCGTCACGATCGGCGGCAAGCGCCACGCGCTCGGCGGGCGCTTTTACGAGCCGACCGTGCTCGCGAACTGCAACTCCTCCATGCTCATCGCGCGCGAGGAGACCTTCGGGCCGGTTGCTCCGTTGTTCCGCTTCCGCACCGAGGAAGAGGTGATCGCCATGGCGAACGATTCCGACGTCGGATTGGCCGGGTATTTCTACGCACGTGACATCGGCCGGGTGTTCCGCGTAGCCGAAGCGCTCGAGGTCGGACTCGTGGGCGTCAACGACGGTATCATCTCGAACGAGGTCGCTCCGTTCGGGGGCGTCAAAGAGAGCGGGCTCGGCCGGGAAGGCTCGAAGTACGGGATCGAGGAGTATCTCGAAATCAAGTATGTGAGCCTCGGCGGAATTTGTTGAGAATCACGTGGCCGACGTCGATCTTTTCGTGATCGGTGCGGGGTCGGGCGGAGTCGCCTGTGCCCGGCGTGCGGCCCATTATGGCGCCAGGGTCGCGATCGCCGAGGCCGGTCGGATCGGCGGCACCTGCGTGTTGCGCGGCTGTGTGCCGAAGAAGCTCATGCATCTGGGCGGCCATTTCCGTGAGTTGTTCCGCGCCGCCCGCGGCTACGGCTGGCGGCTCGGCGAGCCGCGGCTCGACTTCGAAGCGTTGCTCGAGGCACGTAACGCCGAGATCGCGCGGCTCAACCGCGTCTATGTCGACATGCTGGCGAGCGCCGGCGTGCGGCTCTTGCATGGCCGGGCGCGGATCATCGGCAGGACCGGCGACGGGTTCCGCGTCGAGGTCGATGGAGTCGAGCTGTCGGCGGACAAGGTGTTGGTAGCCGTGGGAGCACGGCCGAGTCTGCCCGAGATCCCGGGGCTCCAGCATGCCGTGACCTCGGACGAGCTCTTGGAGGAGGTTTATCCGCTGCCACGGCGGCTGGCCGTGGTCGGGGCCGGTTATATCGGTGTCGAGCTCGCGAGTATTCTCCGGGCCCTCGGATCGGAAGTTACACTCGTCTTCCGCGGGGAAGAGCCACTCCGAGGCTTCGACCACGAACTCCGGCGGGAGGTCGCGGCCGCGCTCGCAGGAGCCGGCGTTCGGCTCCTCGCGCAGGCTCGGCCGGAGCGGATCGTACCGGTCGAGGGCGGGTTCGTCCTCGAGACCTCGAAGGAGGCCTTGGAGACGGATCGCGTGCTCCTCGCTACCGGACGGCGGCCGATCCCGAACACGTCGGGGATCGGCCTCGAGTCCCTGGGCATCCGACTTGCGGCCGATGGCTCGATCCCCGTCGACGCCGGCTATCGGACCGCGGTTCAGGGCCTTTTCGCGGTCGGCGATTGCACGGACCATGCCGGGCACGGCCTCGATGCGGCGCAACACGATCTCACGCCGGTGGCGATTGCCGAGGGGCGCGCCGTGGCCGAGCTATTGTTCAACGCCAACCCGACGACCGTGAACTACGAGACGGTGCCGACCGCGGTCTTCAGCTTGCCGCAGGCGGCCGCCGTCGGCCTGCCGCAACAGCGGGCCGAAGCTTTAGGGCGACGGGTCAAAATCTTCCGCACCCGTTTTCGACCGATGCTCGCGACCCTCGGTGGTGGCGAGCAACGCGTGTTCATGAAGCTCGTGGTCGATGCCGAGGACGACCGGGTCCTCGGCATCCACCTCGTCGGCGGCGAGGCGGCGGAGATCGTGCAGGGGTTCGCTGTGGCCTTGACCTGCCGGGCGACCAAGGCGCAATTCGACGCCACGGTCGCGTTGCATCCGACCGCCGCCGAGGAGCTCGTCACGATGTGGCGACCGGTGGAAACGTGAGCGGGGAAGAAGGCCTCGAGCGGGGACGACGATGACGATCGGGACCTGGGCGCCGGACAGCTGGCGCGGCAAGCCGGCGCGACAGATGCCAACGTACGAGGACGAGGCTCTGCTGGCAGCGGTCGAGCGCGAGCTCGCCACCTACCCCCCGCTCGTCTTCGCCGGAGAGGCCCGTACCCTTCAGGAAAAGCTCGCCGAGGTTGCAGCCGGGCGCGCGTTCCTTTTGCAGGGTGGGGATTGCGCGGAGGCCTTCGCCGAGTTCAACGCGAACAAGATCCGCGACTGGTTACGTGTGTTCTTGCAGATGGCGGTGGTTTTGACCTTCGGCGCCGGATTGCCGGTGGTCAAGGTCGGCCGGATCGCCGGGCAGTTCGCCAAGCCGCGGTCCTCGCCCACCGAGCGGCAGGGTGATCGCGAGCTGCCCGTATACCGCGGCGACATCGTCAATGCGATGGAATTCGAAGAGACGGCGCGCCGACCCGACCCGACAAGGATGTTACGTGCCTACACGCAGGCCGCCGCGACCTTGAACCTGTTGCGAGCCTTTACCGAAGGTGGGTACGCCTCGCTCACTCGGGTCCACACCTGGATGATCGACAATGTCGCGCGCTCGCCGTGGGGTCAGCGCTACCGAGATCTGGCCGATCGCATCAGTGAAACCCTCGATTTCATGCGTGCCTGCGGGATCTCGGACACGACGACACCCGAGATCGCGCGAACTACACTTTACACCTCGCACGAAGCGCTTTTGCTCGGCTTCGAGCAGGCGATGACGCGGGTCGATTCGACGACCGGGCGGATCTACGACACCTCGGCGCATTTCCTGTGGATCGGTGATCGGACCCGCCAGCTCGACGGTGCGCATGTCGAGTTCTGCCGCGGGATCGCCAACCCGCTGGGGGTCAAGGCCGGACCCTCGATCACGGTCGACGAGCTGTTGCGGCTCTGCGACGTGCTCAACCCGAAGAACGAGCCCGGCCGGCTCACCGTCATCAGCCGAATGGGGGCCGACAAGATCGAGGCCAAGCTCCCACCGCTCGTCCGCGCGCTCCGCCGGGAGGGTCGTGCGGTGATCTGGGCTTGTGATCCGATGCACGGCAACACGGTCACGACCAACGGCTTCAAGACGCGACCCTTCGACCGGATCCGTGCCGAAGTCGAGAGCTTCTTCGCGATCCACAAGGCCGAGGGAACGCACGCGGGCGGCATCCACCTCGAGATGACCGGTGACGACGTCACGGAGTGCCTCGGCGGCTCCCAAGCCGTGACCGAGGCGTGCCTGGCCTCGCGCTACCACACCCAGTGCGACCCTCGGCTGAACGGTCAGCAGAGCCTCGAGCTCGCTTTCATCATGGCGGAGGCGCTCAAGGAAGAGCGCCGCTCGCAGCGGGTGGCCGCCGCCTCGTGAGAAGCGACGGCGAGCTGCAGCGAGGAGCGAATCCCGAGGTGGGTTCCTCTTCGATCGGGAGCCAGCAACCGCTGACCGCCTCGCACCCGCTGGGTGACGAGATCGCGCGACACAGCGACGCTTATTTCCGTAAGACCAAGGCGATCATCGAGCGATTCGGGGATTGTCGCGTAACGTACGCGATTTTTTTGCGTCGCCCCGTCGTGTCCGCACCGCGCCTCGCGATCGAATGGCTCGCTCGGGTCGCGCGAGAGCGGGATACGAGTTTCGAGGTCGAGCTCTTGTTCGAGGAAGGTGCATGGGTCGGCGCGGGCGAACCGCTCATGTACGTCACCGGCTCGTTCCGCCATCTCGTCGATCTCGAGACCAATCTCCTACAAAAAATCGGCGCTACATGCGTCGCGGCGTTCAACGCCTATTCGATGTGCACCGATTTGCCCTACGTTGCCTTTCTTGCGATGGATGCTCGTCACTGTGCGGGGCTCGAGATGGCCGAAATGATGGCCTATGCCGCGAGCGTCGGCTCCAAGCGCGCCCGGGCCGAGACCAACGCGGTGGGCTTCATCGGCAACGCCACCGATGCGACCGCGCATTTCTTCGGCCGCACGCGGGGGCTCGGCACGATGCCGCATGCCCTGATCGGCTATGCGGGTTCGACGGTGCGCGCTGCTGAAATGTTCCATGCGACCTTCCCCGACGACCCGCTCTACGTTCTGGTCGACTATTTCGGTCGTGAAGTTACGGACTCCCTGGAGGTCTGCCACCGGTTTCCGGAACTCGCCGCCGAAGGGCGGCTCGGTATCCGGCTGGACACCCACGGCGGTCGGTTCTTGGAGGGGCTCGATGTGGCCGCGTCCTACGCGGTCCTCGAGCGCCACGCGCCACAAGCGATCCGAACCTATCGCACCCCCGAGGAGTTGGCTTGGCTCACGGGGACCGGGGTGACCGCCGCGGCGATCTTCCACATGCGCGAGCAGCTCGACGCCGCCGGCTTCAAGAACGTCAAGATCATTGCGAGCTCGGGGTTCTCACCACAGAAGTGCAAGCTGATGGCGAGCGTACGGGCACCGATCGACATCATCGGGACGGGCTCGTATCTTCCAGAGCGCTGGAGCGAGACCTATGCCACTGCCGACGTGATCGCGTACGACGGTGTGCCGAGGGTCAAAGTCGGCCGTGAGTTCTTGTTCGAGCGGCCGAGAGGGGCGCTCGGCAGCTCGACGCGATGATCGGGTTGAGCCGGAGCAGCCCCGAGGCATTACGTGGGAGACCAGCTGAAGTCGCGAACCGCGCCGCGGGCTTCGCTCGCCGTATCGTCGCTGTCGGCGCCCACTCCGATCCGTTCGACCGGTGGCGGATCCTCGCCGAACGCGGCTCGGTAGTCGGCGAGCACGTCGACCCGCTCTTCGAGCCAAACGCCGAGGGGTGCCGTCCCGTCGCGCAGCACCCGGAGCTTGGCCCCGGCCGGCAAATAGGGGTTGTCGAACCAGCCGTCGGCGCGCCCGTCGCCACCCCAGACATAGGTGAGGAGGCGCCCCGGCAGTTCTTGCCCGGCGAGCGCGCTCAAGATCCCTCGCACGCTCCGCTCCAACAGGCTCGCCCGCTCGGGCACCCACGCGAAGGCGAGGTAGACCGAGAGCGAGCGATCGTCGCCGCCCTTGCGCGTGAGATCGGTGGCGGGGACCGCCCGTTCGAGCCGCCATCGCCAGCGCAGGATCGGTGTGCGTAATGGGTCCGCCCTCAGATCCCGCCACGCGACCGAGACCGAAGCTCGGCTCTCGACGAGGATGCTACCATCGCTGTCGAGCCGATACCGGTTCTGCGGTTTGTCGCGAAATTTCATCTCGCGCCAACCGTCGGTCTCGAGGTTCGGGTCGAGCGCGGCGGCGATCCGAGCGGTCGGCGAGAGGCCGATCGTCGCGGCTGCGAGGAGCAGGCGGCGCCGGCCGAGGCGGTCCTTCGGTTGCATTTCGCGCGGCACTCCGAACAATGGGCCAGGAGGCTGGTGGGACAGGGTGGTCGGGAGAATAGGATGGGTGAGCCGATCTGGCGACCGGACCCGGAACGAGCAGCGGGCACGCAGATCGCCCGCTTCGCAGCCGAGCGGGGCTTCGCCGGCCCGGACGCGGTGGCCGCGCTCTGGCGCTGGTCGATCGATCATCCGGAAGCGTTCTGGCGAGAGGTATGGAACAGTTGCGGCGTGGTCGCGAGCCGGCAGGCCGAGCGTGTTCTCGACAACCCCGACGCGATGCCCGGCGCGCGCTGGTTCCCCGGCGCACGCCTCAACTTCGCCCAAAACCTGTTGCGTCGTCGGGACAATACCCCGGCGATCGTCTTCGTCGGGGAAGACGGCCGCCGCCGGGAGTTGAGTTGGGATGATCTCTGGTTTTTGGTCGAACGTCTCGCTACCGCGTTCCGCCGCGAGGGGGTCGGGCTCGACGACCGAATCGCCGGCTATCTTCCCAATTTTCCCGAGACGATCATCGGCATGCTCGCCACTTCGGCCGTCGGCGCCATCTGGTCGTCGTGCTCACCCGATTTCGGGGTACGCGGCGTACTCGACCGCTTCGGTCAGATCGAGCCCAAGATCTTGCTCGCCGTCGATGGCTATTTCTACGGAGGCAAACGGATCGATATCCGCCCGAAGCTCGCCGAGGTCGTCGCCGAGTTGAAAAGCGTCGAAAAAGTCGTCGTCGTGCCGTTTCTCGACGAGCGGCCGGAGATCGGCGCGATCCGCAACGCCGTCTTGCTGCCCGACTTTCTTGCCCGCGAGCCGGAACCCCTTCGCTTCGAGCAGCTACCCTTCGATTACCCACTCTATGTGCTCTACTCCTCGGGCACGACCGGTATGCCCAAACCGATCGTGCACGGCCAGGGTGGCACACTTCTGCAACATCTCAAGGAGCACCGCTTTCATTGCGATCTCCGACCGGGCGAGCGACTCTTTTATTATACCACCTGCGGGTGGATGATGTGGAACTGGCTCGCCTCGGGACTGGCGAGCGAGGCTACCTTGGTTCTCTACGACGGCTCTCCTTTCCACCCGGGGCCGGAGGTCCTCTGGGATCTGGCGGAGCGGGAGCGGATCACGATCCTCGGAACCAGCGCCAAGTATCTCCAGGCCCTCGAGAAAGCCGGTGCGACGCCGATCGCTAGCCACGATTTGACCAGCGTCAAAGCGATTTTGTCGACGGGTTCCCCGCTGCTCGCTGAATCGTTCGACTACGTGTATGGCAAGATCAAAAAGGACGTGCATTTGGCCTCGATCTCCGGCGGGACCGACATCGTGTCGTGCTTCGTGCTCGGCAATCCCGCCGGCCCGGTATGGCGGGGCGAGATCCAAATGCGTGGTCTCGGCATGGCGGTCGACATTTTCGACGAGCAGGGCCGGCCGGTCCGCGGCCAGCGTGGTGAGCTCGTATGCACGAAGCCCTTTCCCTCGATGCCCATAGGTTTCTGGAACGATCCCGACGGAAGCCGCTATCGCAAAAGCTATTTCGCCCGGTTTCCAAGCGTTTGGTGTCACGGCGATTGGGCCGAGCTCACCGAGCACGGCGGCATCGTGATTTACGGGCGGTCGGATGCGGTGTTGAACCCGGGCGGGGTGCGGATCGGCACGGCCGAGATCTACCGGCAGGTCGAACAGATCGACGAGGTGCTCGAATCGGTCTGCGTCGGTCAGGAGTGGGAGGGTGACATCCGGGTGGTCTTGTTCGTCAAATTACGCGAGGGCATCGTCCTCGACGATAGTCTCCGGGAGCGGATCCGCCGAAGGATCCGTGAGAACACGACACCGCGGCACGTGCCGGCCAAGATCGTTCAAGTAGCCGACATCCCGCGAACGATGAGCGGAAAGATCAGTGAACTCGCCGTACGCGATGTCATCCACGGGCGATCCGTCGCCAACGTGGAAGCGCTCGCCAATCCGCAGGCCCTCGATCTGTTCCGCGACCTGCCGGAGCTGCGGAGCTGAGGCTCGCAGTGGCGGCGCCGCAGCGTTTGCGCGGGCCGGCGCCGGCCGTCAGCCTCGTCCGCGACACGGCGCTCGGCTCCTCCCCGGCAGTAGTCACCGTCCTGGTCGCGATCGCGTTCGGTGTAGACAGCGTCTGGGCCGTTTCGGGCGCGGTACTCGCCGGGATCGTGACCGCTCACCTCATCGCCCGGCAGTGGGTTGCGCAGGCGGGGGCGCTCGCGCGATGGATGATCGGCCTGAGCGGCGGGGAAGAAGGTCAACGGCCCGCGCTCGTCCTCGGCTCGGCTCTCGAGTGGATCATGTGGCCGGCCGTGGAGCTCGCTCGACGGGCTCGTCGGGCGGAGCGCCAAGCGGCCGCGCAGGCTCGCCTTCTGTCGGCGGTCCTCGACGCACTCCCAGATGGGATTCTGGTGGTCGATGCGCGCGGCACGATCGTTGATGCCAATCCCGCAGCCCGCCGTACCTTCAACCTGGAACGGGTCGACGTTCCGTTCGCGCGGGCGACCCGCGATCCCGGGGTTGTCGCCGCGTTGAACGCCGCGATCGCCTCCGCGACCGCGAGCACGGTCGTGTTCAGTCCGGTCGACGATCGGCTCAGGCTGTTCGCCGTGAGGATCCAACCGATCGAGAGACCAGAAGGGGGGCGGGGGGCCGTCCTCGCTTTGCGGGAGCAGAGTGAGCAGCTCATGATCGAGCGGATGCGCTCGGACTTCGTCGCCAATGCCAGCCACGAGATCAAGACACCGCTCGCGGCGATCATCGGGATCATCGAGACCCTGCGCGGGCCAGCGCGCGACGATCCGGCGGCGCGGGAGATGTTCCTCGCGACCATGGCCGAAGAAGCCGCCCGCATGAAGCGCCTGGTCGACGACCTCCTCTCGCTTTCTCAGATCGAGCTCGCTGCGCGCCGCCCCCCCGCCGCGCGGGTTTCCCTCGCCGACGTGCTCGAGGGTACGTTGGCCCGAATGCGGCCGATGGCCGAGGCGGCAAGGGTCCGGCTGGTCTTCGATGCGCCTTCGGCGTTGCCCGAGATCGTCGCCGATGCCGATCAGCTCCACCAGCTTTTCGGCAACCTCGTCGACAATGCGATCAAGTACGGTGGGCCCGACAAAGAGGTGAGGGTCACGGTGCGTTTGCTCGACGCTGCTCCGCCGAGTGCAGGACCCGTCGCCGGGCGCCCGGCTGTGGAGATCGCCGTCATCGACCAGGGCGAAGGCATTCCGCCTGAACATTTGCCGCGGCTCACCGAGCGGTTTTACCGGGTCGACAAGGGGCGCTCGCGCAGGGTCGGTGGCACGGGGCTCGGCCTGGCGATCGTCAAGCATATCGTCCGTCGGCATCAGGGCCATCTGGCGATCGAAAGCGAGCTCGGTCGTGGTTCGCGGTTCGCGGTACTCCTGCCAATACCCGCCGAGGTCGTCGATCATCATTCTGTCAAGATTCCGTCATAGAAGCGGCACCGGCCGCCGGCATAGAGGCCGCGGTGACGACTCTCGACGGAGGCATCGCGATGAAGTTCGCTCTGTTCGGTGGCGCCGCGGCCGGCGCCCTCTTCGCCTCTCAGGTCGCGTTCGCGGCACCGGAGGTGAAGATCGACGGCTCGAGCACGGTCTATCCGGTCACCGAGGCGGTCGCCGAGGAGTTCCAAAAGGCGAAGAAGGGAGCCGTCCGGGTGACGGTCGGCATCTCCGGCACCGGCGGTGGCTTCAAAAAGTTCTGCCGCGGCGAGACCGATATTTCAAACGCGTCCCGCCCGATCCTCGCGCAGGAGATGGAGGCGTGCAAGCAGGCCGGCGTCGACTACATCGAGTTGCCGGTGGCCTTCGACGCCCTGGCCGTGGTCGTCCATCCGCAGAACAATTGGGCGGAGGTCATGACCGTCGACGAGCTCAAAAAGATCTGGGAGCCGGCGGCCCAGGGTAAGATCACCAACTGGAAGCAGGTTCGGCCGGACTGGCCAGATGCGAAGTTGTCCCTTTATGGGGCAGGCGCTGATTCCGGGACCTTCGACTACTTCACCGAGGCGGTGGTCGGTAAGGCGAAGTCGAGCCGCGGCGACTACACGGCGAGCGAAGATGACAACATCCTCGTCCAAGGCGTCTCCGGCGACAAGTTCGCGCTCGGCTTCTTCGGCTTCGCCTATGTCCACGAGAACCCGGGGAAGGTGAAAACCGTCAAAATCGTCAACCCGAAGACGGGTAAGCCGGTCGAACCGAGCATGGAGCACGTCATCGACGGCTCGTATCAGCCCCTCTCGCGGCCCCTCTTCATCTATGTCAACCGGAAGGCGGCTGAGCGTCCGGAGGTTGCCGAATTCGTCGAATTCTACCTGGTCAACGGTGCCAGCTTGGCTCGGGAAGTCGGATATACGCCCCTGCCCGACGCCGCCTACAAGGCTGCGTGGGCGCGGTTCCAGGAGCGCAAGACCGGAACCGTCTTCGGCGGCGTTCCCGAGGTGGGCGTGCAGATCATGGAGCTCCTCCAGCGCGAGCTGAAATCCTGAGACATCTGGGTCATCTCGCATCTCGAGAGTCGGCCGGGCTCGACCCGGCCGACCCGTGAGGTTCCGATCATGCCATCGGCGCAGCGCTCGTTGATCCGCCCGCGCATCCATCATCGCGACATCAAGGAACGATTGGTCGAAGCGTTCCTGTTCATCTGTGCCACCTCGGCCGTGGCCGTGACGACAGCCATCGTCGTCGTGCTCGTCTATGAATCCGCCGGATTTTTCGAGCGCGTGTCGATCGTCGACTTCTTGACCGACACGATGTGGACCCCGCTCTTCGCCGAGGCTCGCTACGGGATTTTGCCCCTCCTGTGCGGTACTCTGCTGGCGGCGGGGGTCGCGCTGCTGGTCGCGGTGCCGCTAGGTCTGATGGTGGCGTTGTACCTCTCCGAGTTCGCGCCGGTCAAAGTGCGGGAGTCGGTCAAGCCGTTCCTCGAACTGCTCGAAGGCGTGCCGACCGTCGTGTACGGGTATTTCGCGCTGTTGTTCGTCACTCCGCTCCTGCAGAACGTCATCCCCGATCTCCCGGGGTTCAACGTCTTGAGCCCCGGCATCGTGATCGGGATCATGATCGTGCCTTACGTCGGCTCGGTGAGCGAGGACGCCATGCGCGCCGTGCCGAACGCTTTAAGGGAGGCGTCGTACGCTTGCGGGGCGACACGGCTCCAAACGACGCTTCGGGTCGTCATGCCGGCGGCGGCCTCGGGGATCGCCGCAGCGTTCGTGCTGGGGATCGCACGTGCGACCGGGGAGACCATGGTCGTCGCGATCGCCGCCGGGCAACAGCCCAACCTCACGCTCGACCCGACCGAACCGGCGGCAACGATCACGGCCTACATCGTCCAGGTCGCGCTCGGAGATTTGCCGCACGGCTCGATCGGCTACCAGTCCATCTTTGCAGCGGGGCTCGTGCTCCTTTTGATCACGCTGCTCTTCAACATTCTCGCGCACCTTCTGCGGATGCGCTTCCGGGAGGCCTACTGATGGCCAGCATCTCGCCGTCGATCGCGGTCGAGGCGGCGGTTCCCGGTGTCGCCGAAATCCGGGCGAATGTCGTCCGGCGGCGACGGTGGGACATCGTGTTCGCCGTCGTGGGCTTCCTTGCCACCTCCGTGGGTGTGGTCACGCTCCTGGCGCTGTTCGTCGATTTGGTGATGGACGGATATCATCGGCTGACACCCGACTTTTTCCTGAGTTTTCCGTCTCGCCGCGCGGCGGAAGCCGGGATTCTCTCGGCCTGGGTCGGAACCTGTCTCGTGATGATGGTCACGGCCGCGATCGGAGTGCCACTCGCTGTCTCCGCGGGCATTTATCTCGAGGAGTACGCACCACGCAACTGGGTGACCACGTTGATCGAAATCAACGTGAGCAATCTGGCCGCTGTGCCGTCGATAGTGTACGGCCTCTTGGCATTAGGTCTCTTCGTCTATGCCCTGGGATTCGGGCAAAGTATTCTCTCCGCCGGTCTCACACTCGCGCTCATGATCATGCCCGTGGTCGTGGTCGCTACCCGAGAGGCCGTCCGCGCCGTGCCGCACACGATCCGGGAGGCGGCCTACGCGGTGGGAGCGACACGCTGGCAGGCAACCCGAGACCACGTGTTGCCCTATTCGATCCCCGGCATCGCGACGGGCGTGATCATCGGACTCGCCCGCGCGATCGGCGAGACCGCGCCGTTGATTACGATCGGCGCGCTGACGTTCATCGCCTATCTGCCGGACCCGCCCATCAGCACGAAGCCGCCGTTCGTGAGCTTCGACTGGCTCTGGTCGGGCTTCACGGTTCTACCGATTCAAATGTTCAATTGGGTTTCACGACCGGGCACAGCATTTCATGCCAACGCTGCGGCGGCGGGCATCGTGATCGTCGTCTTGACGTTGGCGATGAACGGGTTCGCCATCTACCTGCGCTACCGGTTGCGCAAAAGGATCACTTGGTGAGAGGGCCGATGTCCGCTGTAGTCACCGCGGTGCCGTTCGCTACCCAGTCGGTGAGTGCCGATCCCAAGGTAAAGAGCAGAATTCGGGGGCTGAACTTTTATTATGGGAACCTGCAGGCACTCAAGAACATCGACATGGTTGTTTACGAGCATGCGGTGACCGCGCTCATCGGCCCCTCGGGGTGCGGGAAGTCGACGCTCCTGCGGTGCTTCAACAGGATGCACGATCTGACACCCCACACTCGGTACGAGGGCGAAATTCGTCTTTACCCGGATGACGTCAACATCGTCAGTTCGGACATCGACCCGATCGAGGTGCGGATGCGGATCTCGATGGTCTTCCAGAAACCGAATCCGTTTCCCAAGTCCATCTACGAGAACGTCGCGTACGGATTGCGCGTGCGGGGGGTCAAAGCCCGAAGCGAACTCGACGGGAGGGTCGAGGCGGCGCTCCGCGGGGCAGCTCTTTGGGAGGAGGTCAAGGACCGGCTCGAGGAGCCCGGGACCGCCCTCTCCGGCGGCCAACAGCAGCGCCTTTGCATCGCTCGCGCTCTCGCAACGGACCCAGAAATCGTTCTCTTCGACGAGCCGACGTCGGCGCTGGACCCGATCGCGACGGCCAGCATCGAGGATCTCATCATCTCGATGGCCGGCAGCGTGACGATCCTCATCGTCACGCACAACATGCAACAGGCGGCGCGCGTCTCGAGCTATACGGCCTTCATGTACCTCGGCGAGCTTGTGGAGTACGGTCCGACCACCGAGCTCTTCACGCGACCCCGCCATCAGCGGACGAGCGATTATCTGACGGGTCGGTTCGGCTGAAGGAGGGGTCATGCCCAAGCAGACCGAGGCTCTCGAGCATCAGCACATCGTTCGGGCGTTCGACGAGGAGCTGTCGCGGCTGACGGGCGCGATCGTCGAGATGGGAGGCCTGGCGGAACGGCAGGTCGCCGACGCGGTACGGGCCCTCGCCGAGCGGGACGTGGAGCTCGCGGCGAAAGTGATCGAGACGGATCGCCGGATCGACGATCTCGAGGAAAGTATCGATCAGGACGCCATCAAGCTTTTGGCTTTGCGTCAGCCAATGGCGATCGATCTTCGGATGATCGCGATGGCGCTCAAGATCACCAACGATCTCGAACGAATGAGCGATTACGCGGTCAGTATTGCCAAGCGATCTCAGCGTCTGTCCGAACACCCGGAATTGCGGCCGATCCAGCAGCTGCCACGGATCGGCCAATCCTGTCTGTCGATGGTCAAAGACGTCCTCGATGCCTATGTCGAGCGCGACGCGGACAAAGCAACCGCTGTTTGGCATCGCGACAGTGAGGTGGACGAGCTATACACGAGTCTGTTCCGAGAATTGGTCACTTACATGCTGGAAGATCCGAGGACCATAAGTTCGTGTATAGATGTGTTGTTCATTGCAAAGAACCTGGAACGCATTGCAGATCATGCGACAAACATTGCCGAAAAGATCGTTTTCATCAAACACGGCACGCAGATCAACCGGCCGAGGCACGAGGTGGAGTGACGGTCGTGAAGCCGCTCATCCTGATCGTGGAGGACGAAGCGGCCCTACAGAAGCTGCTGGCTTACAATTTGGAGGCGGCAGGCTTCGAGGTCGCTCAGGCGTTCGACGGCGAGGAAGCGCTCACGTTGTTGGCGGAACGCACGCCGGACTTGGTCGTCGTCGACTGGATGATCCCTCAACTTTCCGGGCTGGAATTGCTGAGGCGGATCCGGCGGCGGCCGGAGCAGGCGCATGTGCCAGTAGTCATGCTGACGGCTCGGACCGAGGAGCCCGACCGCCTCCGAGGCCTCGAGTTGGGCGCAGACGACTACGTGACCAAGCCGTTCTCCCCGGCCGAGCTGATCGCGCGGATTCGAGCGGTGCTCCGGCGGGTTCGTCCAGCGCTCACCGATCAGGTCCTCGAGTTCCAGGACCTGCGGCTCGATCTCGCGGCGCATCGTGTCTTCCGCGGCGCCCGAGAGGTCCATCTCTCGCCGACGGAGTTTCGCCTCTTGCGATATTTCCTCGAGAATCCCGGTCGGGTCTTCAGTCGGGCCCAGCTCCTCGATCGGGTCTGGGGCGGCGACCTCGACATCGAGCTCCGAACGGTGGATGCGACGATTCGTCGCTTGCGTCGCGCGCTCAACGCGGCGGGCGAGCCCGATCTTCTACGGACCGTTCGTGCCGAGGGCTATGCTCTCGACCTCAAATTCGCCACGGCTCCGTCGCGCTGAGACGGATTTGTCCTGCCAGCTCCGGCTGCACGAAACCCGACCGGTGGCAAGGCGGGAGGCATCGGGTCGGTTCGGGAGGCTTGGTCGGGCCATCAAACCGAGAGGGGCGCAGGGCTGGGTTCGCGCACGGCGGCGTCGGCGGGCGGGACGGCAGTGGGCACGGGGCGAGCCAGGGCCGTCTTGAGCTGACCACAGGCGGCCAAAATGTCGCGCCCACGAGGTGACCGCACCGGGCTCGGATAGCCTGCGGCTTCGACGATGGATGCGAAGCTCCGGATCCGCTCGGGGGTGGAGCAACGAAAGGGCGCCCCGGGCCAAGAATTGAAGGGGATCAGATTGACCTTCGCTGCCAAGCCGCGCAAGAGACGGACGAGCTCGCGGGCATCGGCGTCCGAGTCGTTCACGCCCCGCAGCATCACATATTCGAACGTAACGGGGCGGCGAACGGGATAGCGGCGGCAGGCGTCCAACAATTCAGCGATCGGCCACTTGCGATTGATCGGAACGAGCTCGTCTCGCAGATCGTCGCGCACCGCGTGGAGCGAGATCGCGAGGCCTGTTCCGAGCTCCCGGCCCCATGGCTCGATGCGTGGCACGACGCCCGACGTCGACAGAGTGATCCTTCGCCGGGAAATGCCGATGCCTTCGCCATCGATGACGATGCGGAAGGCCGCAGCGACCTCCCGGTAGTTCAACAGGGGCTCACCCATTCCCATGATGACGACATTGGTGAGGCGGCGCCCCTCGCGAGGGGAGGGCCAATCTCCCAACACATCACGGACCACCAAGATCTGTGCGAGGATCTCGCCAGCGGTGAGGTTGCGAGCGAGCCGCATCGTACCGGTATGACAGAACTTGCAGGACAGGCTGCAACCGACTTGTGTAGAAACGCACAAGGCCGCTCGATCATCTTCGGGTATGAAGACCGTCTCGACCTCTTTCCCGTCCCGAAGACGGAGCAGCCATTTGCGGGTGCCATCGGCGGCGGTTTGCTCGGCGACGATACCCGGCCGCGCGACGTCGGCGTTTTCTTCGATGACCCGCCGTAGATCCTTCGGCAACGAGGTCATGGCCGCCGGCGTGGAGGCGCCACGGGCATAGAGCCAGTGGAAAAGTTGGCGTGCCCGAAGCCAAGCAGCCTGCGGTGATTCGCCCAACATCTCCAGCCAATGGGCGAGCTCCGCGCGGCTCATCCCGACGAGGTAGGGCTTGCCCTTCCCGGTCTCAGCGCTTCGAGGCATTGCGGCATGCCTCCGTCATGGCGCGGTGCGCGGCGGTGAAGCCAGCCAACGAGTAGGTGTCGAGCGACCACGTATCGCGAACGGACGTGCCCCGAAGTTGGATCTGGTTGCCTCGGCGCATGGCCTCGATGAGTCGGGCATCCTCGGCGGCGTCGACGGCCCAGGCGCGGTCGCGCTCCGTGAAGAGCTCGAAGCGCGAACCGCCGACCACAGCCTCGACGGTACTTCCTTTCCGGTAGGTGTATCCCGGATCGACCGAAACCTCTTGTCGCGGGTTCTCGCCTCCGAACTGAGTCACGAAGAGGCGCGGCTGGCTCCTGCGGGAAAAGGTACCTTCCTGCTTGATCGGCGTCGACACGATGAAGCAGATCCTCGTGTTCGCTTCCTCGTGGACATAAAGGCTCCAATCTCGGAATCGCTCGACGAAGGCGGCGAGCGCGGCATTTGGGACGACGAGCAGCCCGATCAGCGCGATCAGCGCCGTACGGGCGAGCAGACCCGTGAAGCGGGGATCGGGTGCACCGCTCACCCTTTCGACCCTCCGTCGGTGGCGGGGATTGCACGCTTTTCCGGTCCGTCGAGGTTCCGTCGGAAAACCGGTCGGCCGTGAACATGCGGCGGCAGCTGCTCGCTCGGCCCCCCGCTCTGCACGGGGCGTTCCGCGCACCGCCCATAGCAAAGCAACCGGTCGTACAGAACGATCGCCACAGCGACGCCGAGATTGAGGCAGAATTGGGTCGGGATCCGCACCACCCAATCGCAACGCGCCGTCATCTCCGGCGAAAGAGAGCCGCGCTCCGGGCCGAAGACGTAAGCGGCATTCGGGGGATGTCGGAAGCTGGGCAATGGTATGGCATCCTCGGTCAGCTCCACCCCGACGAGCTTGCACCGACGCGGCAGAACCAGCTCCCCGGCCGAAGGAGCCTCGAACAAGGGAACACTGCGTTCGGCCTTGGAGGTATCGGAGATCGCCTCGCGTATCCTCCAATAGGCATTCACGAAGAAGAGGAAGCTCGCACCGAAAGCGTGCGCGGTTCGGACCAGCGCTCCCAGGTTTCCCGGCTTGCTGATCCCCTCCGCCCCGACACCGAAATATCCTCTGACCGGAACGCTCATGCCCACCAACGTAGGTTCCCGGGCGAAGACTCGCCAGAGGGCATCGGATACCCTTAGGCGCGCACTCGCGTCGGCAGTTCCGACGATGCCAAGCCTGGCAACATGCCGCCCAAACGTTTCGAACCCCAACGAGCGCCTCGAACGCCCGGTCCAATCGGAGCGCGCTCCGCCTATCAGTTCAAGACCACGGGGCGGGCGTCGTGGAGGCGATAGAGCAGACCGGAAGGATCGTCACGAAGCAGCTCGAACCGGCCTTGCAGCACGAGCGCATCGTAGGTGAACTTGACCGGGGCGCTGGCGAGCACCTCGACCATCTCGGTAGCCCCTCCGGGCAAGCAGAACGGGCAGCTCGGTGGATAGGCCGAGAGCAGGAACCGCTGATGCTGTTCGGCTGCCTCCAAGGGATAGATGAAACCGATCAATTTCACGGTCTTCCCGTCGAGCTCCAGAAGCGCGGACGTGAAACTCGTCCGGAAGTCCGTCATGCCCGGACCCTTGGTCTCGTAGGTCACGTCGAGCTCGCGAAGCGTGTCCCACGAGACCACACCGGCGCGTTCCAGCATCTTCGGGTCGTGGTCGCCCCCGAGGGGGAAAACTTGCTGTCCGATGGTGAAGGCACGGCAGTCTTCCGGCGCGCCGATCGTCAGAACCGAACCGAGGAACAACAGCGGCCAAACGCTTTTCATCAGCTGTAGCCTACCCACGAGCTAACGTCTCAACGAGGTTCGACCGATACAGGCGCAGAGCCGGTATCGCAGCCGCGCCGATTGCCAGCAACGAGACCGCTGGAGCCAGCATGATCTCATCGGGAGCTATCGTGAAACCCGACAGGCCCGTTGCTCGCGCTTCCGGCAGCAGACGGATCAGGAACTCGAGCGAGAGGTGTGCCAGGAGGAACCCGAGCACGAGCCCTGCTGCAGTCAGAAGGAGCGCCTCCAGGAGGAGAGCGCGAATGAGGAGGCCTCGGGTGGCGCCCAGGACCCGCATGAGCGCCAGATCGGCGCGTCGATCCGAGAGAGCATTGGTCAAGGCTACGAGCACCGAAAGGGCAGCCAGAACCAGGAGCGCCGAGCCGAGAAGGCGAAGCGCCTCCAGGCCGAACCCGACGATACTCAAAAGACGCGCCGCCTCGACGGCCGGGACAGCGGCGATCAGCATCGGCCGCGCGTTGACGAGCCTGGGCAGCTGGACGGCGGCGAGCGGCGTTCGGTATCGGATCAGGAGGGCTGTGATCTCGCCGTCCTCGTGCTCGTGGCTCTCGGTCGAACTGCCGGTGCTCCGGGGTGCGTGAACGCGCCAAACGCTCTCCAGAGACGTCAGGATCAGTCGGTCGGCAGCTGTGCCCGTAGGGTTCGCAATTCCGACGACGATATAGGGATGCTCGGCATGGGCGAATCCGCCGACCAGGCCGTGCGAGCCGACGAAACTCGCGCCCGGTCGCAAACCGGTTGCCCGCGCGACCTCGGAGCCGAGTACCGCTTCCATGGGCGCTTGCCAGGGCCTCCCGGCAGCGATCGAGATCCCCCGCTCGTGAAGAAAGTGGGGCTCGGTGCCGACTATTCGGTAGCCGCCCGCGTTGTCGCCCATGGCGAGCGGTATCGCGCTCGCTACCAGGGGATGCGTGCGAAGAGACGCGACCTCGGCGAGACGCACGTTACCGGACGGGATATCGATTTGAAACACCGCCGACAAAATGAGCTGGAGCGGACTTCCCTTGGCACCGACCACCAAATCGACGCCCCTGATCTCCCGCTCCGCTCGATCCCGTAGCTGACTGCCGACGAGCAGAATCGAAGAGACGATCGCAACGCCCAGTGCCACCAGCGAGACGTTCAGCAACGTCGTCCCGACGCGCAGTCGAAGGTACGCGAGGCACAGCCGGGTCAGCGTCATCACTCGCGGCCCAGCTCAAGACGCCGATCGAAGGCTGGCAGGAGGCGCATGTCGTGGGTTGCGACCACGAGGGCAGCGCCCCGCGTGGCTGTCGTTGCGAGGAGGAGATCGAGGATCTGCCGGGCGTTTCGGTCATCCAGCGCCGATGTGGGCTCGTCGGCGAGGACGAGGCACGGATCGTTGACCAGCGCTCGAGCGATAGCCACCCGCTGCGCCTCTCCGTGACTGAGCTCGAACGTACGCGCTCGGGACCGATCCCGGAGGCCGACGCTCGCGAGAAGGGCGAGGAGATGTTCGTCGGCGACGCGCTTGCCGACCACGAATGCTGCGAGGCGAAGATTGTCGAGGACCGTGAGAGCCGCCACCAAGTGCAGGGTTTGGTGAACGAAACCGATGCGTCGTCCGCGGAACACGTCCCGGCGAGCTTCGGACAGTCGCCCGAGCTCCTCGCCATCCACGACGACGCGGCCCGCGTCTGCCGATCGGAGGCCGGCGAGGACATGCAAGAAGGTCGTCTTACCGCTGCCTGACGGTCCGAGCACGACCACGCGTTCGGCCGGACGAACCTCCCACCGATCGAGGCCGAGAAGGACTCGCGAACCTACGGAAAGGCGCAAGCCCTCGACGAGAACAACAGGCGAAACATCCATGCCGCTGACCACCGAACCGGCCCGCAACAGAACCAAAGGGGGCGGCACTGTGCCGCCCCCTTTCTTGTCGACGTGAAACGTGGGGGCCGCGTCAATCGATCGCGATCGGCGCGCCGATCGACCCCGTCGCCCCCACGATCGGGGCGGGACTATAAATGTAAGTGAACACCCAAACACGGTCGGCGACGAGCTCGTCGAGCTTTGCGTTCTCCTGATGAACGATACCGTGGCGGGTCTGCAAGTAGGTGTGGACACAGAAAGCGCAAGCCGGATCGGGATTGGGAACGACCTCGCCCGCCCAAGTGTCGGCGACGGTGACGCCGACCTTGACGGTTTCGGCCATCCAGCGCGCCACCTCCATGCCGAAACCGGGCTCACCGGAATTGAACTTGGCGTTGTCCTTCTTCCAGAGTTTCGACCAACCCGTGTAGAACGCGATCGCGTCACCCTCGGCGAACCGGAAGTCCTTCATGCCCTGCTTTTCAAGGGCGAGGCGGACGTCGGCCATGGTGATCTCGTAGCCGGCATCGAGCATCTCGACGCCCTTGGCGCCGGCGATGTCGAGGAGGATGCCGCGCGCCACGATGGGCCTCAGTTTTTCTGCCCCGAGTTTCTTAAGACCGTAGGCATTGCCGATCTCGGCCACCGTGAACCCATTGTAAAAGCGCATGTTCGTCTTGTCGCCCGGCGCTCCCACCTGGACGCCAATGTGCCCGAGACCGTCGAACTGCGTACCAACCTGGCCGATCTCGGTGGCCAGGAACTCGTCGTGCCAGACGATTTTGTTCGCGCCGAACGGCCCACCGGTCGGGGTCCCTGGAATACGCAGGGCGAAGCGGCGGGAGCCGAACAGCGGCATCTCGCTGTCGTAGGGCTGCCCCAGTTTGTACACCTTGCCCTTGTCGGCTTCGCGCAGCGCCCGCAGCACGACCTCACGCTTGGCGTACCAGTTGGTCGAGCCCGCCTCGTCTCCCGCTCCCCAGATCGGGTGCGGCCACCACTTCGAGCCCAAAGGCGTTTCCATAACGTCGCCGTCGACCCACGGCTTGC
The DNA here is from genome assembly GCA_023512415.1 of Geminicoccaceae bacterium. Taxonomy (GTDB): domain Bacteria; phylum Pseudomonadota; class Alphaproteobacteria; order Geminicoccales; family Geminicoccaceae; genus JANXAZ01. The sequence goes on along the minus strand of JAILZQ010000004.1, from coordinate 22,060 downwards.
CCTTGCAGGCCTGCCAATTGTCCGCTGTGCACGCATTGCTTTGGCCACTGCTAAAGACAGCAATGCCCACAATTGCACCGACGAAGAGCGCGATGTTGCGCATGCGACTTACCTCCCCTGACTGGTTGCCCGTCGAACTCGATTTGCGCCGAAAAAGGCCCGATCCAATGCGCCGCGGCGCCCGTACCCACCGATGACTCTATCCGTCATAACCGCCCCCTTTGTCATTGCCGCCCCCCTCATGGATCGCTCGGCTGACACTCGGGGTGGAGGGGCTGGTCCGCGACCGCCGTGAGGCCAGTCGATTCGCCCCCTCGATCCAAGGGACCGGCGCGACGCCTCGAGCTCGGCCATCACGAACAACGCCGACCGAGAGTGGATTTCAGGGTCGCCGGTCGGCCAGTAGGATGTTGCCATCTCGCAATTAGCGTTCCCTGGACGCCACTCTCGTGGACGAGGAGCTCGTTTTCGTTGCCCCCAAGTCGGCTGTGTCACTTTAAGTGCAACGGCAAAGCGGCGCAACAGAAGGGGGGACGTGCAAAGGCGATGGGTGTAGTGTAGAAAATGCTATGCAATATTATAACTATGGCGCACCGCAAAGCCCTGCACGACCTTTTTTCGCAAGCGACCGCGAACCGGGAAACCTCGGCCGGCTGGCAGAGTTGACCCTGCGCATAGGGGGCAGGCGAGTTCGGCGGCATCTTTCCAACTCGGGCTAGCGAGGCGGCTAGCGGGCTTGATATTTCGGGTTCGTCCGAGGGGGATCGCGGATCGTTGGGACGGCTCGATCCGGCTTGCGCGCGAGGGGCGCGTACTTTTCGTCGACGAAGTTCCGATCTGAAAATCGTTGGCGGTTGGTGAGTTCATCGCCGAGCACGTGGCGCAGCTTTGGCCGAGCGAATCCAGAGCACGGGCGTTGATGCGCTGCGTTACCCAGGAGGGGGCCTACGAGGGGTCAGCTGGTCTTGCCCTCCTCTCTTTCGAGGTGACCCACCGCGTTTTCGCCCACCGACTCGTTGGAACCATGCGGCACGACTTAAATGGGATCGTGACGCTCGGGCAAAAAATCGACCGCCTTTCGTCGTCGATGGGCCGCTCTCGTTCGGTCCTTTCAGCTCGGCAGATGCTCTGTCTAGTTCGATAACAACCGGACCGGCCAGGCCCTCGACCTCGGAGCGAGGCCCGCGACTATCTCCAGACCTTTTCAACCTCTGGAGCGGTCATCGAGTGCGCGGGAGAGGCTTGCGAACGGGAATGGGCTCGAGCCTAGCCCGACCGAGAGGGGTCTGCGCCGAGTGGTTCTGTCCTCGATCGCTCACAGCCGGAAAGCGGGTGGACCGACGGGCCAGGCTCGAGCCTCGGAACACCGCCGATAGACGGGTGGAGCGGGGACCACGCCGTCAAACCAGGAGGTGGCGAAACTCGTCGACGACACTGAGATAGACGCAGCGTTTGAACGAGACGGCGAGCTCTGGCAGCCGGTCGGCGGCTACCCAACGCCAGGCCGAAAACTCGGCGTGTGGTGTGTCCAGGACGATGTCGGCGTCGGTACCGAGGAACCGCAAGGCCACCCACTTCTGGGTCTGCCCGCGGTAGCGCCCGCTCCACATCCGTCCGGCGATCTCTGCGGGAAGATCGTACGAGCGCCAAATCGCGCTCTGTCGCAAGAGCTCGGCTCGGTCGGTGCCGATCTCCTCCTTGAGCTCACGAAGCGCGGCATCGACCGGGGCCTCGCCGGGATCGATCCCGCCCTGTGGCATCTGCCACGCGGCCTCCCGCGTGTCTCTGCGCTGACCGACGAACACCTCGCGCGTGGGGCCGATCAAGAAGATCCCCACACACGGTCGATAGCCGACTTTGGGCTCCGGTGTCTCTTCATAACCCGAGTCCGACGTCATGGCTTCGAACCTTTCCCCTCGACCGCTCTGTCGAGGAGCTCTCCGACACCGACCAATGACACACCTCGTGAATGGAGACCTGCCGCCCAGTGCACAAGTCTCTCGATCGTGATCGCGAAGGGACGCCCATAGCCTGCGGCGAATCCGTCTTCGCGGGCTCGAACCTCGAGGGCCGCGAGCGCGGCGTCGATCGCCTCGGGCGAAGGTTCTCGATCGACGGCTTTCGACAGGTTCAGATAAGGGAGCCGCTGATACCGCGCGAGGGGCTCTAGAACCCCCGAGCCGACTTCTACTAGTGCCAAGCCACGGCTAGCCAGAGCGCCGGCGATCGGATCGAATGCCGCCGGTCGTGCCGCGAATTGACCCGCAGCAACGAAAACGCCGAGATACCCGATGCCGCGCGCCAGGACGACGTCCAGTCGCGAATTGGGCGTCGCGTCCGGCTCGAGCGACAGAGGCCCAGCGTCGTCGGTCGGGAACCCGAGGGGGCGAACGGGAAGCTGGAGAAGCGTCTCGTGCCCGGCCCAGCGTGCCGATCGATACCATCCTCGCTCGCCATCCGCGTAGGGCGAGACCACCAAGGTCACCGGAAAGCCGGCCGCCAAGGCCGATGCCGATGCTTTTTCGTCGAGCCCGATCTCGACCAGGATGATGGCCACGCGGGGTCCTCGGGCGGGCGGGGCTCGTCGTCGATGGGCGTTCCACGGCTGCCGGCCGTCGGGCGCGATCCGCGGCACGAAACCGTGCGGCGTAGCCTCGAACAAGGTTGGGTCGAGGACCAGCGGCGGTCCACCGGCCGCGGGTAAGCGCTGCCCTCTGTCGCTTGTCGTTAGCGGTGGCAGGGTCGCCTCCCGCCCCTCCGCCACGCGGACAAGCGTTTCGAGCGTCTCTCTCCCTTCCGACGTGGGGCTCTCGACGATCACCAACGCTCCGCCCATGGCCGTTGCCGAGAGGAGAGCCGCCGCTACGAGCCAAGGGAGCCGTGGCGATCGTACTCCTTTCAAGCTGCGACCCCGCGGCTCCTCGGTGATGGCTCCGGGAGTTGCCGCAGCGGGTCACCGCTGTGCCGTGTTCCGACCTTCGTAGAGAGCGATACCGCGAAGGAGATCGATCGCCCGCGCCAACTGGTAGTCTCGGATATCCAGCGTGCTGGAAGATTTCCCTTGCTCGCCGCCAGGCTTGGTCGAGGTTTCTTTGTCGTTCTTGAGCCGACCGCGGAGATCGGCCTCACGCCGCCCGGGTATGTCGTCGACCAACTCGACGTTCGCCTCGTGAACTTCGATGTCCGGAACGATTCCCTTCGCCTGGATCGAAGCTCCCGACGGCGTGTAATAACGTGCCGTAGTCAGCCGGATCGCTCCCTGTCCAGCGATCGGCATGATCGTTTGTACGGAACCTTTCCCAAAAGAGGGCGTTCCCATGACGATTGCTCGCCGGTGATCTTGGAGCGCACCTGCGACGATCTCCGAGGCCGACGCGGAGCCTCCGTTGATCAAAACCACCATGGGCAGACCTTCGGCCAGATCTCCCGGGCGGGCATTGAAGCGCTGGATGCTGTCCGTCCGACGCCCCCGGGTCGACACGATTTCGCCTCGATCGAGAAAGGCGTCGGCAACGGCGACCGCCTGGTCCAACAAACCTCCGGGGTTGTTCCGGAGGTCGAGGACGAACCCGCGAATCTTGCCCGGCTGTTGGCGTTTGAGCTCCTCGATTTTTTCGCGCATCGCGGTGCCGGTGTGCTCGTTGAACGTCGTGAGCCGGACATATGCGATGTCCCCCTCCATCCGCGCCCGAACGGGAGAAATCTTGATCACCGCGCGGGTGAGGGTGACGTCGATGGGCTCGTCGCGCCCCTTTCGGATCAGCCGCAGTTGGATCTTCGTGTCGACCGGCCCCCGCATGCGCTCGACGGCCTCGCCGAGGCTGAGCCCGTTCACGGGCTCGCCGTCGATGTGGCTGATCAAGTCGCCGGCCTGGACGCCCGCCTTGTGGGCAGGTGTATCGTCGATCGGTGAGACGACCTTGACGAGCCCGTTCTCCATCGTGACCTCGATCCCGAGGCCACCGAACTCGCCGCGGGTCTGTACCTGCATGTCGCGATAGCGGTTCGCGTCGAGATAGGCCGAATGCGGGTCGAGGGCCGCCAGCATTCCGTTGATCGCCGACTCGATGAGAGCTTGGTCGCTGACTTCCTCGACGTACTCCGCACGCACGCGCTCGAACACGTCGCCGAAGAGCTTGAGCGCGCGAAACGTCTCACTCGAGGAGGCCGCCGGGGCACCGGTCAGCGCGGAAGGCGCGAGGACGAACCCCACCGCTGCCCCGAGCAGCGCCGCCGCACCCAACTTGCAGATCGCGTACCGCATCAGCCTTCGACCTCGCCCTCGTTTGCCGACAAAACCGGCATGGGATCGACGGGCTCCCCGACGCGCCGCAGCTCGAGATAGAGATCCATGCGTCCCGATGGGCTCCAGTCCAACCAGCCGACGGCTTGCCCCTCGGTCACCACGTCCCCTGCCCGCACTTCGAGCCTGGAAGCTCCGATCACCAGGGAATGATAGGCATTCCGATGTTCGATGATCAAGAGCAGCCCGATGTCGCGGAACGGTCCAGCGTAAGCCACCACCCCGGCACCGGGCGCGAGCACGGGCTGCGGCCGATCGGTGGACAACACCAGGCCTTGCGGGCGCTGCCCACCGCGGCGCTCGCCGAACCGCTGCGCGATCGCCTCGCGCAGCGGCAGACGAAAGCGGGACTCGGCGCCGGTTGCTTCACCAGAAGGCGAGCGCAGACCAGCCCTCGTTGGCGGGAGGCCGACAGCTTCGGCTCCATCTGCAAGCGCCGCGGATCGCTTCTTGCGCTGGAGGCGGTTGAGGGCGGCTACACGCCGGCGCTCCGCCTCCTCGACTCGAAAAACTGCCTCCTCCAGTTCGCTTCGCGTTCTCTCGACCCGAGCCTCGCTTCGCTCGAGCTGCGAACGGAGCTCGTCGACGCTCCTCGTGAGGGCGGCGATCTCTGCGGGCGAAGGTGACGTCCGCTCACGGGACCCTATCGAAGAGCATTTGCGCTGGATACGCAGCAACGAGATTGCGCCTCGAGCCGACATGGAGAACGTGGACCGCGTGGAAGCGTTCAGACGATCGCGCCTCATTTGTTCGAGGGCGACGGCAACTGCGACCTCTCGCTGGGCCACGATGCATCGCCGTGCCCAGTCTCGCATCGCTCCTTTCTCCGCGAACTCCGAAGCCAGGAGCGCCAAACGTTCCCTCGAGCCTTGAAAAGCGCTTCGTAATTGCTCCAACTCGGCACGGGCGGCATTGTGTGTTTCGGCGAGCTTCTCTGCAGCTGCGATGGCAGCTCGCACGCGCGCGCTGGTCCGCTCGACGGCAGATGCGTCGGCTTCCGATGCTTCGGGAAACGCCTCCGACCCGCCAGGCCACGCCGAAAGCACGACACCAGCGGTGCCCAAGAGCAAGAAGAAGCGTCGCCAGCTCGTCATCGTAGGAGGGAAGAGCCGGTCATTTCGGGGGGAACAGCAAGCCCCAGCAGTTCCAAGATCGTCGGGGCGACGTCTGCCAAACGACCATCCCGGAGCTCGGCGCGGGTGGGGCCGCCCACGAGCATGCAGGGAACCGGGTTGGTCGTATGAGCGGTGTGAGGTTGCCCGGTCTCGGGATCGCGCATCAGCTCACAGTTTCCGTGGTCCGCCGTGATCAAGAGCTGACCGTCCGCCGCTCGAACCGCAGCGACCATCCTCCGCAGACATTGGTCCACGAACTCGACGCAGCGGATCGCCGCTTCGAGATTCCCCGTGTGGCCGACCATGTCGGGATTCGCGAAGTTGACGAGAACGAAGTCGAGATCCTCAACCGCGATCGCTTTCTCGAAGCGCTCGGTGAGTGGACCCGCCGACATCTCGGGCTGCAAATCGTAGGTTGCAACCTTGGGGGACGGAACCAAGATCCGAACTTCACCATCGAATGGCTCTTCCCGGCCGCCGTTGAAAAAATAAGTGACATGTGGATACTTTTCGGTCTCGGCCAGCCGAAGCTGTCGGAGTCCAGAGTTCGAAAGCACCTCTCCCAAAATGTTTTTCATGGATTGAGGTGGGAACAACTCCCCCATATGCCGTGCAAGCTCGTCAGAATATCTCGTCATCCCGATCGCCATCGCGAACGTGATGCGTCGTGGCGATGGAAAGCCTTCCGGTCCGCCCTGCAGGAGAGTGAAAAGAAGTTGCCGCACGCGATCGGCTCGATAATTCGCACAGACCAGAATGTCCCCGTCTCTCATTCCAGAATACGAACCAAGGACGCAGGGCTCGACGAACTCGTCGGTCCGCCCTTGCACATAAGCTTCGGCGAGAGCCTCCCGCCAATTCGGGTATCGGGAGCCGGATGCGTTCACGAGGGTAGCGGTGGCGCGCGCGGTCCTGTCCCACCGCCGATCGCGGTCCATTGCCCAATAGCGACCGGACAGGGATCCCACGGAGGCGTTGCCGATCGCGCCGAGCCGGTCCTCCAACATCGCGAGAAAGCGCTCGGCGGACCGTGGGGGGCTGTCGCGTCCGTCGAGGAACGCATGCACGACGACTTCGCACCCGCGGCTCGCGAACGCCTCGGCGAGTGCGGCGATGTGGGCCTGATGAGAATGCACGCCTCCGGTTGAAACCAGGCCCAAGACGTGCACCCGTGAGCCCGCGCTCCTCGCCAGACCGGCCGCTTTTTCGATCAGAGGGTGTCGCGCCAGCGTTCCGTCGGCGATCGCGCGGTCGATCCGCGGGAGATCTTGCACGACGATCCGGCCGGCACCCAGGTTGAGGTGTCCGACCTCGGAGTTGCCGAACTGCCCTTCCGGCAACCCGACCTCCGGCCCGTCGGTTCGAAGCAGACACCGCGGCGAGCTTGTCCAAAGCTCGTCGAAGCAGGGCTTGTCCGCGAGAGCGACGGCGTTGTCCTCACGCTCTTCCCGCCATCCCCAGCCATCCAACACGACCAACACCAACGGGTGACGAACGAGCTTGCCGCCACTCCCCCTCACGCTCATCGCCCACCGCCCATCGCAGCTCCAAGTCGGATTCGGCACCCCGGTAACGACCGTCGCCCGCCCCGAATTTGCGCTCGAATCGCCAATATTCGGTTACCGCGTGGCTCCAAGCGCAGCAAGCCCGGGCGCCGGATCCACAGAGCATATCGCGGCCGGCGCGACCGAAGGAACACGGCGCCCCGCCGTTCACGGCCCGCCGCGCGTCCGGTCGGGGAGAAAAGATCGCACGGCGTTGCTCAGCCTTTTGCCTCGCTCACGAGCACCTCGACGTCCAGGGAGAAGTACAATGTCGCTCCGGAGTCCAAGGAAAGATAGGAACAAGTACCGACACCGCGTTCATTTCCGATGTCCGCTCCTGGCAGGATTCCTCGACTCACGATCTGTGCGTCCGCTTCGAGCACGATGGTGCGCAAGCCCTCGCCGACAGTGATCACGATATCCCCTCTCTCGTCGGCGATCAGATCCTGGAGTCGGAGGACGGGCACCTGCTCCGGGGTGTCCCCGGTCCAGCCGGTCACCGGGCCCACGGTAGCCCCGAAGCAAGGCAGGCTGTCTTCTGCCAGACGCTCGAGGGAACCGAGGGCCTGCTCTCTGTCCTGCTCACGTTGGATCGAAAGATCGGTAAAAGCCGACTTCGTCATGAGCTCGCTCCGGCACTTCAGAGCCTCGCGAGTCGTGTTTCATGACATCGTTGAAAATCGACGAAACGGCCGGATTTCCGGCAAGAATCGCATACCCGGTTATGAATTGGTCAGGAAAGCGGAGCTCCGTACGCGCCACGGCTCTTCACGCTCCGACCGAGCAGGCCATGGGCGCGCGGCGTCAGCGCCCGCAGCCGTGCGCGCTCGCACCGTTCGGCGAAGACGTTGTGATCGCGTATCTTGTCCCGGATCACCGTCGCGCGCTCGGCGGCCGATTGATCACGTCAGCTCCGTCGATCGCACTTGCCGGAGGCTCCCCGGCGTTGGTGTCCCGGATGGCTCGAGGCTCTGCCCGCGGTTCAACCAGCTGCTGTGACTTCTCTTTGATCACCAAAGGCGTCTGCTGTCGCTGGGGCGAGCGATAGACGTTGATGTGCTCTCTCGGACGCGCGATCTCCAACGTGTCGAGTAATGTTCCGGTCACGCCCAGGATCTTGTAGATTGCAAAGCGCTCGGTGAACTCGGCGGTGACGAGCTGAACGCGGGCCAAAAATAGCTCGTTCTCCGCGTCGAGCACGTCGAGCAGATCCCTCTGGCCGAGCTCGAACTGCGAGACATAGGCGTCGCGGGTGCGACGTTGCGCTTCGACGCGTGCTCGCTGAGCCGCTACCCTGGCCCTCGCTGTTTCGTAAGCATTGACGGATTGTCGCGCCTGCTCTTCGGCCTTCAGCCGCTGCTTCACCAAGCTCGCTCGTGCTTCGTTCAGGCGGTGGAACGCCTCCCGCTCCCGCGCGACATCCGCACCTCCGCGAAACAGATTGTATCGAAGCACCAACATCGCGGACGCCGAACTGTCGTGCCCCTCTGCCCCATCGACATTGCGGAAACTTTGCGCGGTGAGTTCCGCGTCGATTCGAGGATAATAGCCCGCCCGAGAACCGCGCAGCTCCGCGGCGGCGACGTCGACGTCCGCAGCGGCGATCAAAACCGTCGGGCTCTGCATCGAGGCGAGAGCCGCTGCGGTTTCGCGATCCTTGGGCAACGCCGATGTCGGTGGCGGATCGAGGGAGAGGGCTTCCGGATCGCGCCCCACCACCCGTTGGTACAGCGCGATAGCGTCGGCGAGCGCCCCATTCGCCTGGGCGAGCGCGGCCTGTGCGTTGGCGAGACGAGCCTCCGTCTGTTGGACGTCGGCGACGTCCGCCCGGCCGGCTCTCTCGAGGCTCCGAACCTGCCGCAGAATGCGCTCGTGCGCCGCGACGTTTTCGCGGTTCAGGGCTACGATCTGCTGATTGCGGAGAATGTCGAGATGAGCCTCGATGGCGTCGACGGCAACGAATTCGGCAGCCTCCTGGACCCTATATGCGGCACTGTCGACCCTTGCCGTTTGCCGCTCGACCTCGGCCTGAGTGGCGAAGCCATCGAACAACATCTGCGAGAGCTTGAGCTGTGCTTCGGTCCTGGTTTGCTGCGTGGCATTGGTGCTACCCGGACCGCGCCGGCGGGTGGCCGGCGTGGTCGCGGCCTCGATGCCGACCCCGCCGCGCAGATCGAGCGAAGGCAGGTAGCCTGCCCGCGCCTGACGCAGCTCTTGATCCACGGCCCGACGATCGGCCTTCACGATGGCGATGTCGGGGTTCGAGGACAGGGCAGCGCGCACCGTGTCGGTGATCGATCCCGCGGACGACGGGTCCGCAGCCAATGCGACCGCGGCCGAGGCCAACAGCACGGGGAGCTTGAAGCGACCCGGACGCGTAGTGTGTGGCGGCAGCCTCATCGTTCGTCGGCCCAGATGCTTGAGGTCGCGCAGAAGCCTTTGTAGAGACTACGTTAACCCCTCGGGCTGATAGTGCGGGCCCGAGGATGCGTCAACGGAGTGGCCGATGACCGGATCGTCCCCGCGGCGCCTGGCGTGGCCACGCAAGTGCTTGCGCCGTCGGCCGCTTGCCGCTGGACCGGTCGGATTCCGGGACCGCTTCGGCAGTGCGGCTGGTTCGAGAGCGTGGTTTGTGCCCGGGAAAGCACATAAGGTGCCGCCCGTCTCCCCGACCGAAAGGGAGTGCCCGCCGGTGGATCATGTGTGATGACGGAGTTCGCGCAAAGCTCGTCCCCGTCCGGCCAATCTGCGCCGGCCGAAAACGAGACGGTGCCGCCGGGGGGGCGTTCCGCGCCGCCGGAGGTTCCGCGTGCGGCGGGACCCGGCACTGCCGAGTGGCGCATTCGGCATCCCGACGCCGCTGTGGACGACCCGCTCCTCGGTTGCCTGGTCGCTCTGACGCACCTGTTGGAGCGTCCCGCGTCGGCGAAAGCCTTGACGGCCGGGCTGCCACTCGTGGACGGCCTGCTCACGCCCGATTTGTTCCCGAGGGCGGCCGAGCGGGCAGGGCTCAGCACCCGGTTGCTTCGCCGACCCTTGGAAGCGATCGACGATCTCGTCCTTCCTTGCGTTCTGCTGTTTCGCAATCGCCGTGCCGCGGTCTTGCTGCGACGGGAAGCGCCTGATCGTTACGAGCTGCTGCTTCCCGAAGCCGGAGGCGGAAAGATCACCCTGAGTGTGGACGAACTTCGTTCGCATTATTCCGGCTACGCATTCTTTACCAAACCAACATCAGGATTCGTCTCGGGCGATCGGGAATCGCTCCACGATAAAACGGAGCACTGGTTCTGGTCGACGATCATTCGGCAATGGCCGATTTACAGTGAGGTGGTGCTTGCATCCGTCCTGATCAACTGTTTCGCGATCGCCACCTCCCTGTTCGCGATGAACGTGTACGATCGGGTCGTGCCCAATAATGCGTTGGAGACGCTGTGGGTGCTCACGATCGGCATGATCGTGGTTCTGGGTTTCGATTTTCTCCTCAAAATTTTGCGTGGTTATTTCGTCGACGCGGCCGGCAAGATCGCCGACATCAAGTTGGCAAGTAGGATCTTCGAGCACGTTCTGGGGATCCGAATGGCAGCGCGTCCTCGCTCCGCGGGCGCATTTGCGAGCAATCTTCGAGAATTCGAGACGCTGAGGGACTTTTTCACGTCCGCCACCTTGACCAGTCTGGTCGATCTTCCCTTCGTGGTTCTGTTCGTCACGATCATATGGCTCATCGGCGGTGTCGTCGCCCTCGTGCCGCTCGCTGGGATCCCACTCGTGATCGGGGTGGGCCTGCTGTTGCAAGTTCCCTTGAACCGCGTCGTTCGACGGACCTTCCGTGAGACATCGCAAAAGCACGGCGTTCTCGTCGAGGCGATCAACGGCCTCGAGACCATCAAGAGTATCGGCGCCGAGGGCAGAATGCAGCGGGCGTGGGAAAATTTGGTCGGGGCGACGGCGGAGTCCGCCAACCAGAGCCGCCTCCTTTCGGCGATCACGGTCAATTTCGCCAACTTGGTGGGTAATGGCGTTTACGTCGGCGTGATCGTCGTAGGTGTGTACGAAATCGGGGCAGGTCGTCTGACGATGGGCGGACTGATCGCGTGTAGCATCCTCGCGGGCCGCGCGATGGCACCGCTCGGTCAAGTTGCGGCCGTACTCACGCGCTACCATCAGGCGCGCACATCTCTGGACACGCTGAACGGCATCATGCAGCTGCCCACGGAACGCCCGCCGGGTCGCGTCTTCGTTCATCGTTCGGCGGTCAAGGGGGCGATCGAGTTCAAGGGCGTGTCGTTCTGCTATCCTGGGCAGAAGCTGCCGGCGTTGAGCGACGTGTCGTTTCGCATCGCTCCGGGCGAGCGGGTCGGCCTCATCGGTCGGATCGGGTCGGGCAAGTCGACGGTCGAAAAGCTCGTTCTCGGTCTCTACGAGCCCGATACGGGTGCGGTCCTGCTCGACGGGGTCGACATCCGGCAGATCGATCCCGCCGATCTTCGCCGCAATATCGGATGCGTCCCCCAGGATGTCGTTCTTTTTCAGGGCTCCATCCGCGAGAACATTACGCTCGGCGCGCCGTTCGTCGACGATGCGGCCGTGTTGCGCGCTGCGTTCACCGCGGGCGTCGAAGATTTCGTCGGTCGCCACCCGGCGGGTTACGATCTGAACGTCGGAGAGCGCGGTGAAATGTTGTCCGGCGGGCAACGGCAAGCCGTGGCGATAGCCAGAGCCTTGCTTCTCGACCCTCCCGTTCTCGTCTTGGACGAGCCGACGAGTGCCATGGACAACGGTGCGGAGGCTCGTTTCATCCAGCGGATCGCTCGGGAGCTGACGGGAAGGACCCTGGTGTTGGTGACGCACCGGGCCTCCCTGCTCGTCCTCGTCGAGCGACTCATCGTCATGGAGGGTGGCCGGGTGGTGGCGGACGGTCCGAAGGACAAGGTCCTCAAGGCCCTAGCGGCCGGGCAGATCCGTGGGGAGACTTGACGTGGGCACGATCGTCTTGCTCGCTGGACGGCCGCGCAGGCGCGCGATCGACGCCGAACTCGCGGAATTCGTCGCCGGCGCGGCGGCAGCCGACCGGTTGCGACCCCGGGGTTTCAGCCATCTCCTGCTCCTCACCGTGGTCGCATTCTTCGGGGCGTTCTTGGCATGGGCGAATTGGGCCCTGATCGATGAAGTAACGCGGGCCGAAGGTCGTGTCATTCCGTCGCGTCAAATTCAGGTCATCCAAAATTTGGAAGGCGGTATTCTTGCAGAGCTCTTCGTTCGTGAGGGGCAGGTCGTCGAGGAAGGACAGGTTCTGCTCCGTATCGACAACGTGCGTGCCGAGAGTGATTACCGCGAGAAGCGGGCCCGCTACTTGGCACTCCTTGCGGCGATCGCGCGATTGAATGCCGAAATCGAGGACGTGAAGCTCGTCTTTCCGCCGGAGGTCCTGGCCGAGGCGCGTGAAGTGGCCGAGAAGGAGCTGATGCTGTTCGCCAGCCGCCAGGAGAACCTCGACAAAGAGGTTCAAATCCTGAGAAGCCAGGCCCAGCAACGCGAACAAGAGCTGAGGGAACTCGAAACGAAGCTCGCGCAGTACGAACGTTCCCTGGAACTGGCCAGGGAGGAACTGCGCCTGGCGGAACCCGCGGCGCGCCGTGGCGACATGTCACAATCCATCTTCATCAAGCTGCAGCGAGAGGTCAACGATCTTCGGGGGGCGGTCGACGGCACGCGAGCGGCCATCGTGCGTGTACGGGCGGCGATCCGCGAGGCCAATCAGAAGGTCGAAAGGGCATACTCGAGTTTTCGGGCGCAAGCGCAAGAGGAGCTCACGCAGAAGGCAGCGGAACTCGCCGGGATACGCGAGATCGTGCAAGCCGGAGCGGATCGAGTACGGCGCACGGAGGTGAGGGCTCCGCTTCGGGGAACGATCAAACAGATCAAAATCAATACGATTGGCGGTGTCGTACAACCTGGACAGGATATTCTCGAAATCGTGCCTCTCGAGGATACTCTCCTTCTGGAAGCGCATGTGAGACCATCGGACATCGCGTTCATTCGACCTGGCCTCAGCGCGACGGTGAAGATAACCGCGTACGACTATTCGATTTACGGCGGCCTGAAAGGGCAGGTAGAAGATATCAGTGCGGATACGATAACGAACGAGCGTGGGGAGAGCTTCTACCGCGTGAGAATACGGACTTATCAAAATCATTTGGGGACGGACGATCACCCGTTGACGATCATTCCCGGCATGACCGCTGAGATCGATGTTCTGACGGGTCGAAAAACAGTACTGCACTACCTGATGAAGCCGCTCATCAAGGCGAAGGATCGCGCTCTGACCGAGCGTTGACAGAGAGGTTCGGAGGGGAGCTGGGGGGCCACGGGCGGCCGAGCGAGAGCTTTGCACTGCGATCATCCCTGATCGGGGACGGAGTCTTCGTACCGAAGGATTCACTTGGAGATTGGCAGCGCGGAAGCGCTCGAGACGTAAGTGTCACGCGTGCCCCGAGGCTGAAGGAAGGCCTGGAATTGCGCGGTCGGGCGCGGAACCGTCGGACCCTTCGGCGTCGCACCCGGCAGCACTATGAAAACGCGAAATCGACTCCTCTCGACGCGCGCGCCGAAACGGAGCTGCGCTCCTGCGGTCCGGGGCCGGCGGACGACAGAGAGACCGTGACGCGCCTCGCTGAGCGCTTCTCGGCGGCACCGGGGTGAACTCGACCTTCGCCACGGGCCGCGGCGCGGCAGGGTCCGACATGCGAGGGAGAGGAGCAGCGGTCGCTCCCACCCACGCACGGTTCGAGCCCCCGTCGCGGGTAGGCGAAGAGCAGCAGTTCCGCTGCAAGGGACTTCCTAGTCCCCGTCTCCTCCTAGTCCGTGCCTCCTCGAGGTTCGCCGAGGTAGGCCGCGCGGACCGCACGGTCGGCGCGAACTTCGGTGGGCGTACCAGTCGCGATGCATCGGCCCTGCACCAGGACCGTGACACGATCGGCAAGCCGAAAGACAGCCTGCATGTCGTGCTCCACGAGCAGCAAACCGAACTCGCGCCGCGCCAGGTCGAGGACCCGTACGAGGCGCTCGCCATCCCCGGTTGCCACACCGGCGAAGGGCTCGTCGAGAAGAAGGAATTTCGGCTTGGTGGCGAGCGTGACCGCGAGTTCGAGCAATCGCCGCTCCCCATGGGCGAGCTCCGCTGCCCGGCGGTCGGCCAACTCGAGGAGCGACAAGCGCTCCAAGACGAGCCTCGCAGGTTCGTTCAACTCGGGATCGGTGTCGGCTGGCTTGAGCAGGCGCCAGCCGCTCCGCAGCCGCGCCTGGATCGCGATCGCCACGTTTTCGAGGACGGTGAAGCTCGCGAGTACGCTCGAAACCTGAAAGGTCCGGCCGAGGCCGAGCCGGGCGCGCCGGTGGACCGGCATTCGCGTGACGTCCCGGCCGTCGAGCAAGATCCGACCCGAGTCGGGCCGGATCTCGCCGGACAACAGGCTCAGGAGTGTGGACTTCCCGGCTCCGTTCGGGCCGATGACGGCGTGGATCTCTCCAGAGCGGACCTCGATGTCGAGATCCGCGGTAGCGACGACGGCGCCGAAACGCTTCGAAAGTCCTCGACCCTGAAGTAGAGCTGTCAATGGTCCCGGATCCCCCTGGTGAGCCTCCGCAACGTTCGGCCTCGGTCGGTCAGAACCGCCAAGACCAGAAAGGGACCAAAGACCAAAGCCCAATGACTCGTGAACCGCGAAAGGGTCTCCTCGATGAACACGAAAAGAAAGGCTCCCGCAACGGCTCCGTGCAGATGGCCCGAGCCGCCCAGAACGACCATGGCCAGCAGTTCGCCGGAGCGATGCCACGACATGTACGCCGGTGCCACGAACTCGGTCAGATTGGCGAGCATGGCGCCGGCCAAACCGGTGAGCGCGCCGGACAGGACGAAGGCGGCCAGCCGGTATCGCTGCACGGCGAAGCCCAAAGCCGACATGCGACGCTCGTTCTCTTTGGCCCCGCGGAGGATCCGGCCGAATCGAGACGCACGAAGTCGGACCAAGCCGAGATAGGCAAAGAGCAGGATGACGAACGACAACCAGGCCAACGTTTCGGGCTTCGACGAGGAGAGCCCACCGGGAAAACGACTTGGTACCCAAATGGTGAGGCCGTCGTTGCCACCGTATCGGCTGAGCGAATTCGCCACGAAATACAACATCTGGGCAAATGCCAAAGTAATCATGATGAAAGAGACCCCCCGTGTGCGCAAGCTCGGCGCACCGATGAGCAGTGCCGTGAGGCCGGCCGCAGCGACGCCGACCAGCCAATGCACCACCCCGTCGTGAACACCATGCTCCGCCAGGATGCCGACTGCATAGGCTCCAACCCCGAGAAACGCCGCTTGGCCGAGGCTGACGAGGCCCGCGACGCCGACGAGGAGGTGGAGCGCCAGGGCCGCTAGCGCGAAGATCATGGCACGATTGACGAGCCTGATGTAAAAGCTTTCCCCGACGGTACCGAAAGCCAGAAGTGCTACGGCGACGGCGACGAAAAACGCGACCGCAGTCGAGCTCCAAACCAGCGGTCGGCGCCGCTCTCTCAACGATGGGAGCCCCGGACGGGGAGCAGGCCTTGTGGCTTCACGAGGAGGACCACAGCCATCACCAGGTAGACCATCATCGAGGCGATGGCGGGGCCGAACTGGGCGGCGGGCGCCGGGGGCAAGACCAAACGCGCGAGATCGGTCAGGAAGGATCGCCCGAGCGTGTCGGCGAGCCCGACCAACAGTGACCCGGCGAGGGCGCCGCGGACCGAGCCGGTGCCCCCGGTGACGATCACGACGAAAGCGAGGATCAAGACCTGATCGCCCATCCCGGGCTGGATCGCCACGATCGGCCCGGCCATCGCGCCGGCGAAGCCGGCGAGTGCGGCCCCCATGCCGAACGTGAGAAGGCACAAACGCCGAACGTCCACCCCGAGCATTTCGAGTATCGGTGCGTTGGTGGCAGCCGCGCGCACGAGCATGCCGAAGCGGGTCCGCACGAGAACGAAGCTCAGGCCGGCTGCCGTGAGACAGCCCACGAGGATGATCGCCAATCGCCAAACCGGGTAACTCACGCCTCCCGGTAGGCCTATGCTTCCCTCGAGGAGTGTTGGCAACGGATAAGGACGAGCGGCCGGGCCGAAAACGGCCCGCGCGAGCTCGTTCAAGAACAACAGGCAACCGAACGTGGCGAGCACTTGATCGAGATGATCCCGATCGTAGAGTTGACGGAGAACGAGCCGATCGAGGGCGATGCCGACCAGCAGCGCGGTGATCGGGGCGGCGATCAGCGCCCAAACTACGGAGCCCGTGCCGACCGCGGCGAGAGCTCCAGCATAAGCTCCGACCATGAACAGGGCGCCATGTGCCAAATTGATGACGTCGAGGATCCCGAAGACCAAGGTCAAGCCCGAGGCGACCAAGAACAACAATATGCCGACCTGAATCCCGTTCAATAATTGAACGAGAAGCAGCGATCCATCCAAGTTTGCCTCTCCGGAGCCTCGTTACCAACGCATCGGGCAGTCTTTGGCATTTTCATCGGCGTAATCGGCGAAAACGAGCTCCCCGTGAACCATCGCGCGGGTACCGTCACCGAGCGTCCCGGGCGTCACCAAGTAAAAATCGCTCACGGGAAAATGGTTCGCGTTGAGCTTCCACCGGCCCCTCACCGACGGAAACTGCGCACGGCGTAGCGCATCCCGGAGAGCGGCCTTGTCGTCGAGCCGACCGCCGGTGGCTTTGATCCCGGCATCGACCAACTGAGCGGCATCGTAGGCTTGTGCGGCGAAGTAGGAGGGCACGTAGCCGAAGCGCGCACGGAATGCGGCAACGAACCGCTCGTTGGCCGGATTTTTCAGGTCCACTGCCCATTGCGAAGCCGAAACCATCCCATCGGCCAACGCGCCCACGGCCGGGAGGGAGGTGTCGTCCACGGTGAAGGCGGAGAGGAACGGGACCTGTTTGCTCAGACCCGCCTGGGCATATTGTTTGATAAGTGCAATGCCCGAGCCGCCCGGCATGAACGCGTACACGGCCTCGGGCTTCAGGGCCTGGATCTTGGCGATCTCCGCGGAAAAATCGACCGCGCCCAATGGTGTAAAAATTTCGTCCACGATCGTGCCTTTGTAATACCGCTTGAAGCCGTTAAGCGCATCCTTCCCCGCTTGGTAATTCGGGGCCAAAAGAAAGACGCGGGCGAACCCTTTGTCCTGCGCATATTTTCCCATCACGGAATGGGTTTGATCGTTCTGCCAAGATGTCGAGAAGAAACGCTCGGAACACAGGGCGCCAGCGATCGGCGACGGCCCGGCATTCGCCGAAATCAAAAAAGCCCCGGATTCGATGACGGGCTTGTAAATGGCCATCAAGACATTGGAGAAAACGACGCCCACGACGAAATGAACTTTGTCGCGGGTCAAAAGCTTGTCGACCTCCTGCCGCGCGATATCCGGTTTGAGTTGATCGTCGCTGACGATCACATGCGTCTCGAGACCTCCGAGCCGTCCCCCCGCGTGCTCGACACCCAGCAAGAACCCGTCGCGTAGATGCTGACCCAGATTGGCACCGGGGCCGGTGAACGTCGCCATGAAGCCGATCCGCAGCTCTTCGGCTTGCGCGACGGAAACCGACAAGGCGGCAGCAACGATGGACGCCGTGGCGACGCGCACGATCGGACCTCCCCCAACCTCCGAACCCCGCGGGTCCGAACTCGCCAGAGGCGGGCCCGGTTCTCCAGTCCCCGCTTGGCACTTCTCGCCGGTCGGGCCTAGATGGGGGCAACGGCAGTGGTCCGGCCCGCCTCCATGAAGGTACTCCATGTCCAGTGGTCGCCAGCGCCCGGGATCGGGTATGCTCTCCGGCCTCACGGTCGTCGATCTCACCCGAGTCTTGGGAGGACCCTTCTGCACGCAGATCCTGGGTGACCACGGCGCCGACGTGATCAAGGTCGAGCCGCCACAAGGCGACGAGACGCGCGACTGGGGCCCCCCCTTCCTCGACGGTGACGCCTCCTACTTCCTCGGTGTCAACCGGAACAAACGGTCCATCGGCATCGATCTCACGAAGGCCGCGGGCCGGGAGTTGCTGCTCGCGCTGCTCGAAGGCGCGGACGTGCTCGTCGAAAACCTGAAGCCCGGAACCCTCGAGGGGTGGGGGATCGGGCGTGCTTATTTGACCGAGCGGTTTCCCCGACTCGTCCACTGCAGCATCACCGGGTTCGGCCCCGACGGTCCTCTGGGCGGTCGTCCCGGTTACGACGCGGTCGTTCAGGGCCTCGTCGGCATGTTTTCCGTCAACGGATCGCCCGAGAGCGGACCCGTCCGAATCGGGATCCCGCTCGTCGACATCGGAACCGGCCTCTACGCGGCAATCGCGATCCTCATGGCGCTGATCGAGCGCCAGAGCTCCGGTCGGGGCCAGCATCTCGACGTGAGCCTCTTCGACTGTGGTCATGCGATGATGCATCCGCACGCCGCCAACTTCTTTCTGTCCGGGAAGGAGCCGGAGCTGACGGGCAGCGCGCATCCCAACATCAGTCCGTACGACGCGTTCCGGACCGGAACGGTTCCGCTCTTCCTCGCCGTTGGCAACGAGCGGGCGTTCCACCGCCTTTGCGAGATCATCGGAGCGCCCGAACTCGCCGAAGATCCGCGGTTCGCCTCGAATGCCGCGCGTGTCGTGAACCGAGCAGCGCTCAAGGAGGCGCTCGAGCGTGTTCTCGCCCGACACGACGGTGGCGAGCTCTGGCAGAGGTTGATCGATGCCGGCGTGCCGGCCGGGCCGATCTTCGGGCTGCGCGCGGCGACCACGCATCCGCACACCGCGCATCGACGGATGATCCTCGAGATCGGTGACTATCGAGCGATGGCCACGCCCATCAAGCCGGACAGGAGCGAGCCGGTGGTCCGCAGCGGGCCACCTCGTTTCGCCGAGCACACCGAGGAGGTTCTGGGAACCGAAAGGGTTTCACCCGAGCTGCGTCGCCGGGCGGAAGAAAGCGGCGCGCTTCCCCGCAACCGGCGACGTCAAATGCCCAAATGACGTTCCAGGCTGTCGCGATCGGCAAGCAGGGCCCTCGAAGGCCCCTGCCAGACGAGCCGGCCCTTTTCCAAGACACAGAAACGGTCCGCTACGGAGGCCAGGGCCACGACGTCCTTGTCCACGACCAGGATCGCATGCCCCCGCTTCTTCAGATCACCCAGCACGCGCCAAATCTCTCGACGCACCAGCGGGGCCAGGCCCTCGGTCGCTTCGTCGAGTAGCAGGAGCCGCGGGTTCGCCATGAGCGCGCGGCCGATGGCGAGCATTTGCTGCTCGCCACCGGAAAGCCGATCGCCGAGCTGGTCGACGCGCTCCGCCAAGCGTGGGAACAGACGGAACACCTCCTCCAACGTCCAGCCGGGGAGGTCGCCGGCGGGGTCTCGGGCGGTCGCGAGCAGATTTTCCCGCACCGTGAGGTTCGCGAAGACCTGCCGACCCTCGGGCACGAGGCCGATGCCGAGTCGGGCGATCCGGAACGGTGGCAAGCCCTCCAGCCGCACGCCGCCGAACACGATCGATCCGGACCGGGCTCGGATACGGCCCATGATCGTCAAGAGCGTCGTCGTTTTGCCCATCCCGTTCCGGCCGACCAGGCCCACGACCTCGCCTTCTCCCACCGTGAGGTCGAGATCGAACAGAACTTGCCCGGAGCTGTACCCCGCTGACACGGCGCGGAGCTCGAGGAGAGGCGCGGAGTCGTGGTCGGGGCGGCGTGATTCGAACACGCGACATCCAGCTCCCAAAGCTGGCGCTCTACCAGGCTGAGCTACGCCCCGGCGAGGGAGGCTCTAGGCCATCCCGCGCTTTGCGGCAACGTGTCGGCTCGCCGGAGGCGACGGCGCCCGGCGGCATGGCTTGACAAGGTGGCCGGTCGCCGCTCGATCGAGGCATGTCCACGATACCGCTCCAGTTCCTCGAGGGGCCTTGGAAGCTCTCGATGGGTCTCCGGGCCCTCGACGCGCGACATTGGCTCGTCCTCGACGATCGCTGGGAAGAGGAAGTCGGCGAGCGCCGCAGGCTCAGCGCCGAGCGCCGAGCCTTGGTCTACGAGATGTTGCCTGAAGCGGAACCGGCCTGCCGCGAAGTCCTCGGGCTCGTGGTCGACTGGCTCGCCTTCCACGCGGGCGCGCGATTCGAGCGGGTGAGCGAAGGGCTCCGGGTGCGGTCGACGGGTGAAATCGTCCGCCTCGATGCTCCGGACCCGCTGCTGTCTTGCGGCTGCGTGATCCAGGAGGATCTGTTGGTCCTCGCCGAAAGCCCAGACGGATCGTACCAGCTGCGCGCGGGGCACCTGTGCTTCCCCTTGCACTGGAGACTCGCGGACAAAATCGGCCGCTCGGTGGGTGACATCCACGGACCGGTGCCCGGGTTCGCCGACCGGCTGGGTTCGCCGGTCGATCGGTTCTTCCGCACGCTCGAGGTGGACCGCCCGGTCTGGCGGGCGAACTGGACGTTGACCTCGACGCCCGAGCTTTGCCGGCCGGACCGGTCCGATCATCTGCGTGAGCTCGATGTCGATCGTGCCGGTCGATCACTTTGGCTGCGTGTCGAGCGGCAGACTTTACGAAGACTACCGGAGACCCGCGCCATCTTGTTCACGGTCAAGACCCATGTGGTCCTCCTGGAGGAGGTAGCCCGCTCGCCGGGGATCGCCGCCGCGCTCGCCGCCCGACTGCGCGAGATGCCCGATCCCGTCGCTTCTTACAAAGGGCTGTCGGCGATCCGTGAGCCTTTGCTCCGCTGGTTGGATGGGCGTGCCATCGGCGCGCAGGAGCTCGCCACCTGAAGGCGGGAGCTCCGCACCTGCCAGACCCCGCCACTGAACGCGCGACGGGTCCTCCCCCGGCATGATGACCGAGGGCGGGACCTGGGCGAAGCCGAAGCGCCGGTAATAATCACGGTCGCCGACGAGGAAGACCAGCTTCCAGCCGAGGTCCGCCGCTCGGGCCAGTGTTTCGAAGATCAACGCGCGGCCGATACCCACGGCCCTTCGGCTCGGATCGATCGCGACCGGGCCCAGGAGAAGCGCCGGCGTGTCGTCCAACCGGATCGGCCAATAGCGGATGGTGCCGACGAGACGCCCAGCCTCTTCCGCGATCAGGCACAAAGCGTCGACGCGCGGGATTCCCGTACGATAACGGTAGGAGATCTTCCGCCTTCGGTCGCACCCGAAGGCCGAATCCAGCAGCGCTTCTACAGCGGCTTCGTCGGCGTCGCATTCGAGACGGAGTTGAAGCATGGTGGCCGGATCCGGAGCCGGAGAGACGATGGCGTCGCGCCAGCCGAGATACCGACCCTTCGGAAGGTTGGTCGATCAGCTGCGCGTGAGTTCGACTTGCGACCGACGTCGTCGGTCGCGCGCCAGACCCGCCGAGGTTTGACCACGCAACATGGTGGAGCCGGGTACCATGATCGCCGGCGCTGTCAAGCGCTCGGCCGGACCCCTCAGCTCTCGTGATCCGAGGGATTGAACACGGTGACGAGCGGTCCGGGCCTGCCGTGCAACTCCCGGCCTCTGCGGAGGACCCAGTCGACGGTGGGAAAGGCCAATTCGTTCCAGGGTATCTCCGTCCACTCGACGAGCCGGACGTCGAGGCTCTCCGGCCCCGGTGCGACCTTCGGGTGCAGGAGCCTGGCCCGGTAGAGTAGCTGCACCTGCTCGGCTCGCGGTACGCTGTAGACGGCGATCAGCCCCTCGATCTCGATGTCGGCCCGTGCCTCTTCCCACGCTTCCCGGCGGGCGCCCTCCTCCGCGGACTCGCCGAGCTCGAGATAACCCGCCGGGATCGTCCAGAAGCCGGCACGCGGCTCGATCGCGCGTCGGCACAAGAGGATACGGTCACCCCAACTGCACAGGGCGCCGACCACGACCTTGGGGTTGCGGTAATGGATCATGCCGCAGCTGCTGCAAACGTGGCGCTCCCGATCGTCGCCTTCCGGCCGAGCCAGCTCGAGACGGCCGGCGCAGCTGGTGCAGTACCGCATCCGCCAACTCACCGCTGGTCGGGGGGAGGTGGTCGGAAGAGCGCCTCGGCGGCCCCGCGAACGG